>JBKCTK010000025.1:0-16210 GCA_046319055.1 Synechococcaceae cyanobacterium
ACGCCCGTCCGACCAGCCGCCTCTCGCCGAAAGCGCCTCCAGGGACCCGCTCACCCATGACCCAACCGGCAGCCATGGCAGCGGCGATGGCAACAGCAATGGATCCGGCAGCGGTAACGAAACAGCCAGCTACCCTGCCCAGCTTCTCTCACAGGAACTCCGCTCTTTTCTTGCGGAACGCCTACCGGACTACATGGTCCCCTCGGCCTTCATCGCCCTGGAGGCCCTTCCCCTCACCGCCAACGGCAAGCTCGATCGCAAGGCCCTGCCAGCCCCGTCCTTCGCGGGAGATCTGCAACAGCGCATCCCGCCCTCCTCCGAACTCGAACGCCAGCTCCATCGCCTCTGGGCCGACGTCCTCGGCCACTGCGACTTCGGCATCGCCGACAACTTCTTCATGGTGGGCGGCCATTCCCTTTCCGCCGCTCAGCTGGTGGCCGCCATCGCCTCCCAGCTCCACCAAACCATGCCGGTGGCCGCGATCTTCCAGGCCCCCACCCTGCGCGAGCAGGCCGCCTGGCTGACAGCCCAGCACCACGCCGCATCCGCCAGCTCGCCAAACCCGCAGCGCCCACGGCACGTCCGCGACCACTCCAATCTGGTCACGCTCCAACCCCTCGGCTCTCTTCCGCCCGTGTTCGTCGTGCATGGCTGGGGCGGCACGCTCGGAGCCTTCATCGATCTCGCCCGCTCCCTCGCCCCACACCGCCCTGTGCTCGGCCTGCAGGCCAGCGCCGCCGGCCTCGCCGATCCCGAGCTGCCTTCCGTGCGGGCGATGGCCGCCGATTACGCCGATCAAATCCTGCGGCGTCAACCCGATGGGCCCATCCATCTCCTCGGTTATTCGGCCGGCGGCTGGTATGCCCATGCCGTCGCCATCGAGCTTCAGAAGCGTGGCGCCAACCTGGGACTCTTCGCGGTGCTGGATAGCGGCTTCGGCGCCCGAATGCATCGCCGTCTAGGACTCACCCTACTGTGGCGCCATGGCCTACCGCGGCTGAAGCCGGAAGGATCGCTGCGTCACCATCTCCTGCACCCCAACTCCTGGAAAACCCTGCTACGCCGCCAGGCTGGCCAACTCCACACCCAATTATATTGGTATCTCCACTGGCAGTACATTAGGCCAGGCAGACGTTCCCAAACCGATCCCTTCTTGGCCCTGCTCAAGCGAGACTATCGACCCGAACGCTCCACCATGACGGTCGATATCTTTGCGCCCCAACAACATCTCCAAGAGCTGCGGCGGCTCTGGAGCTTTTACGCCAGCGGCGGCGTGCGTTGCCATCCCTTATTCAGCGAACACCTCGATTTCTATCGCCCCGAGCTCGTGCCCAGCCTCGCCGAAGCCATCCTTGCCGCCGTCGAACAGGCTGAACGGTCATGAATGGAACAACACAACACCTTCAAACGTGACAAGGTCAACCCAACCCCCAACGCGCTGAACATCTCAAGGCCATGGGTCTGAGGGCTGATTGGAGGCGATTGGCTGGTGGATCGCACCCTGGTGGGAGTGGACACCAGGGTAATTGTCCTCTGAATCACCGACTAACGTAGCGCACTTCTCCGCAGCAGTGCACGGACACCTGCGAAGAAAACTGCGTCTACAGCTGCCTTGCTTGTGTAACAGCAGCAGCAGATCAGCCGATGCAGCCGAGGCTCCATTACCAGCGCCGTGACCCTGCGGAACACTCCCTTGGCGACCCTCAGGCAGGGGGCTCAAAGCAAGGGGGACAGGTGTCGCGGAAGGGAGGCTAGGAGGAGTTGCGGGAGTTGCGGCCGTCCTCCCCCGCAGGCGGGTCAGCTCACGCACCAGGGCGGTGAGGTGGGTGCGGAGCTGCTCAATCTCCTCCCGCAGGGCCAGGATCAGCCCTATGGCAGCGGAGGACGAAAGCAGCCAGTCCGCTTCTGAAATCCGAACCCGAAGAGAATCAATGGCGCATAGTCTCAGCACGAGATGCGGCCGGTAATGATGATGCCGGCCAGGGATCAGCAACTCTGATCTTCGCCCTGAGGAACTGTCCCTGTCACGGAGTCTGAACGGGAAAAGTTCCTCAGAGCCTGAAGGGACAGGCGGGGAAACGGAAGATTTTGCAAAGGGTCGCCAGATCGCTCCGCATTTCAAGTTAGTGTTTGCAGTGTGTCATACGACTTGGATGATGCGGGCTTGCCAAAGACGTGATTGCCAAAGATCGAATGCCCTGCGTTTTCAAGCAAGAATCGTGCTAAGTGCATCCATATATTATCAATTGCACGTGCCGCCCAACAAATGGGTGAGGCAATCTGATGGCCTGAATAATCACAGGAGAAGCCCCAGATTAAGTCAGGCTTGCTCAGCAAGGAGAGTCGATCATCGGCTGAGCGCAGGAATCCAAGATACGTGAGTGCATATTCGTGATCATAATAAGCGTTTTGAGAAGACAAGAAATAGTGGTTCGGGCTGCCAGCTCAGGCCGCGGATTGGGTGAGCTCTCCAACCTCAATGCCAGTCTGCCGTGAAAATTCAGCAACCTGGATTGCCGGGAGATCCCTGTCGGGGACCACCCATCAGAGCGCAGGCTTGCCCGGCTTCGCCATGACCACCACAACGTTGTCAATGGTGGACAAGATCGACCCAGAATGCTCGCCGACCGAGACCAAGACTTCACACAGCTCGCAACAGGTATTTCAAGCCTGTTCGCATCACCTCATCTCTTCTTCAACCAATGACCATCACTTCTCTGACTAATTTTGATCAAAGGGGCGAAATCAAACTCAATGCCGAAGAAATGAATGCTCCAACATTAAAAAATGACACCAACAAGGAACTGCGGATCAGTTTCACTGTCACTGGCTCTTGGTGCTTATACAAGTCCCCGACGAGTGATCCGGCCCTGACCGTCTTCACCGCCCAGACGGACAGCAGAGGCTATCAGCTACCCAAGGATATTTACGACAGGAATGAATGGCGAATAGCAGGTGCTCCGGCAGGGGCTTTAGTGGTCTTTTGTGGCGGAGGAGGGCGTGAAAAAACTCAACTAACCTCTCCGGACAGCGTTGACCTCCCGCCAGAATGCTATGCCTTGTTTATATGCAACACTCTGCGCTCACACATTCGCCAGAGTCAAGGGCAATTAACCATAAAATATGCCTGCAGCCTGAAAGATAGTCCCGCGGCGGCACCATCGCCCCAACCCGCGGCGCCTGTTCCGGCGAAAGAACCGTCTGCCAATCCAGTGAGCGTGAATCCCATCAAGGAACCTGCAGCAACGCGCACGGGCAAGCTGCTCGTGCTGCACGATGAGTACATCTTGAGTGACCATGGCTTCCAACAAGCACCAGACACTGCGATATTCATAAAAAATATTGCTCAATATTTGACCGGCGGCAAGGGTGGTAGATTTCTGGATTACTCCAGTTATTACATTTCGAATCCGACCGTTTTGGGTACTGAGTTGGAAAAGGCATTGTCAACTCCCCCCTACGCATTCAAAAGGGATCGCTCGGTGCCGCTCGATCCCAATACCTTAAGTACGTACGACGTTGTATTCGTTGGTGGAGAGCAAGTTGACAATCAGATGTTGGTTGACTATATTCGGTCAGGTGGAAACGTCTGCTTGATTGCCGGAACCGGTCATGGCGGAAGCGAATCAGAGGCTGCGCAGTGGCGTCAGTTGCTCAGTGCCTTTGGGCTTCGCCTCGAAACCTCCTACAACCTGATCACTGGCGTACTTCCGGTTACCAGTCCCGCCCATCCTCTCTTTGCTGGAGTGAAAGCTCTCTATCAGTATTGGGGCCAATCAATTCAGCTTCAGCCTGATTCTAAGGCCTCGATTGTCATGACCTCCGATTCCAATGGGCTCATTGGCCTTGCGGAGGCTGCTGTTGCCTCTCCCTCAGTAGCACAGACTCCGAAGCTTGCTTGGGGCGGGTGGGACAATCTCGGAGGCGGAATTCTCGGCGGTCAAGCTCCGATGAGCTGGGGTAAGGATCATTTAGAGGTCTATGTTCGTGGCACGGACAAAGCGTGCTGGCGCATACAGTGGACGAGCAAGGGATGGTCTGGCTTCGAAAGTCTTGGTGGCGCAATTCCCACTGATCTTGCGGCAGTCACTTGGGGCCCAGGCCATCGCGAGGTCTTCGGCCTCGGGATGGATTATGGCCTGTGGAGAATGCCGCCCCAGGGCAACGTGTGGATCAACATGGGTGGGAAATTCAGCACCGACGCCGTTCCCGTCCCCATCTCCTGGGGCAAGGACCATCTGGAGGTGTTCGTGCGAGGGCAGGACGGCTCGCTCATGCGCCGCGCCTGGAAAGGCAACAACACGTTTTCCGAGTGGGAAAACCTGGGCGGCCCGATCAGCAGCGACCCTGCCGTGGTGTCCTGGGGGCCAGGGCACCTGGAGATCTTTGCCCTTGGCGCCAATAACGCGATCATGCGCAAGGTTTGGACCGGCAACGGCTTTTCAGCTGGCTGGGAAAATCTGGGTGGACAATACAGCGGTCGGCCGGCCGCCATTTCCTGGGGCTCCGGCCATCTGGAGCTCTTCGTCCGCGGCAGCAATGAAGCGCTCTACAACAAGGCATGGAACGGCAATGGCTGGACAGACTGGCAAAGCCTGGGAGGCCAACTAGTCGGGAACCCTGCCGTGGAATCCTGGGGCCCGGGCCATCTGGAGGTATTTGTTCGTGGCAAAGATAGCGCCCTATACCATAAATGTAAGACCGGGACTGGCTGGCCCAAGGATTGGGAAAACCTGCAGGGCACCATCACCCATGATCCAGTTCCCGTCTCCTGGGGTCCCGGCCACCTGGAGGTATTGGCCCGAGGCAGCAATGGCAGCCTATGGCATCGCTGGTGGAAGCCCTGAAGAGCTCACGGCCATCGACTTCCATCACCAGCCCCACTACGGCTGAGCGACGGGTGATCTCCAAACTATCTGCGTCACTGCAGCTGGCTGCCGAAGCCATCGCTCCAGTCGACTCCGTGTTGGCTCTCGGCCTGGATTCCTCCCGGCCCTCAACCACATGGGCGATCAGGCAGAGCCGTTGGGGATCACCCTTGACCCGGTGACGAGGTGGTCATTCCCATTCACCAATGGATGCTTCAAACCTAGGGTTTTAGCTCCAACGCCGATGCTGAAGGGATCATCAAAGATCATCGCTTTCTGGCCGACCATCTTCCGGCTGTCCTTAAGCGCAAGGCAGAGGATGATCCCATGGCCTGATTCCTCCAGCTCTCCCATCTGTTGGAGAGCTGGAGTTTCTTTCTCAATCCATCGGATCAATCCCACTTGAAGGGACCGATCAGCCTTGGCTTCACATCAAGAGTGTGAACTGGATGGGCTGTGGGTTCCACCACAGCGGCGAGATCCAACAAGATGAACGCGCGATTCTGTGTTCCCTCGTAGGCGGTCATTATCCGCAAGCCACCAACGAGATCTGCTGGGCTGGTCGATCTGTCGGATGGCAGAAACCATCCTCATGCCTGTCAACGCCTCTGGCGCCGAGAGGACTGAAGCCCGCGCCACGGCATACCCATCCGCAACCTGCAGGATCGGCCTCCGCTCTTGCCGCGAAGCGGTGCTGGGTGTGCGGGACGATCTCAGGCACCCCTGGCTCTCGTCGGTTAACCGGCCGCCGCCGCTGGATCGCAGCATGCCAGCTATCCCCTCATAAGCGCTCAGACGAGAAGTGTCCGACAGCCTGCACTGAATCCTCGACTTGGATTACAGTTGGTATCGGATTTACTTGACAGGCGTTGCCCAAGGCAAAATTTGTACGCCGTCTCCTTTTTTCTGCCGAGGTCGGTTCCTTGAAAAGCCAAGCTGCTATCCAGGCCATTGTGGTCTCCAAATTGGCTGAAATGCTCCAGTTAACTCCAGCAGCCATCGCTCCCGTCGATTCGGTGTTTGCCCTGGGCCTGGATTCCTCCGGCGCTCTCAGCCTTGTGGGCCACTTGGAAGACACCTTGGAAATCACCATTGATCCCGCTATGATGTGGGAGTTTCCGCACATTGAAGATCTCTCTGAGCAACTGACGCAGATCTCTCAAGGCAAACAATCATAGCCATCTGAAACAGTGTTGGATGGTGGTTTTGCGTGAACACCGCTCTTGCAATCTCAGATGTTCAATCCCTACGCACCACAGTTTCACGCTGATCCCTATCCGATCTTCGAGCGCTTGCGAGCCCAAGAGCCCATTCATAAGTCGCTCTTTCAAACCTGGATCGTCACTTCTTATGCCTATGCTGACAAGATTCTCAAAGATCCCCGCTTCATAGTTGACAATCTTCCTGCTCGCCTAGTGGACAAGGCAGAGAAATATCGCGAAGCATCATTTATTGAGCTCTCCCAGATACTGGATAGCTGGCTCTTTTTCCTGAATCCACCTGAACACTCCCGTTTAAGAAGGGCGATCAACCCTAGCTTCACAAGTGAGTCGATCGAAGCCCTGCGCCCCTACGTCGAGTCTATTGTCTCCGATCTACTCGACTGCATAGTAACTGGCAAGCCGGTTGATCTGATGACCAATCTGGCTGATCCGCTCGTTGCATCGACCACCACTCGTCTGCTGGGCTTGCCAGACCATGAGGCCTGCCAGCTTTCCAGCTGGTGCTTCAACACCATCACCATCTTTGATCAACCGGCGCCGCTGGAGATGCTGCTGGAGCAAAGTGTAAGCATGGCACAGTTTCGAGCTTACCTCGAGCAGCTCATGGCGGTTATTCGGCACCACCCCCAGCCGGGTTTGTTCAGCGAACTCCTTCAGCAGCAACCACATTCAGACCTCTCTGATGAGGAGATCATCAGCACGCTGATTGTGCTTGCCGCAACAGCACAAGAATCCTCCAAAGGTCTGATTTCCAATGGCCTGCTGGCTTTGCTGCACCATCCCTCAACAATTTCTCAACTGCGAGAGAATCCAGCTCTGATCCCATCCGCGGTCAATGAGCTCATGCGATTTGATAGCCCGATTCAATACGTAACTCGACGGGCTGCACAAGATGTGTTGTTTGCTGATCAGTGGATTAGACAAGGCGAGTATTTGGTAGTTTATCTTGGTGCTGCCAATCGCGATCCAGCGGCCTTTCCCGAACCTGATCGCTTGGACTTTAAACGCACCAACCGGAATCTAGGCTTTGGTGGAGGCGTTCACTATTGCGTCGGCTCCTTCCTGGCCAAGCTGGAAATGGAAATTGTTTTGAGAGCATTGCTAGAGAGGTTTTCAGGTCTGGAGCTGGCCAGCGATTCGCTAGAGCGCTCACCCACACGCCTCTCGCGACGCCTCGCCTCTTTGCCTGATCTGTTGCGGCCTTGATCGCACTTTGTAATGCACACCCTCTGCTCCATTCTTGACGCCAGATCCCGCTGCGAAGGTCAGCGCACCGCCTATACCTTCGTCACCTCCGCCACGGATCCGGGCGTTTGTATCAGCTACCAACAGTTGCATGAGAGCTCCCTGCAGATTGCCAGGAGGGTACGTGCGATGGTGGAGCCGGGGGAGCGGGCCCTGCTTCTCTACCCCGCCGGTCTACCATTCGTTAGCACGTTCTTCGCGTGCCTCGCGGCCAGGGTGATCGCCGTGCCGGTCAGTCTGCCCCGTCGCCGCAGCCCTGCCTCCAAGATTGCCGCCATCGTGCGCGATGCTCAGCCGGCGCTGGTGCTAACGCTTGCCGCCTACCGGCCCTCGCTGCACGACTGGGGCTTGGCTCATCTTCCCTGCCTGGCCACCGACGAGCTGCCGAAGCCAGAGAGACCTACAGAAGATTTGCCCGTCCATGGCGACCAGAAGCCGGATGACGTGGCCTTCCTCCAGTACACCTCCGGATCCACGGGCGCGCCCAAAGGCGTGATGGTCAGCCATGGCAACCTGAGCCACAACTCAGCCTGCATCCAGGCGGCATTTCAACTGGATGAATCGAGTGTTTCGGTGTGCTGGCTACCTCACTATCATGATATGGGGTTGATTGATGGCATTCTCCAGCCTCTGTATTCGGGATTTCATGGTGTGTTGTTGGCACCAGAAACGTTCGGCAAACGGCCAGCCATCTGGTTGCAACTGATTCATCGGTTCGGCGCCACCCATAGCGGCGGGCCCAATTCTGCCTATGAGCAATGCAGCAAACGGATCACGCCGCAGGACCTTGAGGGTGTTGATCTGAGCCGATGGCGCAGCGCTTATTGCGGTGCCGAGCCCGTACGCGCGGCCACCCTGGCGACCTTCAGTCGCACGTTCCAAGCCTTTGGTTTTGAGACTGCAGCCTTGTATCCCTGTTATGGAATGGCGGAGGCCACGTTGATGATCAGCGGCGGCCAACTTGACCAACCGCCAACAGTGATCTCACTGGAGACGCCAACCCGGCAGCTCGTGGCCTGCGGCCATCCATGGCTCGGCAGCGAATTGCTGATCGTCGATCCTGAAACGCTTACCCCCTGTGCGCCGGGGCAGCTAGGTGAGATCTGGACAGCGGGCCCCAGCGTGGCGCTGGGCTACTGGCGGCAGGAGGCCTTGAGCCGACAAACCTTCCAGGCCACCCCAAACACAGGTGGACCCACCTCCTACCTGCGAACCGGTGATTTGGGCTTGTGGCGCGATGGGCAGCAGTACATTGCCGGTCGCCTCAAGGATCTGATCATCGTTCACGGCCAAAACCACCACCCCCAGGATCTGGAGGCCACGATCCAGGGCTCCCACCAGGCCTTGGCGGCCCATCGTGGCGCGGCCTTCGCCACAGGCTTCGACACCCAGGAGAAGGTTGTTGTCGTTCAGGAAGTTATACGCACCCAGCTGGCCACCTTGCCCCAGGACGCCATCTTTCGGGCCATGCGTGAAGCGGTTGCGCTTGAGCATGGTGTATCGCTTGCCGAAATTGTGTTGATCCGGCCCGCCACGCTTCCCCTCACCTCCAGCGGCAAGATTCAACGCCGCCTGTGCCGGGAGTTGTATCTGCAAGGCGCCTTGGCCATCGTGGCCCATTGGAGCAGCTGAGCGGAGATGGAGAGGTCACCCATTGCCATCATCGGTTTCGGCTGCCGTTACCCCGGCGCAGCCTCCCCGCATGAGCTCTGGCAAAACCTGGTGGATGGCGTGGAGTCCATTGGATCTCCACCGCCGTGGCGGGCGGATCACTTTCTTCCTGGCCAGAAGGGTGGTTTTATTGAGGATGTTGATGTCTTTGACGCCAACTTCTTCAAGATCAGCCCACAGGACGCAGCCCGCATGGATCCCCAGCAGCGATTGCTGCTGCAACTCACCTGGAGTGCCCTTGAGGATGCCGGCCTTGATCCCTTGGCACTGCGAGGCAGCAACACGGCGGTTGTCGTCGGTGTGGCTGGCATCGAATATGCGGAGCTCGCTGTCGCATCGGAAGATCAGCTCAATGTTGCCGATTACCTCGGCATTCATCCCTCCATCCCCGCCAATCGGCTTTCCCAGTCGTTTGGCTTCAGTGGGTTCAGCGCCTCTGTCAACACGGCCTGTTCATCGGCCCTGGTGGCGGTGGATCTGGCTTGCCGGGAGCTCTGGCTCCAGCGCAGCCAGCTCGCCATTGCCGCAGGCGTGAACCTCATGTTTGACCCCCGCGTGACCCAGCGGTTTGTCAACAGCGGCTGGCTTTCCGCCCGGGGGCAATGCCGATCCCTGGATGCCACGGCGGATGGCTATCTGCGGAGTGAGGGCGTTGGGGTGGCGGTGCTCAAGCCCGTGGAACAAGCCCTCGCCGATGGTGATCGCATCTATGCGCAGATTCAGGACTGCCGCATCAGACACAACGGCCAAGGCAACGGATTGGCCTTGCCATGCCTGCAATCCCAGATTGATCTGCTGCGAGATATCTATTGCGCGCCAGGCGTGGACATCGCCGATCTGCATTACGTGGAGCTCAATGCCCTCGGCGCAAGGGTGGGTGATGTGATCGAACTCAAGGCTTTGGCGGCAGCCGTTGGCAAGCAAAGGCGTGGTGAACACCCCCTGAAAGTTGGTTCGCTCAAACCCAATATCGGCCACACAGAAGCCGCCTCCGGCATGGCCGGATTGATCAAAACCGCCCTGGCTCTGCACCACCAACAACTACCGCCCACCCTGCACTTTCAATCTTGCGATCCGTCCCTGGATCTTGAGGCGCTGGGCCTTGCGGTTCCAACCACCCTTGAGCCCATTTCCCCCTCGGCAAAGCCTGCGCTGGCTGGGATCAGTTCGTTTGGCTTCGGCGGCGCCAATGCCCACATCCTGCTGGCCTCATCTCGGCCGAAGGCCCAACCTGCCGCCAGCAGCCCTCAGGATCAGGTGTTGATCCTTTCTGCCGCCAGCCCCAGCGCCTTGCAGGAACGCTGCGCATCCCTGTTGGACTTCGTGCGCAGCCATCCCCAGCTTCGCTTGGCTGACATCAGCTGGACGGTAAATCGCTCGCGCTCACAGCTTCCCGCTCGCTTGGCGATGACCGCCGCGTCGCGTCAGCAGCTGGAGGATCGCCTGGCTCAGATCCTCGACTCCCCGCACACGAGCCAGCCGGGGGTGTGGCCCCACCAGGTCACGCCCAAGGGCGTGAGGCCACGGCTTGGCTTTGTGTTCACAGGCCGCTGCGCCTTTTCGCAGGATGTCTTGGCCGAGCTCGCACTGCATCAACACAGCGTCGCTCAGGCCATCGACGTCGCGCAGCGGCTGATCAGGTCCCATTGGCAGGACGACCCACCGCCAGCGATCAGCCACCTAGTAGGGGAGGTCGTGCTGCACCAGCTCTGGCTGGCCTGGGGGATCGAGCCAAACGTCTGTCTGGCGGAGCCCCCGGGGCGAGCCGCGGCTGCTGTCGCCACCTTGGTGGCGGCCGGCAAGAGCGACCTGGAAGCGGCGCTCCAACAGCTGATCTGCACTCCCGATCCCGCCGCTGTCCTGGATTCGCCATGCCCTTTGCCCGCCGTTGTCAAGGGGGAGGCCTGGACCTTGCTCCAGGTCGGCAGCGCTCAGGTGGGATCCCCAGCCGAGCTCGTGGGTCTGGCCTCGCCTGCCACAGGCGCAGCCTGGGACATCCTCGTGGAGGCTGCTGTACGTCTCGCCCAATGCGGGGTGCCCGTGGTTTGGCGCAAAGTCTGCGGCTCTCCCCACGGCCGCGTGGTTTCGTTACCCACTTACCCCTTCGCCCGTGAGCGGCTCTGGCTGGGAGAACCAGGGCGGCCCGTCGCACATGTTGCCCAGATTGAAAGCCACCTTGCCCCACGCATCCCGCCCTCCACAGAGCTGGAGCGTCAGCTGCACGTCCTCTGGGCTGAGGTGCTCGGCCACAGCGACTTCGGCATCTCCGACAACTTCTTCCTACTCGGCGGCCACTCCCTCGCCGCCGCCCGATTGGTCTCCCGCATCGAGCAGGCCTTTGGCACCGCTCCTGCCTTGGCAGCGCTGTTTCAAAGCCCCACCATCAGCGGCCTGCTGCCGCTGGTTATCAGCGACCAGGGCGACGCCGGCTCGCCCGCTGCTGGCCACGCCATCCCCACCGCCGAACCTCTGGCTGGACACTGGCCGCCCGGCTGCCAGGCATTCCCGGCTTCCTTTGCACAAACACGCCTGTGGTTCCTCCATCAGCTCGAACCCGAGCTCTGCGCCTATCACCTGCCTTTCCTCTGGCGGCTGCGCGGTGAACTGGACACGGCAGCCCTGCGACGGGCGCTGACGGAACTGATTGAGCGCCATCCGACCCTGCGTACCTCCTTCCTGATGGTTGGCGACGAGGTGGTGCAAGTTCTGCACCCGCCGGTGCCCTTCCCCCTGGAGACCGAATGTCTCCCGGCTCCCTCCTTTGCTGCCCGCGAGGGGCAGGAGGAGATCAATGGGCTGATCGCCAGCTGGCTGGAGCAGGAAGCCACAACACCCTTTGATCTCAAATCCGGTCTGCTGCTCCGGGCCAGGCTGCTGCAACTGGCCGAGCAGGAGCATCTGCTGCTGCTCAACCACCACCACATCGCCTCGGACGGCTGGTCGGTTTCGGTGCTGTGTCGCGATCTGGTGGGGCTCTACAACTCCCACCGCAACGGCAGCCCCACCGAGCTGCGGCCACTCTCTGTTCACTATCAGGACTATGCCGTCTGGCAGCGCCAGCGCCTGAGCGGTGAGCGGCTGCAGGAGCAGAACGACTACTGGAACGGCCAGCTGAAGGATCTTGAACCTCTGGAGCTCCCCAGCGACCATCCACGGCCGGCCACGCCCTCCTACCGGGGCGGCAACGTCAGCTTCCAGATCGAGCCCGCGCAGTTGAAGCCTTTCGAGGCGCTCTGCCGCTCAGAAGGCGCCACCCTGCAGATGGGATTGCTGGCGTTGCTGGCCCTGCTGCTGCACCGCTATAGCCGGCAAGAGGATTTCGCGATCGGCGTACCGATCTGGGGGCGGAACCATCCCGATCTCGAACCACTAATCGGCTTCTTCGTGAACACGCTACCGATCCGCATGCGTTTTGACCCGGAGATGAGCTTCCGGAAGCTGCTGATCCAGGTGAAAGCCAGCTCGATTGAGGCCTACGAACACCAGCAGCTGCCGTTTGAGCAAATCCTTTCGGCTCTCGAAAGTCAACGCGACATCAGTCGCAACCCCTTTTACCAGGTGAGGTTCCAGCTCAACGAGGTGCCAGAGGCCTCTCTTGAATGTCTCGATGGAGTCGACACAACACCTCTGCTCACCGACACATTCAGCGCACAATTGGATCTTTGTTTGGACCTCTATCGCACGCCTTGCCAGGGAGTTGATGGAACCATCACCTTCGCAACCGAGCTGTTCAATCAGGACAGGATCCAGCGGCTAAGCAACCACCTATTCTCGCTACTGGATTCCACAGCGCAGGCACCCGACGCTGCCATCTCCACCCTCAACCTCCTACCTGAGGAAGAGCGTGATCTGATCAAGAGCTGGCAGCGAGGAAGACAAGACCCGTCACCCACGGCCGAGGGAAATCAATCTCTATTTGCCGCAAATGGGCGCAATGGATGCTTGCGCACATGCCTGATAGGTGATTCGATTCTCGCTGTACGTTGTGCTGAGATCCTTCAGGAACGAGGACACGAAGTCTGCGTTGTCATCCCCACTGGCCGCACACTGGCTCAGTGGGCAATCCGGCAGGGAGTTCCAATCTTAAACGCCAACGATGACAAGCTAGCTGATGAACTCAGTGCCGGCTCCATTGACCTGCTGCTGAGCTTGTTCAACGACCGTGTTCTCCCGACAAAGGTCCTGGCAACCGCCAAGCGCTGGGCCATCAATTTTCACGATTCGGCCCTACCAAGCTACGCCGGCCTCCATGCACCCTCTTGGGCGCTTCTCAATGAAGAATCGCTGCATGGGGTGACCTGGCACTTGATGACGGAGGGAATTGACGAAGGCGACATCCTGCTGCGCCGATCATTCCCCATACCCCCCGATTGTGACGCCCTGCAGCTCCAGCTCCTCTGCATAGAGGCTGGAGTGCATTCGTTTGCCACCTTGCTGCGTGATCTGGAGGACAACACAGCTGAGGGGCAACCGATCAATTCGGCAGCCGACCGTAGCTATTACGGCCGCTACGCCCGCCCGCCGCGGGCTGGTGTTCTGAGCTTGTGCGAACCGCTGCCCCGGACCGCTGCCCTGATCAGATCTCTTGGGGTGGATACCGAGCACAGCCTGCTGCCCCCCCCGGTGCTGGCCATCGGCGATGAGCTTGTGTGCATCGGTCAAGTGACGGAGTCGGCGCAGGCGGGCGCATCGGCCAACCTCTGCCTTCAGCAACACCCGGATGGATTGCTGCTCAAGTCCCACGACAGTGCCCTGACGCTGCGGGACCTGCGCAACGTTTGGGGCCAGCCCCTGGGACACGAGACACTTGGGGACCTGCTCAAGGCAGATCACTCCACCAACAATCCAGAGCTCTCCGAACAACAACGGTCCTTGCTCGAACAGTTGGACCAGCAAGCCGCGAAGTCAGAACTTTATTGGAGCGAGCAGCTGGCCCGACTGGAGCGAAGCCAGCGGCCGGCCTTGCCTTCCGGTGAAGGCGATCCTGCCCCAAGACTCGCCAGCATTCAGCTACCAGCGGAGCTGCATCAGGAGTCATCGTGGTGCGAACAGGCAGGCCTGATCCTCACCCTTTTTACCCAGGCGTGGTCAGACGTATTTGGACAGCCCAGCATCGCTGTGGCTCTACAGGGGGGAGAGTCCCGCTTATCGCAGCTGCAGAGGCCATGGTCGCAAATGTTTTGCGACTGGGTTCCGCTCTGGCTGACGTCACCCGCGGCAACGCCCTGCGATCCCCTGGAGTCTCTGCGCCAGGGGAGCCGGTCGGTGGCCGAGCAACTGCAGAAGACGCAGCGGCACAGCCTGTTCCGCACCGATCTGATCGGTCGCAAACAGCTGCTGAGGGAGCTTCGCGGAGAGATCGCCTCCCTGCCGGAAGGAATTGTTGTGAGCCGGGGATCGCTGGCCAGCAAGACAGGCCGAGGGCAGAATCCCGCCATTGCCATCGCCCTTCCATCCGGGCCTGAAGGACATCTCCAATTGCGCGTGGATCTGAACCGGATCCAGCCAGAACAATGGGATCTGGTGCTGAGCCGGTTGCAGGCGCTGCTGCACGAGGCCGCAGCGCTCAGCCAGCACGCGCCATCGCCCACAAGCCACGCGGATCCCCATCTCGGCACCATCCCATCGATTCGGGATCGCCTCAAGGCGATCGCCGCTGCCGATCCGGGTCGCTTGGCCCTGGTGGATGGCGACCGGCAGCTCAGCTACGGCCGCTTGTGGACCCTTGCCGGCGACCTGGCACAACAGATCCGTCATCACTGCGGTGATCGGGATGGACTGATGGCGCTGATGGCCGAACGCCGCTCCGAGATCGTGCTGGCCATGGTGGCCTGTCTGCTGGCGCAGCGTGCCTTTGTGGTTCTTGATCCGCTCTGGCCCCAGTCACGCCTGGATGATTGTTTTGAGCAGCTCGGTCATGTGCCTCTGCTCACCACAGCAACATGCCGACAAGGGATCAATCCAGCCAGCAGAATCTGCAGTGAGACCCTTTGTTTTGAGATCACGCCAGATTGGCAACACATTACGCTCACTCCCTATTCCTCTGAGCAAGACCTCCGTTCCGAACAGCCTCAAGCGGCCGGCTTGGCCTATGTCATTTTCACATCGGGTTCAACCGGGCGGCCGAAACCTGTCGCCATTGAACGCCATTCGCTTGACGCCTTTGCAGTGTTGATGGCAGAGACGTATCACCTCTGCAAGAGCGATCGTGTGCTGCAGTTTGCCGCACAGACCTTTGATGCCTGCATCGAAGAAATCTTTCCCTCTCTGGCTGCTGGAGCCAGCATTTGCTGCCGCACAGAAACGTCGATTGCGAGCGCCAGACAGTTTCTGCGATTCCTGGATCAAAATCAGATCAGCGTCGTCAGCCTACCCACAGCATTCTGGGCTGATCTGACACAGACCTGCTGGCAAGAACAGCTCAAACTGCCCTCATCCTTGAGGTTGGTCATCCTGGGAGGTGAGGCCGTCAGCGTGTCGCATCTGCGGATCTGGGAAGCGATCCGTCCGGCCGGGATCCAGCTGGTCAACACCTACGGCCCAACCGAGGCCACAGTGGAGGTAACCCTGCAGAACCTCAGTCGCTCTTGGCAATATCGGCACAGCGTACCGATTGGCCGACCGCTGCAGACCGCGGAACTGCGCGTGCTCGATGGCAACGGCCAGCCCTGCCCGATCGGCATTCCCGGCGAACTGCACATCGGTGGCGCCGGACTCGCCCGCGGCTATCTCAACAATCCAGAGCTCACGGCTGAAAAGTTCATCCCCGATCCTTATTCTTCCGACCCCACAGCCCGCCTCTACAAATCCGGTGATCTCGCCTCCTGGAATCCAGACGGCAGCCTCGCCTTCCACGGTCGCCTTGATCAGCAAGTCAAGCTACGCGGTTTCCGCATCGAGCCCGGCGAAATCGAGGCCAACCTACTCGCCCATCCCGCCGTCGCCCAGGCCGCCGTCCTGCTGCGCCACGACGATCCCGCCAACCCGCGACTGATCGCCTACTGGGTACCCCAAGGCCCGTCCGACCAGCCGCCTCTCGCCGAAAGCGCCTCCAGGGACCCGCTCACCCATGACCCAACCGGCAGCCATAGCAGCGGCGATGGCAACTGCAATGGATCCGGCAGCAGTCATGAAACCGCCAGCGCCCTAGCCCAGCTCACCTCACAGCAGCTCCGCTCCTTTCTTGGCGAACGCCTACCGGAC
>JBKCTK010000026.1:0-5982 GCA_046319055.1 Synechococcaceae cyanobacterium
CTCGGCTAAATCCTCCCGCCACTGATCAGAAAATCATGCTTTACAAACCCACAATCGCAGCACGTGATCCTCCATCCGTAGTAACCTTGTAGAGGTGCTCGCGGGAGCACCCCGAGTGGACAACTTTGCTGATAGGCGCCGCCAAGGCAGAACTCTAAGAGGAGTTCCTTGACCAGCACACCGGTGTCTCGAAATGACATTCTAGCGTCTCGCAGTGAACCGATGCTCAAAGCGACCATCTTCATCGCTTGCAAGCCCAGCAACATCCCGGACATCGGGCCCCTTGATATGAAGAATGGGTGCGGGCGATCAACCGCTCTCGATCCACCGCAGCGCATCCAATCACTCCTGCTGGACTGTCCTCAGAGGCAGTGATCACCTCCTTTTCGTTGGGACGGGAATGAGCGTTGGGCCCAGGAGGCTCCGCTGGCCTGACACGAGCACACACCCGCTCAGCCCCCCAAGGCCTATCCAGAAACTCCCCGCCGACTGCTCGCGCTGCGTGCCATGGATCCTCACCAGGCCCCGCCTCGCGGCCAGCTCCATGTCAGCCCCGTACCCTGCGCATCTGCTCGGCGCTGGCTGTTGCGTTCGCAGCAGAGGCCCCCGACCGTGGGATTGGAGCCCTACTCCCACACCCGATCCACCATCTAGGGACCGATGGCCAGCGGATCCTTGGCAGCCGCTTGGATGGCCTCATCGTCCAGGATCAAGGAATTGCCTGGCTCATCTCGATCGTCCCAAATGATGAGACCCTGACCCAGCCGTGCCGGGTGGCTCAGATCAAGACCCAGCCCAACCCCTGCCAGCCCCTTGGTCATGCGTGCCCAAAGTCTTTGTTGCGCCCGGCTAAGGGCAGGTTTTGAGCATGGCCCTCGGCCCATCCCTGAGAATTCAATCGGGGCGACAGGATTCGAACCTGCGACCTAGTGCTCCCAAAGCACCCGCGCTACCAAGCTGCGCCACGCCCCGTCGTGTCGACTTTACAGGGGAGGGGGGCGTGGGAGCGAAAGGACCGTGCGATGCGGCGCCATCGCGCCGGACGCGGTGGCGGACAGGGCTGCCTGAAAGTTTCGCTGCTGAATTCGAAAGCCTGGGGTTCGGCTGGGTTCGGAGACGATTCTGCGAGGGCTGACGTGAGGCCTGGCGGCGCCGAAGCCGTGAGGCCTGGCCGCTTGGGAAGAATTTGAGGCAACCCTGCGGTGGCGGGTTGCTGAGCTGGGCAAGGCTGAGACCCTCCGGCCCCAGGCGCGATGGCCAGGGGCAAAACCGAAGCGTGCGGGCCCCGGGAGCTGCGGGGCTGGGCGCTGCTGGGAGGTCCCGGGGTCGCGTGGGCCTCAGTCAGGCGCTGGCGGAGGCCCCACCTCCCAGCGCCGACGACCTGGAGCCCGCTGACCGCCGCCGCGCTTTTGACCGCGGCGCAACCGAGGGCAAGCGGCGACCCCTCACGCCAAGGGCCAGCGCCAGGAGGGCGTGGGTGCCGCGAATACGGCGTGGGCCGTAGGGCTGGTCGTGCCATCCCGTCCCGTGGGGTCTTGCTGCCACCACGTCAGCCCCGGTGAAGGCAGGTGTGTCAGGGCCGGCGGGGCGGGCACTCCGCCGTGGATCGCGGCGTATTCCCACCGTTCAGCCGCACTTTCGTCAGGCGTACTGGGGTCAGCCGCAGATTGATCAACCGCAAATTGGGCAACCGCAGATTGATCTGCCGCCGTCGGGTCTACCGCCCGCAAGGTAGCCGGCCACGCCCAGCCCCTGAGCGGGCGAGGCGCCGCCGCGATCGCCAGCCGGCTTGGCCACGCGGAGAGCACCAAAATGCCAGCTGGCCAACAGCTTTGCGACCGAGGAGGATCAGGTATGCACCCGCACTTGGCGATGCCATTCTTCGAAGGTGGCATCATCTTCGAACAATTCCTGAGGATCGATCGTGGCATCGCTGTACACCAGCACGCCGCGGTCGTGATATTCGGGCTGAGCATCGAGGCCATGGGCCACCAACTCACTGCAGATCCAGCGGTCGGGATGGTCTTGCAGCTTGCAGAGCCGCTCCTCAAAGCCAGGTCCTAGCAGACGACGCAGCATGCGGCCGGTGAGGCTATTGCTCTCCAGCTGGGCGGCGATCAGATCGATGTCGTAGGCGCAACCGAGTTGGGCGGCGGCGGCGGCGATGATGCGTTGGGCCAGATCAGGGGTGAGGCCTTTGGGTTTGCGGAAAAAGATCTGGCACTTCTCATCATCGAAATAGCTGGACAACGGCGTGCGCTTCACGCCCCCTTCCATGTGGGCTTCGATGCATTCATTTTCAGCGCTGACAATCAAGGCGTGGGAGACCTTGATTTGGTGCATTTGCGACCAGCGGGTGAAGTAGGTGATGCCGCGCGAGATCAGATTCGAGCCGGTGTAGGTGAAGCCCACATAGCCGGCGTTGTAGTTCACGCCATAGGCGGGCGTGCAGGAGATGATCTCCAGCTCCTCGCGGCTGGCCTCGGCCGGGCGGGGTGCGGTGACAGTCATGGCGGATCCTCCAAGGGAGACGGGCAAGGCCCTCACCTCCAGCATGAACGTAATCACGGTAACGACATGCCGTGATTACGTCTCTTCATAGATTCGCGGCTCCATGCTGTCTGCGCAGAGGGCGGACTGGTTCGCCCCTCTGCCGTAGCGTTGTTGGCAGGGAAGGGTCTCCGGCCAAAGTCCGGCCCCTGACCCGGCTGGCCTCAGCCTTGCCCCCGACAAGCGGGGCCGAACCTGCCCTCGGCGCTGCGTTCGATGCCGTCTCACGCCCCTTTGCCGACCCAACCCCACCCCGGCATCCGATCCCATGGCCCATGAGGGCGAGAGTGCGGAGCCGGTGCTCCTGCCATCCTGAGGCGGCCGGGGGAGCTAGGTAGCTCAACGCAGAACGGCACCTTCGAGCAGCGGAGCCCCCCCCCAACGGCAGGAGACCCGGCCCAGCGAGCCGCTGCTGGATCGCTTAGAATAATTGCAGAATTCTTCATGCTGACAATCAGCACCAGGAGGTCACGGTGAAAACCGTCTGGATTATTGATGGCGCCTACATGTTCAACCACGGACGCAGCCATCCGTTTGACTACTTGAAACTCAAGGATGAGCTGGTGCGCCTCAATGGGGGGCCCATCCATGAGGCCTACTACCTGAATTCGACCCGTGATCCATCCACGGAGGCCCAAAATTCCTTCTACAGCTGGTTGAAATCAGCGCCACCCCGCGGCCCCAAAATCAGGGTGCAGCTTTACCGCCTTAAAGACCTGCACATCAACTGTCCAAAGTGTGGGGCTGAATTCAACCGCGAAGTTCAGAAAGGGGTGGATGTAGGCATCGCCACCCTGATCATCAAATTAGCCACCAAAGGCGCCTTTGACCGCCTCATCCTCTCGGCAGGCGATGGCGACTTTGAGGATGCGATCTCTTACATCAAGTCGGAGTTGAACAAGGAGGTTTGGATTTGCGGTGCCCACGATACCCTCTCCTGCGATCTGCAGTCCTATTCCGACTCGGTGATTTGGTTGGAAGATCTGCATCCCGCCATCGACAAACCGGCCTAAACAGCCTGCGCCGCACCGCCTCGGAGCCCGCGTCCCCCCAGGCGTTCGGCAGCGCCTGGAGGGCGAACTGGAGCATGATGGGGTCGTCGACGCCAGCCGCCATAGCCGTGGCATCGGCGGCGGCGTAGCGCCAAGCGGCAATGCGAGATAAGGCAATACAGCAATGCAGCAATGCAGCAATGCGGAGATAAGGCGATGCGGAATTCGGCATTGCAGAGATGCGGAAACCTGATCAGCAATAAAGCTCCGCAAAGCCAACGATCACTGGCTGAGGAATGCTGACTGGCACAGATGAGCGCCCAAAGGCGAGGCGCCGGAAGCCCGCTCTTGCCAGGCGTGAGAACCCATTCCTCTGATGAGGAGCTTTGTTGCTGATCAGGTGCGGCAATGCGGCGACGCCACGACGCCACGACGCCACGTTGTGACGTTGTGACGTTGTGACGTTGTGATGGTCACTGTCGCGCTCCCTTGGCCAGGGCGAGCACCAGGACGATCCGGCCCACCGGGCCTGACCCGCCAGCACAAAACCCACCAGCCCTAACCCGCCAGCACAAAACCCGGCAGCCCCGAACCCGGCAGCAGCGCAAGTGCCTGGGGCCGATCCCATCCCGGTGGCGGTTGGTGCGGGTGTTGCGGTCTTGATCGCCTAGTGACCCTGGCGAGGCTGCGGATCACGGAACGCTGGGCACTGCCGTTGCCAGGATCCACGCAGCGAAGACAAGGCGCTACCCCCATGGAATCCCGCTGCGACGTGTTGATCGTTGGCGCCGGCCTGTCGGGGCTGATGGCGGCCCGGCGCCTGCAGGCCGAGGGCAGAACGGTGCGGCTGCTGGAGGCCAGGCCGCGGGTGGGCGGCAGGATGCACAGCAGCTCCACCGCCGATGGCAGCGTGGTGGATCTGGGCGGTCAATGGGGCGGCGCGACGCACCACCGCTTTGCCGCGCTGCTGCAAGAGCTGGGCCTCGCCCGCTTCCCCAGCTATGACGACGGCCAAGGCGTATTCCATTGGCGCGGCCGCAGGGTGGAGGCGCCGATCGCCCACCAGTTCGCCGGGAGCTTGCTGTTCTTTGAACCCGAGGCGCTGGGGTTGCCCCGAGAAGAGCTGGAGGCCACGGCGCGGTTGCAGCAGGCGTTCCAGGCGCTGGTGCGCTCCGTGCCGCCCCGCCGCCCTTGGGACACCCCGGAGGCCGAGCGGCTGGATCGGCTCAGCGTGGCGGCCTGGGCGGAGAGCCTCAGCCCCGTGGCGCTGGCGCGGCTGCCGTTGGACTGGCTCTGCCGGGTCGGCGGTTCCGGCGGCTTCGAGCCCTGGGAGGCCTCGATCCTCCATCTCGCCTGGACCCAGGCGGTGGCGCCCCAGGCCGAAACACCGGAGGCCTGGTTGGTGCAGGGCGGTGCCGGCGCGGTGGCCCTGCGGCTGGCCGCCGACCTGGAGGCCCAGCAGCCGGGCTGCCTGCGCCTTGGGGTCGCGGCGCAACAGATCGAGGACCGCGCCCACGGCGTGCGCATCCAAGCGGCGGATGGCGCTTGGCATCAGGCAGAGCTGGCGATCGTGGCGGTGCCGCCGCCCCAAAGGGCCGCCTTGCGGTTCGAGCCACCGTTGCCCGCCGCCCACCGAGCCCTGCTGCAGCGCTCGCCCATGGGAGGCATGACCAAGGTGCTGGCCACCTACAGCCGGCCGTTCTGGCGCGAGCGGGGCCTCAATGGCCTGGGGATCGGCGACCTTCCCTGCCTGGAGCTCACCGCCGACAGCGGCCCACCCGATGGGCATCCGCATGGGCCGCTGAATGGGCAGTCGGCGGTGCTGGCCAGCTTCCTGGCCGGAGAGCGAGCCCTCACCCTGGGGGCGCTGCCCGCCGAGCGGCAACGCCAGCTGGTGCTGCGGGATCTGGTGAGCTATTGGGGCCCGTGTGCGGCCGAACCGCTGGATCTGGTGCTGCAGCCCTGGAATGAGGAGCCCTGGACCGGCGGAGCCTTCACCAGCTTCCTCACCCCCGGCACCTGGACCAGCCACGCCCGGATCGCGGCCCAAGGCGGCGAGGGCCCGGGTCCGGCGCCCCTGCCGCGGGTGCTGTGGGCCGGCACCGAGGTGTCGCCCCGCTGGCCCGGCTACTTCGAAGGGGCGCTGGAGGCGGCGGAGAGGGCTGTGGTCGAGGCTCTGGCGCGGTTGGCGGGGTGAGGGGGGGCGAGGGCTGATTGCACGTCTGGTTAGGTCGCCCATCCCGGGCTGATCCCAACCATGGCGAACAGCTGGGCGATGTCGTGGGCTACGGCGGCCAGCCCAGCTCTCACCGAGGGGTGACCGTGGAGTCAACGTAAAGTGAGGTGGTTGCCCTTTTAGGGACAGGTTGGGCCCACCGCTGGCGATTCAGCTGCTGGGCTGGTGCTGCCGATCCCCCAGCCTTGGCACATCCCCCAGCAT
>JBKCTK010000027.1:0-5250 GCA_046319055.1 Synechococcaceae cyanobacterium
GGGCAACTTCGATGTCGATGTGGAGCAGCAGCAGCGCATCGGCCACCTGCTCAGCCCGCTCCCGCGCGAGATGCGCGACGACACGGCCTTCCAGGACCGCATCCACGCCTACGCGCCCGGCTGGGATTTCCCCAAGCTCAACCCCAACGAGCACCTCACCAGCCACTTCGGCTTGGTGAGCGACTTCCTCAGCGAATGCTGGAGCCGCCTGCGCGATGGCAGCCGCCTGGCGGCTTTGCAGAACCGGGTGCATCTCGGTGGCGCCCTCAGCGGCCGCGACATCGAGGGCGTCAACAAGACGGTGAGCGCCCTGATCAAGCTGCTGTTCCCCGATCCCGAGATGGAGATCCCTGACGAGGATCTCGAATGGATCGTGCGCCTGGCGCTCGAATCACGCCGCCGGGTCAAAGAGCAGCAGAAGCGCTGCCTCAAAAGCGAGTTCCGCAACACCCACTTCAGCTACACCCTCGGCCTCGACGGGGTGGAAAAGTTCGTGGCCACGCCTGAGCTCCACAGCGACGATGCCATTGATGGTGATCCCCTGCCGCCTGGCCAGGTCTGGGCCATCAGCCCCGGTACCGGCGAAACCGGGCCGAGCCTCTACCGGATCGAGGTGGCCGTCGGCCCGGGCAGCGGCGTCAAGATTCTCAACCAGCCCGTGCCGCCTGCCTTCCGTGAGAGCACCAAGGTGGGTGAGCAGAACGTCTACGCCCGCGCCAAGGGCTTGGTGGGTGACCGCGACCCCCGCGGCCATGAGTTCTCCATCCAGCTGCGCGCCATGGACAATGACCGCAGCGGCGCTGGCCTGGGTCTGCCGGTGATGGTGGCCCTGGTCGGAGGCCTGCTTGATCGCAACACTCGCGGCAGCACCATCGTTGTGGGCTCCCTCAACCTCGGCGGTTCTGTCGAGATGATCCCGAACGCCGTCGCCATTGCCGAACTGGCCGTTGAGAAGCAGGCCAAGGTGCTGCTGATGCCCGTCTCAGCCCGCCGCGGGCTCAACGACTTGCCCGATGACCTCTGGACGAAGATCTCAATCGAGTACTACAAAGATCCGGATGATGCGGTGTTTAAGGGACTGGAGGAGTAAGAGGCATTATCGGCGTCAATCTCTCTAGAGGTCTTCAATTCGACTAAGCCCATGCTCGACGCGCTGAAATACCACGAAGAAGGATTGCCTCAGATCAGTGCGGAAGATACCTTCAGCAAACTGAAAGGCATTCTTGACTGGGGAGAGTCACAACGAAAAGAAGGATGGATATGCCCATATTGCAGGAACCCTGTATTTCCAAAAGGTTCACATGTGCGCCATAGGCAGGGCTCATCCAGTCACGCAGACGCTCATTTTAGCCATTATTCACACTCGGAGGCCTGGCCATGAATGTTATTTAGTCCGAGTGATCCTCGTGAATCTTCGGCCGCATTCGCTCAGTGGGCAGACCATCGGCAAGCATTGTCTTTATTCTATTCACTCCCTTCTCCGCAGGATTCCGTTTCTTGGCATGTCGAGTGCCTACAAGATGACCAAACGACGTGGAAATGGCTATCCCTGAATGGACACTCACAACCCTCAGCCCGCCAGCACCGGCGCCTGGGCGGCGCTCACCTTGAGCTCCAGGCCGCAGGTCTCGGCCACGGCGGCGGCGCAGGATTGCAGGCTCCAGCACTCCAGGCTGAGGTCTGCCGCGGGGTCTCCCGGCGGCGCGGATTTGGGCACTAGGCTGATTTCCAGCCGGCCCGGGCGACCCATCTGTGGGCCCTTCTGCCGCACCTTCAACCCCTCCAGCGGCGGCTGGGGGCGGCGGTCCAGGGCCGCGGCCAGCCGCAGCAGCAGCGCCATGCTGCTCACGGTGCGGCGATCCTCGCGGCTCTCGATCAGCTGCCACGACTCATGGCGCTTCTTTGGCAAGCCTCGACGGTGGTAGCGGGCAATCGCCGCCACCATCAAATGCTCGCTTTGGGAATAACCGAGCAGCTCTCCATGACGAATCAGATACCAGGTGTGCTTGTGATAGGCGCCTATATTGATGTGCTTGCCACAGGCATGCAGCTGGGCTGCGGCCCACAGCAGGATGCGACCAGAACCATCATCGTAATGCAGCAGATCTTGGGTCTGGGCATAGAGCTGCAACGCCAGATTCGCCACCCGATCCGCCCGCTCCAGGTCGACGCCATAGCGGCGGGCCAGATGCAGCACGGTGCGTTCGCGAATCGTGCTCTGGAACGCAAAGCGATCGGGCAGCAGATCGTTGCGCAGCATCCAATCCACGATCAACCCCTCGCGCAGGGCCCTCTCGCAAACCACCAGCTGCTCCACCTTCAACATCGCCATGGCGGTCTGCAGGATCAGGGCGCCATGCACGATGATTTCGGCCCGGCGTTCATTCAGTTCCGGCAGGGCCCGGCGTTGCTCCGGCGCCATCGCCACCAGCCGCTCCACCAGCTGGTCGATCCGCTGGCGACTGAGCCGATAACCATGGAGTTTCAACGGCCGCTTGGGATCCTCCGCCGCCGCGAGCGCCGCCAGCGCCATGGCCGTGCCGCTGGTGGCCACCATCACCGGTCGGCTGCGAGCCTGCAGCTCCCGCTTCACCTGCGCCACCGCCGGATCCAGCGCCCCTTGGATGTAGGCCTCCAAGAAGCCCCGCAGATCTGGGGGGAGCGGATCCGGGCGGCCGAACTCCCGCTGCAAACGCACCGCGCCGATGCGGGTGCTGGTCAACACCCGGGCATCGCGACCGTCCGCCAGGATCAGCTCGGTGGAGCCTCCGCCGATATCCAAGATCAGGTGGGGTTCCTCGCCGAAGCTCATGCCCGAGAGCACCCCGAGGTAGATCAGCCGCGCCTCCTCCGGGCCGCTGACCAGATCCACCTCCAGTCCCAACTGCTCCTGTAGCCCCTGGAGGAACTGGCGGCCATTGGGGGCCTCCCGCACGGCGCTGGTGGCGGCCGTGGTGATCTGCTCCACGTTGTGGCTTAGGGCCAGATCGCGGCAATGGCGCAGGGTCACGAACGCCCGCTCAATCGCCTCCGGGCTGAGGTCTCCGGTTTCCGGATCCCGCTCCCCCAGCCGCGTGGTCGACTTCTCCGCCAACAGCACATTGAAGCTGTGCAGCACTGGATCGATCGCCGCCACCAGCAGGTGGATCGAATTGGTGCCGATGTCGATGGCGGCGACCCGCCGCTCCGGCGAGCTGCCGGCCACGGCGTCCGCCAGGGCGCCATCCGGGGCTGCGGCGTGCGGGGCAGCGGCGTGAGGGGCTGCGGCGTGAGGGGCCGCGGCGTTCGGAGAGGTGCGCTGGGCGGCGGCGTCCGGGGCGGGGTGCTGGGCCATCGGAGGCGGGGCCTGGACGGCGGCCACTTTGACACCACTAGGGGTTCGCGGTCAGCCGCGGTGATGGCTCTGTAGGGTTCCTCCCACTTTCGCTCGGCCATGGCAGCGCCCGCCCCCCAGGCCCATGCCGGGTTCGGTTCCGCCCTTCTGGCTCTGCTGGCCCTGCTGCGATGGGACAAGCCCAGCGGCCGCCTGATCCTGTTGATCCCGGCCGGCTGGGCCCTCTGGCTCAACCCCGCCGCCCCGCCTTCCGCCGCCCTGGTGGCCCTGATCCTGGCCGGTGGCCTCGCCGTCAGCGGCGCCGGCTGCGTGGCCAATGACCTCTGGGACCGCCGCATCGATCCATTGGTGGAGCGCACACGCCAGCGCCCCTTGGCGGCCGGCCTGATCGGCGTGCCCCAGGCCATCGCCCTGCTGCTTTCCTGCCTGCTGGTCGCCCTGCTGGTGGTGCTGGCCCTGCCGGCCTCCAGCCGCGGCCTCTGCCTGCTGCTCGCCCTGGCCACCCTGCCGCCGGTGCTGCTTTACCCCTCCGCCAAACGCTGGTTTCCCCTGCCCCCGCTGGTGCTTGCCCTCTGCTGGGGCTTCGCGGTGCTGATCCCCTGGGCCGCCGCCTCCGGCTCGCTGGGGAGTGGCCCGGGCCTGGGCGGCGGCGCCGCGCTCTGGCTCACCTGGGGCGCCACCGTGCTTTGGACCTTCGGCTTCGACACGGTGTATGCGATGAGCGATCGGGAGGATGACCGGGCCATCGGCATCCGCAGCAGCGCCCTCACCCTCGGCCCGGCGGCCCCTCTGGCGGTGGCGGTCTGCTACGCCCTCTGCGCCCTTGCGCTGGCCGCCGCCGCGCTGCTGCACGGATCCACGGGCCTTGCCTTCTGGATCGCCTGGGCGGTGGCGGCCCTGGGCATGCAGCGCGAGGCCTGGCTGCTGCGCCGCTCCGATCTCCCCCGCGGCGCCTTTGGCCAGCATTTCCGCCGTCAGGTGCAACTGGGGGCGCTGCTGTTGCTGGCCCTGGTCCTGGCTCGATGAGCTCTTCCAGCAGCGCCTGCCACTGGTTGAGCCCGCCGCCGCTGCGGCCGGGGGATCGGGTGCGCCTGGTGGCCGCCAGCTCCGCCCTCGCCGAGGCGACACGGCTGGAGGCCGGCATCGCCATCCTGCGGGACTGGGGCCTGCGGGTGGAGCCAGGCGCCGCCGATCTGGTGGGCCGTCGCTGGGGCTACCTGGCCGGTCGCGATGACCAACGGGCCGCCGATCTCCTGGGCCAGGCGACGGCGACCGCCGCCAGCGAGCCCGCGGCCGCAACCCCGGCCCACGGCGACGACAGCGGCGACGACAGGGCAAACAACAACGACGACGACAACAGTGCTGCGGCACCGGCGGGAGCGGGTGGGCGGGGCCTTGATCCCCGCACCGCCCCGCCCGGCGCCCCCGCGCCGGAGTCGCGGCTTGAGCGGGCCGTTGCCTCCCGGGTTCAAGCAGGGGCGATCCAGCGCCTCGCGGCGGACCTGCAGCCTGGCGCCAGCCCGGCGGCCCTCCATGCCTGCGTCCGCGGCGGCTGGGGTTCGGCCCGTCTGCTGGAGCGACCGCTGCCCCAACCGCCGGGCTGGCTGCTGGGCTTCTCCGATGTCACCTCCCTGCTTTGGGCTCGCTGGGCCCAGGGCCAGAGCGGCGGCATCCACGGGCCGCTGCTCACCACCCTGGCGGCGGAGCCGGCCTGGAGCCGCGAGCGCCTGCGGGCGTTGCTGTTCGGCGAACCTCTGGCGCCGCTGCAAGGCGAGAGCTGGAGCGGCGGCGTGGCCGAGGGCCCGCTGCTGGCCGCCAACCTCACCGTGGCCACCCACCTGCTCGGCACGCCCCACCTGCCCGCCCTCGACGGCGCCATCCTGGTGCTGGAGGACGTGGGCGAGGCTCCCTATCGC
>JBKCTK010000028.1:0-1629 GCA_046319055.1 Synechococcaceae cyanobacterium
GCACTACGTGCCGCGGGAGGAGGCGCTGATCCTGGCCTCGAATCAGCAGATCGTGCTCGGGCCCCAGGCCGCGGTGCGGGTGCTCTGATCACCCCAGCGGGTCAGGCCCCGGGGCGCTCCCTCGGGGCTCTGGCCCGCGACGATCGGGCCTGTCGGCACCAAGGGTCAGTGGACCCAGGGGCTGGCGACTGCCCCAGGCGACATCGAAAACTGAGCCACCTGACGAGGAGCCCGTTGCGCATAGCGCCGTCACCGACGCCATTTCTCACCGCCGTGCACATTTTTTGTGCCGGCTGCTGGTGATTTTATCAGATTCTTTGTTTCATGAGCGCTGCTCATCCCTGCCAGGGGGCTTGGCGGGGCTGGCTCGTCTCAGCCAGTGGCCATTGCCTGGAGTTTCCGTTGCTTCAAGAAACGCCAGAGCTTGTTGAGATTGTGGGTTGTGCCCCAGAACAGCCATTCACCCTTGACCTTCTCCAGCCCGCGCAGCAGGAATCGCCTTAGCCCACGCCCTTCCTTGGTCTGACCAAACACCGGCTCCACGATCGTTTTGCGCTTGGCGTAGATCTCGCGACCTGCCTTCTTGCGCAGCTTGCGGGCCATCTTGCCTTTGGCATCCAGCCCCTTGGGGATCGGACCAAAGATCGGTGGTGGTGGCTGCCCATGCGGCAGCTGGCCTGTGGCGATGTGGGGATCGACGCCGCGGTCCTCACAGGCCTTGGCGTTGTCTTCACTCCAGTAGCCGGCCGCCGCGATCAAGGTCTTGGGCACCTGGCTGGTGTTGGTGATGGTGCGCTCCAGCATCGGCACCAGGTGCTCCACATCAGGAGGCTGGTTGCTCACCCCCATCGCCACGATCACCTGGTGCTCCCCATCGACGACCGCCTGGCAGTTGTAACCCTGCAGCACGTTGCCATCGCTCTTGACGATATGGCTGTCGGGATCGGTGTGGCCGTAGGCCCGCGCAGCGGTAGTTTCTCTGGTTTTTGGCCGTGGGGCTGCCATCGGCGCGATGGGCCAGGCCTCGATGAGGCATGGCATCAGCCGGCTGTGGCTGCAGCCCCTGGGGTTCAAGGCCCGCCTCGTGGGCCTTCTCCATCGCCAGCTCCCTGGCGGCTTCTGCCTTCTCCCTGGCCCTGGCTGCCTTGCCGGCCAGCTTCTGCTGCTCGCTGGTATCCGCTGCTGCCTGCTTGGCGCGATCACGGGCAGCGGCAGCGGCGGCTTCTGCTTCCAGGGCTTTGCGCGCCCGGCTGATCGCCGCCAGCCGGTCATGGCGCCGCTGCAGCTCCTTGGGCAGATCACTGCCCAGCGTCCCCTTGCCGTACTTGCGGTCTTCCTGGGCATCCAGGAGCTCGGCCCTGCGCAGCAGCTCCCTGATCTCCTTCTCCAGCTGGGCCTCGGCTTTGAGCATCCGTTCGTGGCTCCTGTAGTTGTCCACGATCAGGTGGATGTTCAGCTCCTCGGGAACCGACTTCTCGATCTGGCGCAAGAAGCCCAGGAATTCCTGGTGCCTGTGCCGGGGCTTGCACTGGTAATCACCTCTCCTGTGGCCACGTCCAGGGAAGCAAACAGGGTGCTGGTGCCGTGACGGATGGAGTCATGCGTCACCCCCTCCACGTAACCCAGACC
>JBKCTK010000029.1:0-7111 GCA_046319055.1 Synechococcaceae cyanobacterium
CCCGCCGGCGGGGATCTGCACCATGGTGAGCCTGATCTGCGCCAGCGGTTCGTGGTAGCCCCAGGTTTCAGCCTCGGCCTCCACAACCCCATACTCCCGTTCTGCTTCAGCGCCCGGGGGATGGGTAGCTTCTTTCCGCTGCAGCCCCGCTGTTGTGAACGGAATGCGCCGCAATTCCTGCTCAATGAAGCGCGCGGATTCCACCCGCACCAGCTCCAGCCCTGGCACCTCCAGCCGCTGCGCGGCCTCGAACACCAGCTCCTCGAAGGCCACGGCGGGCGGCCAGGGAGAGGGCGGCGCGAGGCCGCTGCCGCTGCGCAGCTGGGCGGCCAGGGCGCGGAACGGCTTGCCCGGCAGGCGATCGAGCATGGCCGCCGTCACATTGGCGATATGGGCGAAACCAGCGGCCTCCTGCGGCAGGGGCGCCAGCGGATCCGTGAGCAACGTGGCAAAGCTGTCGCCGTGGCCCTGCCGGTTCCAGCGGCTCTCCAACAGGGCGGTGATGGAGCGGATCACCTTCACCCGCTGGAAAGGCTCTAGCTGGGCTTCCAACAACGCCTGAAGCGCAGACACCAGCTCAAACTGCACCACATCGGGGGCGCGATCCTGCTGGCCGGGGCAGGGGCGCACCAAGCCGCTCACCAACACCTCCGCCAGCGGCAGGGGCAGATCCAGCTCCGGCAGTTCCGCAGCCAGCAGCAGGCGCAGCACCGGCAGGGTGAGCACCGGCGCCGCTGCCATCAGCTGCAGCAGCCGTTGCGCTTCCGGACTCGCCTGCTGGCGGAAGGCCAACCAAAGGCGCTCCGCCTCAGCGGCATCGCCATCGGCGGGGCGCTGGGCGGCCGCCTCCGGCAACGACTGGAGCGATGATCCAATGGGCAGCACCGTACCGCCAGTGCGGGCTTGGGCATCCCCTCCCACCATGGCCGCCCAGGGGGCCAGCTCCCGCGGATCCAGCGTCAACACCGGCAGTTTCAGACCCGGGGCCTTGCTCCAGGGGGCCATGGCGTCGGGATGCGGATCCCGCATCGGCCCAGGCGGGATCAAGCCACTGGCGGGTCCCTGCTGCCGCGGCTTCGCCTGCCGGGGATCGAGGGAAGCCTGGGAAACGGCCCGATACCCAAGGTTGGGACCGAGCGTTTGCCGGTTGCTCAGGGTCGCCGCCACACCGCGGCGCAGGGCGGTGCGCTGCTGGTATCGGATCGGCAGGGTATGCAGGATCGCCACGGGCTGGTGCCGGGCGACCCGCTCCAGCCAGGCCGCCATTGAGCCATCCCACCAATGGCGGCCAGCGGTATCGCTGAGCACCAATGTGAGCGGTGTGGCATCGCTCGCCGGGCCGCTCACCCTGCCACCAAGGTTCTCCGCGGCCAGCTGGTCCAGCTGCAGCGCATGCAGTTCCACCCGCGCCAACGCCTGGCTGCTGGCCAGCACCCGCCGCAGTTCTTGCGCCAAGGGCCACCACACCGCCATCGCCACACCGGCATCCAGCCAGATCCGCACCTCCACCGCCGGCTGCAGGCGCGGCTGGAACACCGGCCAGGGGAGCCCCAGTTCGGCACTGCGTTCGGCGCTGCGCTCCTCCGCCAACACCCTCCGGCGGGGATGGGGTCGCTTGTGGAGGATGGGCGCCAAAGCGCCCAACAGCCGCAACGGCCGCTGCAGCAGCGGTGCCTGACTCAGCAGCAGCGGCACAGCCCCCTGGCGGCGTTGCAACAACTCCCGCACATCGCCATCGTCGGGCAGGGCGGCGGGGCTGAGCAGGTGGGCGCTGGCCTCGCCAAGCGGTGCGGGAGGCGGTGCCTCGGGAAACACGCTGGGGGTGAAGGGATCAGCCTGGGGCGGCTCACCGCTGGCTGTTGCTTGCCCGTCCGCTTGCGTTAACGGATCTGGCTGGACATCGGGCGTGATGCGCTGCCGCTCCCGTGCCGTCCTATCCGTGGCGTGAGACAAACCTCCAGCCGGAACAAACCGATAAGGCAGCGCCTGCCCCTCGAAGCTGCCGTGCAGCCACAGCCAGTCGGCGATGCTTCGGGCATCGTTGGCCTCGCCCCCCTGCTCAGCCCACCAGCCGATCAGCGCATCCAACAGCTCCAGGCGGGACTCAGCAACCATGGCGGTAGCGGCGGACCTCAGCCACCTTCACTGAGCCGTTTGAACAAAATCTCCTGCAGCTTCTCCATCTGCGCCTCACTGGGGCGGTGTTGATCCGGTCCGCAGAGCAAATGCAGGGCATTGAGCAGCTGATCGGTGGCACGATCGAGCTGCCCCTGCTCACCCAGAAAACTGTCGATGCGCTGCAGCGCCGCCTGTTCATCGAAATCGCCCTGCACCGCTGCGCCACGGAAATGCTGGCGGGCCACATCCAGCAACGTGTCGCGGTGCGTGGGGCTGGGCATCTCCACGCGGATGCAGCGGCGGTGAAACGCTGGCGGGAAATCTCGCTCGCGGTTCGAGGTCATCACCACGATCGGGAAGGCACGGCATTGCACGCGACCCGCTTGAATCGAAGCCCGTTGCCCGGGGTCATCGGTGTCCACCTCGGCCAACGGAACCTCCGGGAGGCGGGCTTCACGCCTGAGCTGCGGGATCTCGTAGCCGCCTTCCTCAAACAAATGCAACAGCTCATTCGGCAGCTGCAGATCCGACTTGTCAATCTCATCAATCAGCAGCACCCGTGGGTTCGCAAACGGTAAAAAGGCCGTTCCCAGCGGGCCAAGGGTGATGAACTCGGCTGTCGATGTGGTGCTACCCGGCTGAGACTCCCGCAATCGATCGAGCGCCTCATAGCGATACAATCCTTCTTGCAGCTCGCTGCGCGGGGTGATCGGCCAGCACAGCACGCGGCCCAGGCCAAGTTCATGGGCGATGGCGTAAGCCAAGCTGGTTTTGCCGCAACCTGGAGTACCGGTGATCAGCAGTGGCCGTCGCAACTGAAGGGCCGCATTCACCGCCAAGCGCACAGCCTCCCCCTCCGCGGTTAGGGCCTCTCCCGCCTGACGCGGCAGGCGAAACACAGCCCCGCGCTGCCGCTGCTTCTCCGGCAGATCCGGCGGCGCATAGGCCGGCGCGACGCCGGCACCGGGATCGAAGCGACGCCAGGGCGGCGGCGGCGGCAACTCCACCGGGGTCGAGCGGCCCTCTGGGGAAGGCAGGGCATTGCTGAACACGCCCCAAGGGGCGGAGCTAGCCACGTCGGTGCCAGGTTGGTGTTGCGTCGTCATCGGTTCAGAAGCTGATGATGTCAGGCTGGGCGGAGATGGGGGCGGGTGCGCGGTGGGGATGGTCCAGCAGGAACACCAAATCGTGCACCAACGGATCGTGGGCGATGGTCTTGCGGCGCAACGGCAAGGATTCCAGGCGGGCGCAGGTGGACGACACCTTGTCGCCAGTTTTGTGACCCGCCAGGTCTGGGTCGTAGCGCTTGAGGTGTGCGTGGAGCTGGGCCTTGGTGATGCTGGGTCGCCCATGGGGCCGCCACAGCACCACGGGAGCCATCGTGATCAGCATGCTTTCCAGCCATTCCAATCTCAGCTCGGGTTGGTCTTCGAGAGGGCTCAACCGTTTGATGCCCACCAGCGTTGAATCCGTTTCCACCGCACTGAGATGTTGCGGAGAGTTGGCCTCTGGACCGGCCAACCAAAACCCTTGGCCACGCTCCAGGCAGGCATATTTCAGCTTCAGAGTTTCACGGCCGGACTCATAATCGGGATCTTCCAAACGCTCCCAGGAGCGCAGCACATACGCCACCGAGGCGCGTAGATCCGCCGGTGGGCTGTTCCGCCTGCGCCGATCCACAACCGGCAAGGTGCTCCAGCCAAAGTCGAGCAGTTCGATCGGCACGAACAACTCCAAGACACAGCGAGCCCCAAACGACTGCTTGCGCAGCCAATCCACGACGGCTTGAACAAGATCGGCCAGGCTGGCGTGAGCCTTGCCAACGCCTGCGGCACTGGGCTCAACAGGCTGAGGGGAGGGCCTCACCAAAGAGCCGAGTTCTGTTGAAATCTCCCAGGGCTCATAGTGGCACTCGGACGGTTTCTTGAGATACGCCTGCCAGCTGTAAAGCAGGTCGCCGCTGTCGCCACTCGCTTCGTGCTGGCGTTGCAGCATCACGGCAAGGAAATGGGTTGCCTGCTCCAGGTGTTCTGCCGTGGCCCCGTCGGCGCCTGGGGTTGCCATCACTCGGGATGGGCTGATCGCTTCGGCTAGGCCTGTTTTTTCATCCAGCCGCTCGCGCACGAGTTCGCGAATGGCGCGGAAATTCTCTTGTCGGATGGCTTCAGCCCCACGGGGCATGGCCCGGATACGGAGAGCCCTGAGCAGGTCAGGCAAGCGGCCCCGTAGCTCCGATAGTTCGTCCACGTCTCGCCAGGAGTCAGTCGAAAACTTGCGATCCGGGTCTGCAAGCTGCAGCGGGGCTCGCTTCTGCTCCAGCCTGGCGGCCCAGTGCTCAACCAGCGCACGCTGATCGGCGAGATCCGCTAGCGCATCCTCGAGCACAAGGGCTAGCACATCCGAACCAAACTCCTCAGGTTTAAAACTGCGGCGACGAAAGGCTTGCAACAGCTCATGCAGCATGCACCAGTCAGAGCGCAGCGACTGCTGGCTGATCACAGCCAATATTAAACCACCACTGGCAATCTGTGAAGCAAAATCTTCGATCGAATCACCAGTCCTCACAATCTTCTTATCTCGCCCCACCACAATCTGATCTTCAGCCTCGAGGATGGCGCAGAGCTCATCCACGATCTGCTCGCGGTCATCACCGGCCTGGAGATCACTGCCAACCCCAGCTTGGATGCGGCTTCTCCAGGCATAGGAGACATAGACCAACGGCTTGCTGGCGCTACGCATCCCCTCAGCTCCCGCCCGGCAGGGCTGGAGCTGAGCCAGCAAACAGCACCGCCAGCATCAGCAGAAGGTAGAGAGCACCGAACAGCCGTGGGACCCAATTCTCAATGTGGGTAAGGGGCAAGTAGCGCTTGGGATCCCGCCCCTCCCCCAGCGCCAGCCACTCTGCGGCATAGGGAGCGGTTGGCAGCAAGGCTTCCATCTGCAGAATCACGTTATACTTGCCACTATTCAGTTGGCGATAGCTGCGCACGATTCGCCACCACACAAAGCAGAGAACAAGCAAGGCCATGATCGGCAACACCCCCGTTAAACCAGTGATCACCTTGTCTTTCGCCAGGCCGGCAAACACAGTGAGCAAACCGGTATTCACCCCCAAAAAGAATGTATTGGCCTGCATCCGCCGGGCGCTGACCCGATCCGCCATCTCCACGGCCAGCTTGTATTGCTCAAACAGATGCTGGCTATACAGGGAGCCGTAGTCGGTCGGCGAAGCCCGCAGCAACGCTTTTGCTGGGGCATCTGGGCGCTGAGCCAAGGGGTTATCAGCCACTGGAGTAGGGTCGCGGGGATCAGCATCCATCAGCTTAGTCGGCCTACAGCAATGCCGCCATCCCTAGCGGCTCATCAGGCCATCTCCAGCCCTGCCGAGTTGTCGAAAATGGGCTGGCGTGGGGCGAAGTCTTCTTCGTGCTCTGGAATCATCAAGGGGCTGGAGGGATCAAGCGGAAGCGCCTGGGGGAGACAAACCACCCGAAAGCCCACGTTCGCTTCGTTGCCGGAGGCAGCTGGAAGCCAGGAGCGGCAGGCCGATCGGCTGTCCGTCGGGGGGTCGCTCCAGGCCCCTCCCCGCACGACCCGGTTCCCACCATGGAGCGTGCTAAGCCAGGCCCTGCCATCCCTCGGAGCCTCCGCATAGGTCTCGTGCCATTCATCCAGACACCACTCCCAGACATTGCCGTGCAGATCATGCAAGCCCCAGGCATTGGCCGGGAATTGGGCTACGGCACTGGTCTGCTGGCGATCAAGGGCCGCTTCACCAGCATCCTCGCGCACAGCTGGACGGAAGTTGGCCAGGGTGGTGTTGATCTCATTTCCAAAGCCATAGGCCGTCGTTGTGCCCCCGCGGCAGGCGTATTCCCACTGGGCTTCGCTGGGCAATGTGTAGCGCCGCCCCGTTCGCTGGCTTAGCCGACGGCAGTATTCCATCGCCGCATCCCAACCGACGCATTCCACTGGTCTCTGGCTGGTGTCTGCATCAAGTCTGGCCTGCGTATCCTGATGCCCTCGCTTGGCTGGCATCGCGGCGGGTGAAAACCAAGCCGGCTCAGGATCGAGCAGCTTCTCCCATGGCTCGTTGCCGGTTGGTTGCCACTGCGCCACCACCCGCCACTGTTCCTGGGTGATCGGCGTCTGCGCCATCAGAAATTCCTCAAGCGTCACGCGATGCTGCGGACCTTCGTCAGGATCCCGGTCCGGCTCTTGTTCGGGGGACCCCATCACAAACGCCCCTGCTGGGATGCGCACCATGGTGAGCGTCAGCCCATCGACCCGCTCCATGAACGCCTGGGTGCGGCCACGCCAGCGCAGCAGGGTGGGGGTCATGGCAGCAGCCGTGGCATCACCAACGCGGGGCTCACCTAGCCACAGCCTATGGCGCCCAACCCGTCGCCACCAGGTCGCCTGCTCCTGGGTTCGCCAAGCCATGCCCCATGGCCTGCAATGTCGCTGATCTCGCCACCCCTCCGCCACCGGCCCGGCAATGGCGACAAGCGGGAACAAGAGGGGACCCCACACCCACGGCTCCTCGTACTGGTGTACCATTTGAGCTGTCCGCGGGTTCCCCCGCCTCAACCCTCTCCCCTTCCCCTCGGTGGTCGCTAGCGACAAGCTCTTCTTCTGGCTCTTTCAGGAGCGCAGCGAACGCCTCCAGCCCCTGGTGGCCTCGCTGCTCGACTCCATGGAGGGCTACAGCTTCACCGCTCCGGCGATCAAGGAGCTGGAGGTGCGGCTCGATGGCCTCTTCCTTCCGCCTGCCGCTCAGCTGGCCCATAAGCCGGCCTTGATCCTCGAAGCCCAGATGGCTGGCGATCCCCACTTCTTCCTGCGCCTCTACAGCGAAGGTGGTTTGTTGTTGCGGCATCAGCAGCGCCAAGGCCAGCCGATTCGCCACTGGCAGGTGGTGGTGATCTGCCCCTCCAAGCAGCTCCCCTTTGGTGATCCGGTGCCGGTGCAAGAGTTCCTGCGCGAGCGGGTG
>JBKCTK010000030.1:0-12140 GCA_046319055.1 Synechococcaceae cyanobacterium
CCAACCCCTTGTGGCCCGGCCCCCCCATCTGTTCCTCCACGACCCCCTCATTGCGCTCTGCCCGGCGGGCACCGGCCGCTCCAGCCGTTCGAGCCGCTCGCGGTTGCGTTCGGTGTCGGCCAGCCAGCCCGCCACCTTGACGCCGAAGGTGATCGGTTCGCCGTGGATCGCATGGGAGCGGCCGATCATCACCGTGTCCTTGTGCTGGCGAGCCAGCTGGCGCAGGGCCTCGGCCAGCTGATCCAGCTCCTGGCGCAACAGCTGCACCGATTGCTTCAGCTGCAGCGCCAACCCGGTATCCAGCACATCGGAGCTGGTCATGCCCACATGGATGTAGCGACCGGCATCGCCCACGTGTTCGTTCACGTTGGTGAGAAACGCGATCACGTCGTGGCGCACCTCCGCCTCGATCTCCAGGATTCGCGGCACCTCGAATGCCGCCCGCAGCTTGATCTGCTCGAGCGCCTCCCGTGGCACGCGGCCAAGTTCGGCATTGGCCTCGCAGGCGGCGATCTCCACATCCAGCCAGCTCTGGAACTTGGCCTCCTCGCTCCAGATCCGACCCATTTCCGGCAAGGTGTAGCGCTCGATCAAGGCAGGCCCGGCAACAGCATCGCTCCAAACTTATTCCTCAGCTCCCGGAGCCCGCAGGACCGCTGGGGTCGTCCCCAGCTGGGGCAACAGGCATGGTGCCCCAGCGGGCCGACACGAAGTCCCAGAATCAGCGAGGCCTCGCGCTTTACGGGCGGCGCTCCCCGCCAGGCCAGCGGCAGGGCTGCCTGGCCGCTGCTCAGGCGGCGCTGGTCAGGCTGCGGCGGGCCACCTCCCACTGCACCAGCCCCCCCCAGGCCTGCTGGCGCACCCAGCAGCGCCCTCCCTGGCACTGGATCAGCTGAAACGGCGGCAGATCCTCGGGATGGTCCCGCAGTCGCACGAAGCTGCCCGGCTGGAGCAAGGGCACCACGTCGGCCAGGGCTTTGGGCTGCTGAGCGAACCGCGACCGGGCCTGGCCAAGGCCAACGGGCTCGCGGCGGAGCAGCTGGCGCCGAGGTTGCAGCTGGGTGACAGAGGAGAGAGGGGCCATGGGCCGGAAGCGTCCGATGGCTGGCATCCTCGGTGGATCGGCCAAATGGCGGGGGGGACATTCGTTTTTGTTCCATTTCCGCTGACGTTCGTTGACATTTCCGCATCTCTGAGCCAAATCCATATGCCGAAGCCAAAACACGATGGCTCGCGCGCCATTCGCCAGGATGGTGGCGTACACGCCGATTCCCAGGAGCAGCGGCCATGGGGCGCCGGCAACGGCTGGATCTGCGTTTGGTGGAGCTGGGCCTTGCCGCCAGCCGCCAGCAGGCTCAGCAACTGATTCGGGCCGGCCGCGTGCGCGCTGGTGATCGGCTGCTGGACAAGCCCGGCTCGGAGATCGCCCCGGATCTCGCCTTGCAGGTCGAGCAGCCGCCGCGCTTCGTGTCGCGCGGTGGCGAGAAGCTGGTGGCGGCGCTCGATGCCCTGCCGATCCAGCCGCAGGGCCGTGTCTGTCTCGATGCTGGCATCTCCACCGGCGGCTTCAGTGATTGCCTGCTGCAGCACGGCGCCAGCCGCATCTACGGCATCGACGTGGGCTATGGCCAAACCGCCTGGAGCTTGCGCACCGACCCGCGGCTGGTGCTGCGCGAACGCTGCAATCTGCGCCATCTCCGCCCCGAGGATCTCTATGGGCCGGAGGACCCCTGGCCCGAGCTGGCGGTTGCCGATCTCTCCTTTATTTCCCTGACGCGGGTGCTGCCCGCCCTGAAGGCCCTGCTGCGCTGGGATCCCCACGGGGGGGAAGCGGTGCTGTTGGTCAAGCCCCAGTTCGAGGTGGGGCCGGCCCGGGTGGGCAAGGGCGGCGTGGTGCGCGATCCCGCCGCCCATGCCGACGCCATCGAGACCGTGCTGGCGGCGGCGGCGGCGCTGGACTGGCCCGCCGCCGGCCTACGGGCTTCGCCGATCACCGGCCCGGCGGGAAACCATGAGTATTTGCTCTGGCTCAGCCCGCGACATCCCTTCGCGCCGCTCTCGCGCCAGGGGATCGAAGCGCTTGTGGCCGCCACCCTGCGGGGCGGCTGAACGGTTGGGCGCCGCAGGCAGGGATTGGCGGGCAACACCAACGCGGCTGGCCCTTGAGCCTTAGCGGAGCGGTTCTCCCCGGTGTGGCCAGGGCCGCAGGCGCAAAGCTGGGTGTGCGGCATGGCCATGGTGGCCATCGGCGTTGGCTGGGAGCCGGGTCGCTCGCCAGCCCAAGGGGTAGCAACGGCTTTGCGGCTTCAAGGCGGTGGACTGGGTTGGACCAACCTCCCCCTGGGCCCGCCACAGGCGACCTGATGTTGGCTCGCTGCGCCTGGGATCCCCGGAAGCCTCTGGGGGTCAACAGACGGAGGCTGCGCCTGGGCACCGCAACGGGCTTGACCCGGCCAAACTCGCGAAAGAGACAGGGAAGGACCCGATCAGCAACAAAGCTCCGCTGCGCCAACGATCACTGGATGAGGAATGCTGACTGGCACCGATGAACGCCGCAAAGCAAGGCGCTGGAAGCCAGTCCTTGCCCTGCGTCATGAAGCATTCCTCTGATGCAGAGCTTTGATGCTGATCAGGAGGATGGATGTTCCAGGCCGGATGGTGAGATGGGGTGAGGGTGGACAACCCAACGCCCCGGGCAAGCGTGGGTTGGATCCCTTGCGCCAATACCGCCCACCACCACGCGATGTGCGCACCCCCCAGGCTGTCGGGGCAGCGGTGCCGCCGCTTAGATGGCCGCGTAGTCGCGGTCGCCGGTGCGGATGCGGATCACTGAATCCACCGAAGAGATGAAGATCTTGCCGTCACCGATCTCACCCGTCTTGGCGGCGTCCTGGATGGCATTGACCACCGTATCCACGCGCTCGTCATCCACCACGATCTCCAGCTTGAGCTTCTGGAGAAATTCCACCGTGAACTCCGAGCCGCGATAGCGCTCCACCTGACCCTTCTGGCGGCCAAAACCACGGACTTCGCTCACGGTCATACCGACGATGCCGGCATTGACAAGGGCAATCTTCACATCCTCAAGCTTGAACGGACGGATGATGGCTTCGATTTTTTTCATGGAAGCGGATCGGGGACAGGCGGGCTGGCGATGCCGTTGGCAGTCTCTCAGATCCCCACGATCTGAGCGCATCCATCCCAGCTGGTCGAGCCGAGCTCCAGGGGTGACGGTCACTACCGAGGTGGTGGGTAGGGTGCGGATTGCTGACTTCTCCTTTGCTCCGCCCATGGCCCAGGCCGGTCCCACCCCCCTCGCCAGCCGTGCCGGCGGCTTGGAGCCCGTTGGCCCCGGGCCCGCCATGGGCTCTGGCTTCGAGGCACCCTCCCATTCACACCCGGGGCCGCGGGCCACGGTCGTTGGCGCCGAGGGTGTCACCCCTGCCGCGCCAACGACCCGGTTGGTGCCCCAGGCCGCGGCAGCGAGCCCGATGGCCAGCGATCCACGGCCTCCCGCAGCCGCCACCCCAGGGGCTGGTGCTGGTGAGCGCACCCGCACACCCTCCTACGGCGAGCGGGCGATCGCTGAGGCGGAGCTGCTGTGCTTCGCCAACCCCCGACCGGGCCGGCCCTATGAGATCAGCATCGAACTGCCGGAATTCACCTGCAAGTGCCCCTTCTCTGGCTATCCCGATTTCGCCGTGCTGCGCTTGATCTATCAACCGGGGCCCCGCGTGGTGGAGCTGAAGGCGATCAAGTTGTATGTGAATAGTTATCGGGACCACGCCATTTCTCACGAGGAGGTCGTCAATCGCATCCTCGACGACCTCGTGGAGGCCTGCGAGCCCGTGTGGATGGAGCTCACCGCCGACTTCAACCCCCGCGGCAATGTCCACACCGTGGTCCGCGTCAGCCATGGCTCCCGCCAGCTCTGCTGAGAGGGGGGATCGCCACCGCCACTGAACGGCGCCACCACAGGTGCCGTTCCCGCGCTGGCCCATTCGGCATCGCTCCGCACCGGCTGCGCTGCAACCGCGCTCCTTCGCCCGCGCAGCGTCTGAGCTCCTTCGCCCGCGCGGCAACCGCGCTCCACTGCCTCGCTCCATGGCCTCGCTCCACCTTCGCGGCAGGCTGTGCGGGGTCCTGATCAGCAATAAAGCTCCGCAAAGCCAACGATCACTGGCTGAGGAATGCTGACTGGCACAGATGAGCGCCCAAAGGCGAGGCGCCGGAAGCCCGTTCTTGCCAGGTGTGAGAACGTCTTCCTCTGATGAGGAGCTTTGTTGCTGATCAGATGCGGGGTTGCCGGCACCGCCCCAGCGATGGGGAAGGGAGACAACCCCTAACGTCAGCTGGAGACTGTGGTCTTGCGTTTCGAGGCGGGGGGAAGGCACCCCTTGCCCCCGCCGCCTGGTTTTCTGGCGCAGGGGGCGTTAGCCCCCGTCCCCCGCGACGGACTGGATGGCAGCGGAGCTGGCTTCGGGCTCGCCGGTCCCGACCGCCAGGCCGGCCTGGGCCAGCAGGAGTGGCAGTTCAGCCGCCAGGGCAGGCAGATTGCGATTGCAGAGCCCGGCCAGATGCAGGCAGCCGCCCGCCGGCTCGGCCACGGCCCAGAGCTGGCGGGTGGCCACCAGGCTCAGGCCTCCCCCCAGCAACGCCACGAAGAAGCCGGCGTAGACCAATGGCACGCCGGGATCCCGCTTGAGCAGGATGCCGCTGGCAGGCAACACCGACAGCAGGCGTATCGGCAGGCCTCGCACCTCCAATGGCGCCCCGCCAGGTGCCAGGCGACCCAGCAGCTGCCCGTCGGGGCCGAAGACATCGGCGGGGCCCTGCTCGTTGGAGAGGGCCAGGAACACCGGATCGCTGCCATCTGGCCGGGTGGGGATGACCACCCCCCACACCTGTTCTCCCAACTGGGGGAAGCTGCGCAGCGGCACCTGCAGCACCGGGCTCCTGCCCAGTTGCAGATTCAGCGCCGCCAGGGCCCAATCGGCCTGATACAAGGTGAGGCCCCGATGCCGCAGCGGGTGGTTCACGCTGATCTCCGCCCGCAGCGCTGCGTCTGAGGGCGATGGGGCAGCAGGCGCGGCAACCGGGCCCTCGCCCCCGGCACCCGCCGCCGCGAACGGTGTGGCCGCCGTTAGCGGTGTGGCCGCCGGGTCCGCCGGAGCGGCGAGGTCGCCAGGGGCCGCCGGACGCTGGGCCGCAACGGGGGTCGCCGCAATGGGGGTCGCTGCAACGGGGGTCGCCGCAACGGGCGGCGCTGGAGGGGCCCCGGCCGGTGGCGGGATCAGCCTGAGCCGGGAGCGGAACTGCTCCGGCCGGCCGGCTGGATCCCGTTCGATCACGAAGTCGTCCAAGGCGATCGTGACCTGGGGCCTGCCGCGACTGTCGAGAAGCTCCAGCTCGCGCCCGGGGGCCAGGAATTGCTCCAGCCGCTGCCCCGCCAACGCGCCCCAGGCCGCCCCCACCAGCAGCACCACCAGCCCCGCATGCACCAGCAGCGGGCCGACCCGGCCGAGGATGCCGCGGCGCGCCGCCAGGCGCAGGGGCTGGGGCCGCAGCTGCCAGCCGCGCAACCGCAGGGTTTGCGCTAGCCGCTCCAGGGCCGCCTCCGGATCGGAGCAGACCAGCGTTTCAGCCAAGGTCAGCTTGCTGAGCTGGCGCGGCGAGCGGTAGTCGATCCAGCGCAGGGCGGCCTGCAACGCCGGCCACTGGCGCCGCCAGCTGCAGAGCACCAGGGCCAGCCCCAGCCAGGCCAGCAAGGCCAAGAACCAGCCGCTGGAATACACGTGATCGAGTTGCAGCGCCAGCACCGCATCGCCCCGCAGCAGCCCCAGCCAGGGCTCGGCGTCGTAAAGGCGGTGGTAGAGCTCCGCGGTCTCCCGCTGGGGGATGGCCGTGCCGATGCCGCTGGCCAGCGCCAGCAGCAGCAGCAGCACGATGGCCAGGCGCAGGTCGGAGATGAACGCCAGCAGCCGCGCCAGGCCGCGGGCCATGGTGGCCGGGGCGGCGCTCATGGGAATTGGGCCAGCAGGGTGAGCGCTCCGGTGGTGAGCAACACGACGCCACTCAGCGGCGGCACCCAGCTGCCGATCTGTCGCAGTTGCAGCAGCCGGGGCACGCTGGCGGCGGCGGTGCCGGCCAGCAACAGGGGCAGCACCTGGCCCGCCCCGAAACAGGTGAGCAGCACCATGCCCACCAGGGGTCTGCCGTTCTGGGCCATCCAGGCCAGCAGCACCGCCAGCACGGGGGTGGTGCAGGGGGTTGCCGCCAGCCCGAAGGCCAGGCCCGCCGCCAGGGGGGCCAGCGGCGGAGGAACCCGGCGACGCCACAGCTCCGGATCGGGCCCGTTGGGCAGCGGTATTCGCAGCAGGCCCAGCAAGTTGAGCCCCATCACCACGGCTAGCACCGCCACCAGCAAGGGAATCTGGCGCGGCAAGCTGCCATAGAGCCGTCCCAGTAGGCCGCTGGCCCGACCCAACAGCACCAGTGAGGTCACGATGCCGGCGCTGAAGCTGACGCTGCGCTGCCAGGGGGCTTGGCGCTCAGGATCGAAACCGGCCAGGTAGGCCAGCGTGACCGGTAGCAACGACAGCGAACAGGGGCTGAGGCTGGTCAGCACCCCCCCGGCGAATACCAGAGCCAGGGTGAAGGGGCCGGGATGGGCCAGGGATCCCTGGAGCACCTGTTCACTGGCGCGGGCTAGGTCAGCGAGCAACAGCCCGGGGCTGAACATGGCCGCGGCGGAAAACGAGGCTCAGCCTATCGGCACGGACTTGGGGCGGCGCCGGCGCGGCCGGCCCGTCTCCAGGCCGGTGGATTCGAGGGCGCAGCGAATGATCAGCCCGGCGGTCAGCAAGCTGCTGAGCAACGAGTTGCCGCCGTAGCTCACCAGCGGCAGCGGCAGGCCGGTGGTGGGCATCGAGCCGCTGGCCACGGCGATGTTGAGGATCGACTGGCCCACCAGCAGGGTGGTGCAGCCCAGGGCCACCAGACGGTGCTGGTTGCTGCGGCACAGCAGGGCGATGCGCAGCCCCACGAAGCCGAACACCACCAGGAACAGCAGCAACATCAGCGATCCCACGAAGCCAAACTCTTCGGCGAACACCGCAAAGATGAAGTCGGTGGTTTGGATGGGGAGGTACTGCAGCTTTTGAGTGGAGAGGCCGAAGCCCTCCCCCAACACCTGGCCGGAGCCAATCGCTAGCAGGCTTTGCACCAGCTGATAGCCATCGCCTTGGGCGTCTTTCCAAGGGTTAAGGAACGAGGTGACCCGATCCCTTTGGTACTCGTTGATCAGGATGCTGGCGCTGCCCAGCACCCCGCCGGCGCCTGCCGCACCGAACAGCCAGCCCAGGGGCACGCCGCCCGCCAAGGCCATCAGCCACAGCAGAAGACCGGTCAGGGCTGCGGTGCTGAGATTGGGCTGCTTCATGATGAGCAGGATGATCACCCCGAAGGCTCCAAGCCAGAGCAACTTCTGATCGTTGCCGATGCGCCGCCAGTGGGAGAACAGCACCGCCCCCTGGAGTACGGCGAAGGGCTTGACCAGCTCCGTGGGCTGAATCTGGATCGGTCCCAACACCAGCCAGCGACTGGCGCCGTTCACCGTGCTGCCGATGACCAGCGTGGCGGCGACCAGCAGGCCGCCGATCAGCAAGGCCGGCCCGGCGAGGTGCAGCCAGCGCCGCAGGCTGGTGCGGATCGCCAGCCAAAAGAGTCCCCAGCTGGCGATCAGCCAAAGGGCCTGACGTTTGACGTAATACGCGGCATCTTGCATCTCCCGATCCGCCACCCACCAGCTGGCGGAGGTGAGAACCAGCAGGCCGAACAGGCTCCAAAGTGCCGTAAGCCCCACCATCAGGCGCGCCTCCGGCGGCCACAGATCCCAGGGCAGGGGCAGCAGGCTGCGGCCCTGGCCGAGCGCCGCCGAGGGCTCGGCGCCGTCCTGGGGGGGTGGGTCCAGCGAAATCGGATTCAAGGTGCTGGGGCCGGGCTAGGGGTTCCCCATTGAGCCGCGTCGGCCCCTGGTTTGTCGAGTCGCTGGGGCCAGATCAAGCCTGCAAAGTTGTGCGACAGCGCACCCGAGCGCCGCGTCCCCGTCGCTGTCGACCGCTCCAGGCCGCTGCTGGCCTGGAGCCCCATGGCGCTTGGCCCCGGCGCTCGGCTCCGGCGCTCGGCCGCGTGGCCGGCCGCCGATCCCGCGCTGTGGCCCAGCGCGGCGCCCCAGAGCCGCTGTTCCGTGCACCGCTTCAGAGCGCTGCTTCTGGCCGCTGCTTCTGGGCAGCACTTCTGGGCAGCGCTTCATCCCAGTGGATTTGTGCCGTTGATCAGCGCTGCGGTTCAACCCAGCAGTTCTGAACTAAGGCTCAGGGCATGGGCTCAGCGGAGTCGCTCAGCGCAGCAGCGGCGCCAGCACCGCAGGGCGGGCGGCATTCACCCGCTGGATCTCCACCTGCACGGCAGGGTCGAGGCGGAAGCTCTGCCATTGAGGGCTGGCGATGATCTGGGCGGCGGCGGCGCGGCCGAGGCGCTGGGCCGCCGCCACATCCGAGGGGTAGTGCACGCCGCACATCACCCGGCTGGCAGCGCCGTGCTGCCCCATCTCCAGCAGCCGCTCGCGCCGCTGCGGCAGCAGATCGGCCAACAGCTCCGCCGCTGCCGTGTACCAGCTGGCATGACCGGAGGGGAAGGAGAACCCGGTTTCCGGCGGCAGGCAGGGTTTCAGGTCGGGGTGGCTCGCGTAGGGGCGCGGCCGACGCACCTGCTGCTTGATCTGGCTGCTGGCCCCATCCACCAAGGCCAGGAATTGGCGCAGGCCCCGCTTGATCCCAGGCGTTGACTTGGCCATGTCAACACCGATCGCCGGAGCGAACACCGCTGGATCGCGCGCCAGGGTCATCCAGGAGGCGGCCACCAGTTCGGCGCTGCGGTTGGCTTGCAGCCAGCGCAGGATCGCCAGGTCGTCGTGGAGCGCGGTGCTGCCGGGCGGGGGCGGCTGGCCGACGATCCGCCGCAAGGGCGCCAGATCGAGGCTGAGGCCCTCCGCCAGCCGATCCGCTGCTCGATCCGGCCCGAGGTCTGCCGTTCGATCAGCCCCACGGGCTGGGGGCGTTGGCCCGGCCACGGCGATCACGCCGTGGCCGCTCGCCGGGGCGGTGCTGAGCCGAGAAGCCGGGGCGGCCAGGCTGGCGCCGGCCAGGCAGAGCAGCAGTGGCGCCAGGCTCAAGCCCGCTAGCCAGCCCTGCGGGGTGGCGTCGCGGACATAGGAAACGATGGGGCGCATGGGGTTCAAGGTTGGGGATGGCCACCGGCGGGCAGCCCCTTGTCGGTCCAGGGCAGGTGGGCCTGGCGGGAGCAGGGCTGTTGGAACAGTTCGCTTTGGCGATAGAGCGTGACCTCCGGCTTGGCGTTGGCAGCGCTGAAACGAAACAGATACAACCGGTCGAAATCGTCGTCGGCGATCGGTTTCATCCCCGACCAGCCCAGACCCTTGGCCAGGGTTGGCATGCGGCGATGCTCCCAGAACAGCACCACCCGCTGGCGAGAGCCCGTGTTGGCCGCCCGCCGACGCAAGCCCTCACCCACGCCATAGGAATCATCCAGCGACGCCTGGGAGATCGCGATGTCGACACCGCTGGCCACCGCCAGCGGCACGGCGCTTTGATAACTGCGAGCGTTTTTGTTGGTCAATGGGTTCAGAAAGAAGGTGATGATCTCGGAGGGACGCCCCAGGCAGGCGGGGATCATCTGCGCCAGCGCCAGGGCGCGTTGAAAGCCTTTGGCGGAGAGGTTGTAGTCAACCCGCTCCAGGCTTTTGTCCGCATGGCGCAGCAGGATGACCTCAAAGGCGTGGGGATTCGTCGGCGGTTCCGTGCCGGCCGCCCCGGCGCCGCCTGCCAGGGCCACCAGGATCGTGAGCAGCGGTGGCACCAGGGCCCGGGTGGGCATGGCGATGTGGCCCATCAACATCCATCTTTTCTAGCCCCTGGCCTTCAAGGAGGGAGTGGCAGCAACAGGGGGGCACAGCCCAGGGCCCAGCGGCCTGCCGAGCCCGGTGCCTGGCGGCCCGGAGGAGCGCTAGCGGCAGGGCCCAAATCCCGCAAGGGTTGGGTCGGAGGCCCGCATTGAGCGCCACGGCTGAACACCTGCAGCAAGGTTAGCGTCGACGCTGTAGGCCAACATGCAAGAGGCCTCATGGCACCGTGAAAAGATAGCTCTCTTACCGAAAGGACGACGAGAGGATGCCAGACGCTGCCGCCTGATTAGAGCTTTTCTTCTCCAGCTGAAGCCAGAAGGAACTAACGTCAAGCCACTCCAATCATCAGGCGGAAGCTGGCTTGTTGTGAAGCACTGCGGATCAGGCAGGACGTTCAGCACCGCCGCTGATCAATGCCTCAGGGACCATCCATGCCCGTTCCAATCTCGTCGGCGGGATGGATTCTGAGCAGAGGCGGAGCTGTCAACAACTGCCAACTATGGCTCACGAGAACAGTTCCAGAAGGCATTTCCCCGCTTGATTTCAGCTTTTTGAAGGAACAGAGAAAAAGGTGAGGCCGCGATGGAAAAACTATGCTGGTCCAACGGCTTCCATGTCCTCCGAGGCAACAGCCCAGCGCGTCGCCTGGACTGCGGCCGGCGACTAGAAGCACGATCCGTGCCGAGCCCCCTAGCCATTCCGAATCGATCGTCCCATTGACCTGCGTGTGTTGGAGGCAAAAAAATGCCCGGCTGTGCACCGGGCATTTGCTTTATTTGGCTAAGTGAGTTAAATCCAGTCCCGGTCGAACTCGTCACCCGCATCAGCGAGGCAAGAGGGACGGGAGGGAGCTCAGTTGCCGCAGTTCTGTTGGCGTCGGCCGGTGGCCAGTTCGACCTTCAGAATTTTACCGCCCTGCTTCATGATCCGCTGCTGTTCGGCGAACCAGCTTTCGTAGGGCACCCACTTGGTGAAGAAGGTGTTTTGCAATTCCCTTTGGGAGCGCACCTTTTCGGGGCAAGGGATGCAGGCTGTGATCTTGAACAGGCGCATGGGTCAGCTCGGGGAGAAACAGATGATCGTGGGGATCAGTTGCCCAGGCCGGAGCTGATGTAGTCGAGGTAAACACCCAGTTCACGGCCAGCTTCGGGGCCAACCAGGCCAGCGGCCACTTCCTTCATGGCCTGAATCGATTGCACTGTGGCACCGATCGGCACACCCAACGAGTTGTAGGTTTCCTTCAGGCCATTCAGGACCCGCTCGTCGAGAATTGACGTGTCGCCAGCCAGCATGGCGTAGGTGGCGTAACGCAGGTAGTAGTCGAGGTCGCGGATGCAGGCCGCATAGCGACGGGTGGTGTACATGTTGCCGCCCGGACGGGTGATGTCCGAATACAGCAGCGATTTGGCGACGGCATCTTTGATGATTGCCGAAGCGTTGGCGCTGATGGTGGCGGCGGCACGGACGCGCAGCTCACCGCTGGCGAAGTACTGCTCCAGCCGTCCGATCGACGAACCGTCGAGGTAGAGACCTTGGACGTCGGCCTGGTTGATGACGTTGGTGATGGCGTCTTGCATGGATCCTGAGTGGGATGGCAGGGAATCGGAAAAACGGGTCTCAGGAGAGAGCGCCGATGACGTAATCGAAGTAGAAGCCAGCTTCTTCGGCATCGCTGCCAGAAAGCAGGTTCTGAGCTGCCACCTTCAGTTCGCGGACGGCTTCGGCCATGGCCTCCAGGGGAGTGCCGAGGGCGCGGTACATCTCGCGGGCACCGATGATGCCAATTTCTTCGATCGGGGTGATGTCCCCGGCCACCACGCCATAGGTCACCAGGCGCAGGTAGTAGTCAATGTCGCGCAGACAGGTGGCCGTCATCTCCTCGCCGTAGGCGTTGCCGCCAGGGGAGATGAGGTCGGGGCGCTTTTGGAAGAGCGCGCCGCCTGCCTGCTTGACAAGTCGTTCGCGGCTCTCGGCCAGAACTTGGGCGACACGAAGACGGCGCTGTCCGCCGGCAACGAAGGCCTTGATCTGATCGAGTTCGCCAGGGCTGAGATAGCGGGCCTCGGCGTCCGCGTTGATGATCGAGTTGGAGACGATGCTCATGCAGTTCTGCCTCGAAACAAGCGGCCGCCGTTGAAGGAGACCGGCATCCGGT
>JBKCTK010000031.1:0-6270 GCA_046319055.1 Synechococcaceae cyanobacterium
GCTGGCGGCAAGGCCTGCGCAGCGAGGTGCGCGAGGCGGCCCCACCCCATGGCCTGTGCCTGCTGCGCGTCGGCTATCCGACTCCCTTGTTCGAGGATGCGGGCTGCTACGATTGCCAGCCGCGGTTTCTGCTGGGATCGCCGGATTCACCTCCGGTCGATTCCGGCCCCAAGCCAGTGGCTTGAGGGGTTCTTCCATCACCAGGTGAGTGGCAAAGGCTCCACATCAGGAGTTTTCCGCCTTTCCCTGAGGCCTCCACCGGGACCGCCCCGGCGACGGATGATTCCACGTTGATCCGTGCTCTCTGCGGCGCCTCAAGCACATCACCCGGCCCACCGCTGGGCATGTCTGGATCGCTCAGGTCTGGGGGTGGTGCTAGGGCCAGACGCCCCGAGGTCCCTTGAGAAAGCCCAACAAGGGTCGGAACCTCGTCCGGTCTCACCCCCTCCGCGCGGTAGGTTGTTGGATTCCTGCCGCGATCTGCCGGTCCGTCCCGGATCTTCCTCCGCTCGCCTCCGGTGTCTCCCCAGGTGCAATGAACAAGACAACCCTCCCCACTCCCGACACACTCGAGCGCCGCTGGTACGTGGTGGATGCCGCGGACCAGACCCTTGGCCGGCTGGCCAGCGAGGTGGCCTCGGTGCTGCGGGGCAAAAACAAGCCCACCTACACCCCCCATCTCGACACCGGCGACTTCGTCGTGGTCATCAATGCCGAGAAGGTGCGGGTGAGCGGCAACAAGGCCACCCAGAAGCTCTATCGCCGCCATTCCGGTCGTCCGGGCGGTCTCAAGACCGAAACCTTCACCCACCTGCAGAGCCGACTGCCGGAACGCATCGTCGAGAAGGCCATTCAGGGGATGTTGCCCCACAACGCCCTCGGCCGACAGCTGTTCCGCAAGCTCAAGGTCTACCGCGGCGACACCCACCCGCATGGGGCCCAGCAACCCCAACCCCTCGCCCTCGATCCCGCCGCCTCCGCCCAATGACCAGCTCCTCCAACACGGTCGTCTATTGGGGCACCGGTCGTCGCAAAACCGCCGTCGCCCGGGTCCGCATCGTGCCCGGCCAGGGTGCCCTCACCATCAATGGGCGTCCAGGCGACAACTACCTCAACTACAACCCCGCCTACTTGGCCGCCGTCAAGGCCCCCCTGCAGACCCTGGGGCTGGAAAGCCAGTACGACATTCTCGTGAATGTGCGCGGTGGCGGCCTCACCGGCCAGGCCGATGCCATCAAGCAGGGTGCCGCCCGTGCCCTCTGTGATCTCTCCCCGGATAACCGCAAGCCTCTGAAGGTGGAAGGCCACCTCAGCCGTGATCCCCGCGCCAAGGAGCGCCGCAAGTACGGCCTCAAGAAAGCTCGCAAGGCCCCTCAATTCTCCAAGCGCTGACGCCAGGCCCCCGGTCTGTTCAGCTTCACCGTCTTTTTCACCATGCCCAAGCCCAACATCCACCCCACCTGGTACCCCGAGGCCAAGGTGATCTGCAACGGCCAGGTGGTTATGACCACCGGGTCCACCCAGCCCGAGCTTCACGTCGACGTCTGGAGTGGCAATCACCCCTTCTACACCGGTACCCAGAAAATCCTCGACACGGAAGGGCGCGTGGATCGCTTCATGCGCAAATACGGCATGGGGGGAGGGGACTCAGCCACCAAGGCTGCGGCTCCGGCGGCAAACTCCGACAAGGTTCCTGCCGAAGCCGAGGCCTGAACCTCAAGAGCTTTCCTGCTTCCACGGCGGTCGTCCCGCGCCCCCACATCACAGGCGACTCTCCCCCAGGGCAGCCAATCCAGCCATCGCGCTTTAAGCCTTGACCATCAGTTGATGGAGCACCAGCACCGGGAAACACCCAGCGCCTGATGGCTGAAGTGGCTGCTTATCACGGTCGCTTGAGCGCCATGATTTCTGGCAGGTCTTGGTGCCGCTGGGGATGCGGTCCCTCCAGCACCCGGAACCAGCGCGATGACGTTCATCACCCTGACGCCATCTGGCCGGCCTGGCCTTGACGCCTGCTTCGGCCGCTGGCATTGCTCAAGGTTGCTGAGTTCGCCGCCCGATGCCGAGCCCAGCCCCCCCCAAGCAGGTGCCAGACCGTTGCTCTGATCCGGTCCATCGTGCCGAGTACCCCAAGGGTCTCAACGTCCGGCTTGAATCCACCTGCTCCGCTGCGCTGCTGCTCCGGTTGTCCCCGCATCTCGTGAACGGCTCTCTGGGCGGAGGAGTGGCAACGGGCGTCGATCACCCCCCGCCTCTCGCCACAGCTTCTCTCCCCCAGGCCAGGCCCTCGACCCCTCGCCCAGTCCGGCGCCATTGATGGATCGCACCCTGCTGGATCAGCGCCTCGAAACCGCCTGCCGCACCTTCGCCACCCTGGAACGGCAGCTGGCCGATCCCGCCCTGGCCGCCGACCCCGCCCAGCTCCAGGGGTTGGCCCGTGAACGGGCCCGGCTGGAGCCCCTGGTGCATGACTACCAGGAACTGCTCCACCTCGAAGACGAGCAGGACCAGGCCCGCTCTTTGCTGCGTGAACATCGGGACGATCCAACTCAGTCGGATCTGGTGGCCCTGGCCCAGGAGGAACTCGACCGACTCCAGGCCCGCATCGGCGACCTCCATCAACGGCTGATCCTGGCCCTGCTTCCCCGCGATCCCCGCGACGAACGCAGCGTGATGCTCGAAATTCGCAGCGGCACAGGCGGAGACGAAGCCTGCCTTTGGGCCGGCGACCTGGCCCGCATGTACGACCGCTTCGCCCAGGATTGCGGCTGGCGGGTCCAGCCCCTGAGCGCCTCGGAGGCGGAACTCGGCGGCTTCCGGGAGCTGATCCTCTCGATCCAGGGGGATTCCGTTTACAGCCGGCTCAAGTTCGAAGCCGGCGTGCATCGCGTGCAGAGGGTGCCAGCCACCGAATCTCAGGGACGGGTCCACACCTCTACGGCCACCGTGGCGGTGATGCCGGAAGCTGATCCGGTGGAGGTGCAGATCGATCCGGGCGACCTCGAGATCAGCACTGCCCGCTCCGGAGGGGCCGGCGGCCAGAACGTCAACAAGGTGGAGACCGCCGTCGACCTGCTCCACAAACCCACCGGCATCCGCGTGTTCTGCACCCAGGAGCGCTCCCAGCTCCAGAACCGGGAGCGAGCCCTGGAGATCCTGCGGGCCAAGCTCTACGAGCGCCAGCTGGCGGAGGCCAATGCCGCCGAAAGCTCCGCCCGCCGGGCCCAGGTGGGCAGCGGTGATCGCAGCGAAAAGATCCGCACCTACAACTACAAAGACAACCGCGTGACCGATCACCGTCTCGGCCGCAACTTCAGTCTGCAGCCCGTGCTCGAAGGCGACCTCGACGAACTGATCGCCGCCTCTACAGCTGCCGAGCAGAACCGCCTGCTGGAGCAGCTGGCCAGCCGGGCCGCTGGAGCCGATGGCTGAAGCGTCGACGCGGGACCACCACCCCAGCCTTGGATCTCCCCATTTCGGGAATGGCGGCGGCCACGGGCTACACCGTGAAGCCTCTGGGATGGGTCGGGGCAAGCGGATCGCCAGCCAGCCGGGCCCACTGGCTGTGGGGTCAGGCCGCGACCATGGAGGGGTGTAGGGGTTCCCGATGCCCCCGGCGCCACCAGGGCCGGCTTTGCACCCAGGGGGAGGGGTGAGCGGGCGACTGCCGTCCAGCGGGGAACGGAAGCCCTCGCCCACGGATCCTGCTCCGTGGCTGGCAAGGCTTGCCTTGGAAAATCAGGTGTCTGGCAGGAAGGGCGCACGAGGGATGGTGCAGAGGTTCCGCGACCCCGAGCCGCCTGTCGGATGGGGCCTGGGCAGCGCTGCCCCCATCGACCATGGGCCAGCCCGCAGCCCGCAGCCCGCTGGCTTGGGGCCCCAGGGCCAGCGCCCGACCTATTCCCCAAATAGATACTTGGCCCATTCCTGATGCTGGCCTGAGCGGATCAGCCGGGCGGCCTCGAAGCCAAAGCCTCCGCGTGGCGTGTGGGGGGGCTGGCTGATCACCATGCCCGCCTCCTTGGGCGTGCGGTTGCCCTTGCGCACATTGCAGGGCAGGCAGGCGGTGGTCACGTTCTCCCAGCTGTCACAGCCGCCGCGGCTGCGGGGCAGCACGTGGTCGATCGAAAGGGGTTCACCGCGGAAGCCGCAGTATTGGCAGCGGTTCTCATCCCGCTGAAAGATGTTGCGGCGGGTGAGGGGCAGGGGCCGGTAAGGCACGTGAACGAACTGGAACAACCGGATCACCGTTGGCAAAAACGTGTCCGGACGAAGGGGGTGGGAGGGATCGTGCTCAAGACGCTCGGCTTTCCCCTTCAGCAGCATCACCGTGGCGCGTCGCCAGGTTGTGATGTTCAGGGGTTCGTAGGACGCATTGAGAACAAGAACGCGGCCCATGGCAGAGCGGCTGCCTCAGGTCATGCTAGTGGGAAATTTCAGGGATACCGTGTCCCTCATCACCTCGGACATCCCCTTCCCCCTGGCCCCCACCCTGGCCCCCCACGAAGTCGGGGTGTCGCGCCAACGGGCCTGGATCGAGGTGAGCCCAACGGCGATCAGCTCCAACGCGCGGGCCCTCTGCCAGCTGATCGGCCCCGCCAAGCTGATGGCGGTGGTTAAAGCCGATGGCTACGGCCATGGCGCCGTCAGCGTCGCCCGGGCCGCCCTCAACGGAGGCGCTTGCAGCTTCGGCGTGGCCACCTTGGCGGAGGGGGTGGAGCTGCGCCGGGCGGGCATCACGGCGCCTGTGTTGGTACTCGGCAACCTCACCCAACCGGAAGAGCTGCGCAGCTGCCTGCGTTGGCAGCTGATGCCCACCATCAGCGGCATGCGCGAGGCCCTGCTCTGCCACAACCTGGCCAGGGCCGCTGGTCGCAGCCTGGCGGTGCAGCTCAAGCTCGACACCGGCATGACCCGCCTCGGTGTGGACTGGCCGGCGGGGATCCACCTAGCCGGGGCTCTATCGGAGCTGGAGGGGATCGAGCTGGCCGGGGTCTATTCCCACCTGGCCTGGGCCGATGCCGACCCGGGCCAGGATGACGGCCTCACAGCGCTGCAACTCGGCCGCTTCCAGACCGTGCTGCGCAACCTCGCGCAGCAGGGCCTCTCTGTGGGCTGCCGGCATCTGGCCAACTCCGCCGGCACCTTGCTCGATCCGCGGCTGCATTTCGATCTGGTGCGGGTGGGCTTGGCCCTCTACGGCCATGCCCCCGCCCCGCACCTAGCCGCCGTGGTTCCGCTGCAACCGGCCCTACAACTCAAAGCCCGCGTCACCCTGATCCGCAATGTCGGCTCGGGCGTTGGGGTGAGCTACGGACATCGCTTCCGCACCAGCCGGCCCAGCCGTCTGGCGGTGGTGTCCATCGGCTACGCCGATGGAATCCCACGCCTGCTCTCCAATCGGTTGGAGGTGCTCCATGCCGGCCGCCGCCTCCCCCAGGTGGGGGCCATCACCATGGATCAGCTGGTGATCGACGCCACCGACGCCCCTGACCTTGAGTTGGGCGCGGTGGTGACCCTGCTGGGCGAGGACGGCGATCAGCGCATCACGGCGGAGGACTGGAGCCAACGCTGCGGCACCATCCCCTGGGAGATCCTCTGCGGCTTCAAGCACCGCCTGCCGCGCCTGGAGCCTGGCGGCGAACAGGACTCCGGCTGATAAGCTCAGCGAGCCGCTGGAGAGGTGGCTGAGTGGTTGAAAGCGGCTCCCTGCTAAGGAGTTACAGGAGGTAACTTCTGTCGAGGGTTCGAATCCCTCCCTCTCCGTTCTCCAATTCCCATCCGCCGAACCCGCGGCCGACCGTTGGACCAGCCGCCGGCCATGGCGCCGTCGGATGAGGCCATTCCAGACTGCACCCGTTCCCGCCCAGGCGCCGTGCGCTCCTCCGCTCCGCCAACCGATGCCCCCCCCTGGCGGGAGCGTCTGCGCGCGGCCCTGGACGCCCTGCCACCGGAACGGCGCCGCCACCTCCGGCCCTTCGCCAGCCCCCCCGACGCCTCCGCCCTCCTCCACTCCCTCCCCGCGCCCGGCGCCAGTGGCGAGACACCCCCGCTCCCCCTGCTCGATCTCGCCAGCAACGACTACCTCGGCCTCAGCCGCCACCCCGCCGTGCTGGCCGCCGCCGCCGCCGAGCTGGCGGCCACGGGCCTGGGTGCCGGCGCCTCCCGGCTGGTGACGGGCACCCGGGCGGTGCATCTGCGGCTGGAGGAGGAGCTGGCCGCCTGGCTGGGGCGGGAGCGGGTGCTCCTCTTCCCGAGCGGCTTCCAGGC
>JBKCTK010000032.1:0-4469 GCA_046319055.1 Synechococcaceae cyanobacterium
GGTGAGGGAGGAGCGGGATCACACCAGACCTTCCGGCAAGAAAGGAGCTGCTGCGGGCAAAGGAACCGGCACGGCCAGTCAAACGGACGGCTCCGCAGAGGCACGGCCCCCAGAGGCTCAATCCGCAGCCAAGGGCAGAAAGGCCAAGGGTGCCAAGACCACAACCAGCGCTGGGGAGAGGGTGCAGAACGCTCGTCTGGCGAGTCGCCGATAGGTTCTCCGCCGCCAAGAATCCCGAATCCATGGTGTGTTGGGTCTGCTGTGCCAAGCGCAGGGCAGACCTTTCTTCCTATCCATTCCGGGACGATGCTGTGGAGCAGGACCAGAGACCTCGGGATGGCAGGCATCCGCATCACAACACAGGACGAGCTGCCCGGCCCCGAGGGGGATGAGCCCTACGTGCTGTTCGTGAACCAGACGGAGTCGGGCAACGCCCGCTTCCTGCGCACCAACGTTCTGTCGGCGCGGCCGGACCTCAAGAAGTACACCGCCCTGCGCTTCCGCCAGGAGGTGAAACGCCATGCCGATGCCATCGCGCCGCGGGAGGATTTGTCCCCTATGCAAGCCACCGCATGGCCATCGCCATTGCCGAACAGCTGGGCCCAAAGTTGGACGATGTGTTGAATGATTTCCGCAGCTTTTATTTTGATACAGCCCTTTCGGGAAGCCCCGCAGCCCTGCCAAGCCTGCTGGCATTTGCCAAGCCAGGCCATGTTCTCTTCGGTAGCGACTGGCCATTGGCGCCAGAAGCCGCTGTTGGTTATTTCACAGATCAGCTAGATGCCTACGCAGCCCTTGATGGGATTACCCGAGAGGCCCTGGACCGAGGAAACGCTTCGCGGCTCTTTCCCCATCGGCCCGCCTGACATCGGGACCGTTCTCCCGCTCCCCATGCCAGTGGCCCGAACTGGGGCCAGCGCTCGGGCAGCTGGCGGGAGTTCCGGGCTGAGCCGAGCTGCGCTCAACTGGGAGTTGCCCCCTTGGGAACTGCGCTGCCGCAACGCCAGTCAGCGCGGCGGCAGCGCAGGGTGAATCCCTCAACCAGTCAGCTCAGCTGGCGGTCGCCAGCTCCTCAAGGGCCTGGGCCGCAGCCTGGGCCTCGCTGTCGGCTTCAGGCTGAGCGCTCACGGCTTTGGCGGGAGACTCGCTAGCACTCGCTTTGGTGCTCGCCAGCCGGGCTCCCGCCGCCGCAAGGGGCTTCATCGAGTTGGCGGTGACCTCGGAGCCCTCGGTGAGCTTCTGGCGGGTCAGCCGTTCGATCTGCTCCTGCTGAGCCGGGTTCTGCTCCAGCCAAACGATCGTGTTGTCACGCCCTTGGCCGATGTTGTCGCCGTCATAGCTGTACCAGGCGCCCTTGCGCGTGACCACGCCGGTCTCCTCAGCCAGATCGAGCAGGCAGCCCAGGGTGCTGATGCCGCGGCCAAACAGGATGTCGAACTCGGCGATGCGGAACGGCGGCGCCACCTTGTTCTTTGCCACCTTCACCTTGGCCCGAATTCCATACTCCTCGGTACCGCGCTTGAGGGTCTGGATCCGGCGGATATCCAACCGCACCGAGGCATAAAATTTAAGAGCGTTGCCACCGGTGGTGGTTTCCGGATTGCCATAGGTGACTCCGATCTTCTGGCGCAGCTGGTTCAGGAAGATCACCGTGCAGCCCGACTTGCCGATGTTGCCGGTGATCTTGCGCATCGCCTGGCTCATCAGGCGAGCCTGGCTGCCGACCGCCAAATCACCCATCTCCCCCTCGATCTCAGCCCGCGGCGTGAGGGCGGCCACCGAGTCGACCACAACGATGTCGACAGCGGCGGAGCGCACCAGCTGATCGACGATCTCCAGCGCCATCTCGCCCGTGTCCGGCTGGGAGACCAGCAGGTTCTCGATGTCGACACCGAGGGCCGCCGCATACACCGGGTCGAGGGCGTGTTCAGCGTCGACAAAGGCGGCCACGCCGCCGCGCTTCTGCACCTCGGCGATGGCATGCAGGGTGAGGGTGGTCTTGCCGGAGCTCTCGGGGCCGTAGACCTCCACCACCCGACCCTTGGGATAGCCGCCACCCAGGGCCAAGTCGAGGGTGAGGGCGCCGGTGTTGATCGTTTCCACCCGCATGCGCGAGGCGTCGCCCAGGCGCATGATCGAGCCCTTGCCGAAGTTGCGCTCGATCTGGTTGAGCACCAGCCCAAGGGCTTTGTCGCGCTCGGCCGAGGCGCGGGATTCGCTGGAAAGGGAGGCGGCCTTGGAATCAGCAGGCATGGGGTTCAAGCGATGGGATAGGCCGCCGATGGCGGGAACCGGGGTTGAAGGCTCGGCCGATCCCAACGGGATCGGAGCGCGAGGGGCCGGTCAGGCTGGAGGCCTGACCTAGGGCCGATGGGAATCCCGGATCCGGTTTCATCCTGCGACCTCTGAAGAACAAGTGCCACCCGCGGGGGGCCGGCGTCTCGACCGTGCGGAACCGAAGACCGCGAAGGGCCGGCGCATGGCAGACCCGAGATGCCCGAGGGAGATCCGGGGGCAGCCGGAACACCGACGCCAATGAGCCCAGTACAGAAGTACCTTAGCGGATCAAGGCCAAAGCGCCAGGGGCCCCTGGAAGCTCTGCGGATCGAGACAGCGGATCCCGGCCGGCAGCTGCTGGCTATCGCCGGGGGCCAGGTAGCCCCACGACACCAGGTAGCAGCGCACCGGCTCCAGACCGGGGGTGGCGCGAACCTGCTCCAACGTGGGTCGGCGATCCTCGATGAACCAGAGCTCCTGCCCGGCCTGCAGCAGCCGCCGCAACACCTCCGGCTTGCTGCCCTGTTCGTGGCCATGCACAGCCCGCGGCTCCAGGTCCGCCGCCGCCAGCAGCTGGGCGGCGAAGGCGCCCCCTTTGGTGGTCAGCACGCACCAGTCGCCGCCCTCCTGGCGCAGGCGCCGCAAGCGCTCCGGCACACCGGGATAGAAGCGATGCAGGGACAACCAAGCGGCCAGGTCAGCGGCGATGGCCCGACGGCGCACCGCCTCCAAGGCGTCTTGGAGCTGCTGGGGCGTCAGGCCCCAGCGCCCCAGGGCCGCCTGCAGGGCTGGGGGGTAAGCGGAGCAGGCGGCGGCCACGTCGAAGTCGGCGCGCCCGAGCTCAGCGGCCATCAGCACCATCTCCCAGCCCTTGTGGATCAGCGGGCGCAGCCGGGCGAATCCCGCCGGCGCCGCCTCCGGTAGGGCCAGCTCGGGCAGGAGGTCGAGGGCTGCACGGCGGGCCGACCACCAGTATTCGGCCATGCCGTCAACGAGAACACCGTCGAAATCGAAAACCAGCAGCGGACTGACTGCCAAAAGAGGGGATCAAAACTGGGCCGCTAGGATTCGAACCTAGGAATGGCGGGACCAAAACCCGCTGCCTTACCGCTTGGCGACGGCCCAACGCACGGCCTTGGCCGTTGCCTGATCAGTTACTCACAATGGCCCTGCCTTCGTCAACGGCCGGCACCCGCGTTGATGAGGTTGGTGAACCGGCGCGGCCCTTAGGGCGGGAACACCCGCAGCCGTTGCAGTGGGCCGCGGCCGAACACGGCACTGCGCAACCGATAGCGGCCCACCAGCTCCGCCTGCATCTGCCGCACCCGCTCGCTGCGGGGCTGCAGTTCCACGGGCCGTCCCTGGGGCAGCACCACCCGCTCCACCGCCAGGCGACATTCCTCCAGGCCGGCGTGGGCATCGTCCAACTCGATCGGCCCGCCGCCCGCCGCCGCCGGTTGGTCGAGGCCGCCAGGCGCCACGCCGCGGCGCTCCAGCAACCGCTCCAGCGCTCGGCGCACCTGGTGCAGGCTGTCCGACTTGATCACCAGGATCGGCAGCCCCAGCTCCTGGGCTTGGCGGCGCTGCTCGGGGTAGCGGCCCAACTCACCGCGGAGGCTCAGCACCGCGTCGGCCTGCTCGGCTTGCGCCACCACCTCGATCGGCAGGCGCCGCGAACGGATGACGGTTTCCAGCAGTTGGGGCCCCAGCCCCAGGGCCCAGAGGCGCAGCGGCGGGGCGCTGGGCGCGGCGGCGGGGGCTGAAACCGTGCCTGGGGCAGGTCGTCGCGGCGGGGCCGCGCCGCGGGCGTCTTGAAGGGGCGCGGTGGCGCCAAGCGGCGCCACGGCCGGGAGCGGCGCTGCCACGCGGCGGCCGGACTCAGCCGATGCCAGGGGCCGGGGCCCCTCCAAGGCAGACGGCGACGGCGGGGCCTGGGGCGCTGGATCGCGCAGCAACAAGCGGCCGTCATCGCCAACCTCGCGCACCTGGGGCCGCGGCGCCTGACCGCGCAGCAGCTGATCCACCGTGGCGGCCACATCGCGGTGGATCAGCCAGCGCTGGCGGCTGTGCATTTCGACCGCCAGTGGGAAGGTGGGTTCGGCGGCCCGCTCCAGCACGGTCTTTTGGGTGCGGCGGCGGCGGGCCTCCTCGTCACCCAGGGTCACCGCCTGGATGCCTCCCACCAGATCGCT
>JBKCTK010000033.1:0-19579 GCA_046319055.1 Synechococcaceae cyanobacterium
CCGAGCCGCACGCGGATCCCTGCTGGCTCGACCCCGCCGACCAGCCGGCCGGACGGCGCAACCGGATGCTGGTGGCCTACGGACTGGGCGATGCCGGCACGGGCATGGCCGCCTCGCTGATCGGCTTCTATCTGTTTGTCTTCTACACCAAAGCCGCGGGGCTCCCTCCCTGGATGGCCGGCCTGGTGCTGATGCTCGCCCGCCTCTGGGACGCGGTCAACGATCCGGTTGTGGGCTGGCTCAGCGACAAGACCCGCACGCGCTGGGGGCCTCGCCTGCCCTGGATCATCGGCAGCGCCCTGCCCCTGGGGGTGGGCATGGCGCTGATGTGGTGGCTGCCCCCCGGCGGCCCCTGGCAGAAATTCGCCTTCTTTGTGGGGGTCTCGGTGCTGGCCAACAGCCTCTACACCTGCGTCAACCTCCCCTACTCGGCCCTCGCCGCCGAGCTCACCACCTCGGTGCCGCTGCGCACCCGCCTCAACACCGCCCGCTTCACGGGCTCGATCCTCGCGAGCCTGCTGGGGTTGGTGATTGGCGCGCTGCTGCTGCGGGATCTGCGCCAAGCCAGCGCCTATTGGCATGTGGGCCTGATCTCTGGATCGGTGATCGCGGTGGCCACATTGCTCTGCGCCTGGGGCTTGGCGCCGATCGCCCGCCACAGCCAGCGGCCTCAGCACAGTCCAGGCAGCACCCGCAGACTGCTGCGACGGGTGCGCCATAACCGCCGCTTCGTGCTGGTGCTCAGCCTGTATCTGATGCTCTGGTGCGCCTTGCAGCTGATGCAGACCGCCGCCTTGATCTTTCTGCCGGTGGTGATGCGGGTGCCGGACGGCTGGAGCAACTGGATCCTGCTGCCGTTCCAGCTCACCACCTTGGCGGGGCTGCAGCTCTGGACCGCGGTGGCCGACCGGGGCGGACGCATCCAGGCCCTTCGACTGGGCGGCAGCTGCTGGATTGTGGGCTGCGCCATGGCCATGGTGCTGGTCCCCCTCGATCCGGCCTTGGCGCCCCTCGGCGACACGCTCAACCTGGTGCGGCTGTCCTTGCTGTTGCTGGCGATCCTGCTGGTGGGGCTGGGCGCCTCCACCGCCTACCTGATCCCTTGGTCGCTGCTGCCGGATGCGATCGACGCCGATCCCGACAAGCCGGCCGGCATCTACAGCGCCTGGATGGTGTTTGCCCAAAAGATGTGCATCAGCGTGGCGCTGCTGCTGTTCGGCAATTTGCTCAGCCTCAGCGGCTACGTGGCCGACCGGGGCGTGGACCAACCCGCCAGCGCCCTGGTGGCCATCCGCCTGTGCATGGGTCTGCTACCCGGATTGCTGGTGGTGCTGGGGCTGCTGCTGATGCGGCGCTGGCCCACCCCACCAGCCCCGGCGTCGCCCCCGCTGGCGGCGGCCTCGGACCCCTCGACGCCATGAAGCCACCCCGCTGGTTATCGCGGCTGGGCAGCAGCCTGATGATCGGCGGGCAGGCGGTCAGTGCCATCGCCCGCGGTCGCCTGGGTGGCCCCGACCTGATGCAGGAGCTGCTGGAGGCCGGCCCGGGCAGCGTGCTGATCGTGACGATCACCTCCCTGGCCGCCGGCACGGTGTTCAACATCCAGGTGGCGGCGGAACTGTCCCAGCGGGGGGCGAGCGCGGCGGTCGGGGGCCTGCTGGCCTTGGGCCTGTCGCGGGAGATCGCGCCGCTGCTGATGGCGACCTTGATGACCGGCAAGGTGGCCACCGCCTACGCCGCCCAGCTCGGCACCATGAAGGTGACCGAACAGATCGACGCGATCACCATGCTGCGCACCGACCCGGTGGAGTACCTGGTGGTGCCGAGGGTGGTGGCGATGGTGGTGATGGCGCCGGTGCAGTGCCTGCTGTTCTTCTGGCTGGCCCTCTGGTCTGGCCAGGTGAGCAGCACGTTGCTCTACAACGTGCCCCCCGAGGTGTTCTGGACCTCGGTGCGCACCTGGATGAAGCCCGACGACCTGCCGTCGATGCTGATTAAGGCGCTGGTCTTCGGCCTGCAGATCGCAGTGATCGCCTGCGGCTGGGGCCTCACCACCCGGGGCGGTCCCAAGGAGGTGGGCTCCAGCACCACCGGCGCCGTGGTGATGATCCTGGTGACCGTGGCGTTGATGGACGTGGTGCTGACCCAGGCCTTGTTTGGCGCCTAGGGCTCCGGCAGGGCAAGGCCTGGGCCGCCCCCACGCCGCCCCATCCGGGCTGGCCACAATGGCCCCATGGAAACCCCCAGCCCCGACGCCGCCGCGGCGCCAGCCCCGCCAACAGCCTCAGCAGCCGCTGCGGCGCCTCTGACGGACACCGTGACCCTGGAGCCGCGCTACTGGGTGCCGTTGGGCCTCAGCCTGTTGGGGCCGTTGCTGCTGCCGCTGGTGCCGCTCTGGTCGCCGGCCCGCTGGCTGGTGTTGCTGCTGGTGGCCTTTGGCGGCTTTTTGCTGCTGCAGTCGGCCCTGCTGCGGCTGGTGTTCGAGCCGGAGGCCTTGGTGGTGCTGCGCCAGCAACAGGAGATCCGCCGCTTCCCGTATCAGGAGTGGACCGGCTGGCGGCTGTTCTGGCCGTCGCTGCCGATCTTGTTCTATTTCCGCGAGGTGCGCAGTGTCCATCTGCTGCCGGTGCTGTTCGACGCCACAGCCCTGCGCCAGCAACTCGAGCGGCGCGTTCCCCAGGGCTGACCTGTTCAGCAGCCGGGGCTGTTCAGCACCGCAGGCCGTGGGCTGGCAGCCTGGTGTTGAGCGTTGTCGCCTTGATGAGCGTTGATCCTCCCAGTCCTGGGGCTGGCGACCCCGTCGCTCCGCCCCCCTCCCCTGGCCTGCCGCTGGGCGACAGCTCCGCCGCCAACGCCGCCGCCAACCCCGCCAACGCCCCCATCCACGGGGCGGCAGACCCCGCCGTGACCGGCGCCGGGCCGAATCCCGACCCGCTGGAACCGGCGCCTCGCGCCGCTGGCGCCCCGCCCGACCTGCTGGAGCTGGCCCTGGCCGAGCTGCGCCAGCGGCGCGAGGCCTTGCTCGCCGAGATCAGCGCCCTGGAGCGGCGGCGGGATCAGCTGGAGCGGGAGCTGGGGGCCAGCTTCTCCGGCCAGTCCGATGCGATCGCCCGGCGGGTGAAGGGATTTCAGGACTACCTGGTGGGCGCCTTGCAGGATCTGGCCGCGGCGGCGGAACGCCTCGAGCTGGTGGTGCCGGTGCTGCAACCCCAGCCCTCGCCGCTCGATCGCCCGCCGGCGCCGGAGCCTCCCGCTCCGGCGGTGGCCGGTCTGTTCAGCCAGGACGAGACGCTGATCCGCGAGCGGCTGCGGCGCTTCCAAGGCCAGCCCGACTTCAACGCCGATCCCTGGAGGCTGCGGCGCAGCCTCGATGCCGCCAGCGTCGCCCTGCTGGAGGACTGGTTCCTGAATCAGGGCGGCCGCGGCGCCCAGCCCAGCCGCGGCAGCCGCAGCCGCAATGCCGTCGTGACCGCCGCCGCGGTGGCGATCCTGGGAGATCTTTACGGCGACCGCTTCCAGACCTTGGTGCTAGCGGGCCAGCCCGAACGGCTGGGGGAATGGCGCCGCTGCCTCCAGGATGCCCTGGGCCTCAGCCGCGAAGACTTCGGCCCCAACAGCGGCATCGTGCTGTTTGAACGTCCCGAGGCGCTGGTGGAACGGGCCGACCGGCTGGAGGAGCGCGGTGAGCTGCCATTCATCGTGATCGATGCCCTTGAGCGAGCGGTGGAGATCCCGGTGCTGCAATTCCCGCTCTGGATCGCCTATTCCGCCTCGCCTGAGGAAATCAGCTTCGAAGACGACCTCGCCTGATCGCTCCGCCTGACACCCCCATGGATCCCTTGCTCGCCTTTGCCCCCAACCTGCTGGTGCTGCTGGCCTCCTACCTGCTCGGCTCGCTCCCGAGCGGCTGGCTGGCGGCCCGCTGGTTGGCCGGCATCGATCTACGCCAGCAGGGTTCCGGCTCCACCGGCGCCACCAACGTGCTGCGGGTCGTGGGCAAGGGCCCGGCGCTGGTGGTGTTTTTGGTGGATGTGCTGAAGGGCACGGCGGCGGTGCTGCTGGCCAAGGCGGTGCTGCAACCCCTCGGCGCCTTCACCACCGCCAGCGATTGGTGGGTGGTGGCGGCCGGACTGGCGGCCCTGGCGGGCCACAGCTGGCCCGTGTGGCTGGGTTGGCGCGGCGGCAAGGCGGTGGCCACCGGCTTGGGGATGCTGTTGGGGCTCGCCTGGCCCGTGGGCCTGGCCTGCTTCGGCGTGTTCCTGGCCCTGCTGACCCTCAGCCGCATCGTGTCGCTCTCCAGCATCACCGCCGCCCTGGCGCTGCCGTTGCTGATGCTGGGTTGGTTTGGCGCTGGTGGCATCCGGCCCGCCTACCTCACCCTGGCGCTGCTCACCACGGTGCTGGTGGTGTGGCGCCATCGCAGCAACGTGCAACGGCTGCTGGCGGGCCAGGAGCCGCGGCTGGGCAGCGGCCAGGAGCCCGCGGCGCGTTGAGCGCCGCTCTCCGCGGCCGGCGCTGGGGCGACGCCTCGCCAAGCCGAACGCCACGCTGGGGCTGAAGCCCGGATTCGCCGGCAGCGCGACCCTCGACCCGATCGTTGCCCCGCCGCGGCTCAGCCCAACGCGCGGCTGCGCTCCGCCGCCGCCAGCACCGCTTCCAGCAGGGCTGAGCGCAGGCCACCCCGTTCCAACTGGCGTAAACCGGCGATCGTGGTGCCGGCGGGGCTGCTGACCATGTCCTTCAAGGCGGCGGGATGGAGCTGGCGCTCCTGCAGCAGGGCCGCCGTGCCCGCCAGGGTGCGATGGGCCAGCTCCAAAGCCAGGGCCCGCGGCAGGCCCGCCGCCACAGCGCCATCGGCCATGGCTTCGGCCACCAGGGCCACGAAGGCCGGCCCGGAGGAGGTGAGGGCCAGGAAGCCATCGAGCTGGCTCTCCGGCAGCTCATGCACGGCCCCTACCAAGGCGAACAGCTCGCGCACCCACCGCTGGCGCTCCGGATCGATCCCCTCACCCCAGGCCAGGCCGGTGAGCCCCTGCCGCACCAGGCAAGGGGTGTTGGGCACCGCCCGCACACACCGCCAACCGGGGAACAAGCGCTGCAGCCGCTCCAGGCGCACGCCGGCCAGCACGGAGATCAGCAGCGGCGCGGCGTGGGACAGCGCCTCCGGGGCAGAGGCTTCGATCGCTGCCATGGCCGTGACGGCCCCTGGGGCGCCATCCGGCCCCGTGGCATCGGCTTGGGCGGCGCCATGGCGGGCGGGAGTCTGGGCCGCCGCTACCGCCCCGCCTTGCGGTTCCGACCTGGCCGTGCCGCTGAATCCCGGGGGCGGCTGGGACCGCAGCGGGGCGCTGAGCTCAGCCGCTTGGGCCGCCACCGCTTCCAGCTGCTGGGGTTTCACGGCCAGCAACACCACCGGCGCCGCCCAGGCCTGGCGGGGATCGGTGGAGACCATCAGACCGTGTTCCGCCGCCAGCCGTTCGGCAGAGGTGGAGCTGGCCACGGCGGCACGCACACCCGAGCGCTGCAGCAGCCCGCTCTCCAGCAGCGGAAACAACAGGGCCTGGGCCATGCGACCCAGGCCTACCACGCCAAAGCGCTCCACCAAGGCTCCCGATCAGCCGAGGGCGTCGGAGCGGGCCCAAGCCGGAGGCGGAGCCGCCTCGCTGGGATCCGGGCTGGCGGGGCGACTGCTCACCACGGTGGGGGAGGCGGTCTCCTCGCTGCCGGCGGTGGTGACGGTGACGCAGCTGGGGGCAAACAGGAAGATGCTCTCGCCCACCCGCTCCTGATGGCCATCGATGGCATAAGTGCCACCGGCCACGAAATCGACGGCGCGTTGGGCCTGATCCGGCTCCATCATCGTGAGGTTGAGGATCACCGTCTTGCGCTCCCGCAGGGCGTGGATGGCGCGGGGCATCTCATCGAAACTGCGGGGCTCCATCAGGCAGACCTCGGCCACCGAGCTGCTGATGCCCGGCAGGCCGATCACATTGCTGCCCACGAAGGGATCGTCGCCGCTGAAGTCGGTGCTGAGGGCCAGGGAGCTCGTGCTCAAGCCGCTGGCGCTACCGCTGGAGCCGAGGCTACGGCTGCTGCCGCTGGAGCTGCGCTCGGTCTCGCCGGCGTCGTAGTCGAGCTCATCGTCGTAGTCGCCCTCGAGGTAGTCGTCGCCGGAGACGACGGAACGCAAACGGGAGAACAACCCCACGGACAAAACCTCGGATGGACGCGCAGGCCTTGGATAGCGTCTCAGACGGGACCGTGCAAGCTCCCTGGGGCGGCTATCCGGATTTCTTGTGGCGGTGGCCGAGCCGGGCCACGCCAAGGCCGGCGGAGGGCCTTGGCGTGGTGCGGGAGCTGCCCCACCGGGTTGCTGGCCGTCTCCAGCCCGGCCGGCCGGGGTCAGGAGCTGCCGCCGGAGCGGTCGCTGTCGGCGATGGGCGGAGAGCCTGGGCCCGCGGTGTCCTGCCAGAGGGCGGTGTATTGCACCTGCTGGGGGAAGGGGATCTCGATGCCCTCCCGCTGGAAGGCCTGCCAGATCGCCTGGTTCACAGCACTGCAGATCCCCACGCCGTGCATCGGGTTGGCGATCCAGAAGCGCAGCGCGTAGTGGATCGCCGAATCGCCGTAGCTGAGCATCAGCGCCTTCGGCGCCGGACTGGTGAGCACCTGGGGCACCTCCTGGGCGGTGGCCTCCAACAGCGCGATCACCTGGGCCGGGTCGTGGCGGTAGGCCGCTCCCACCCGCACCTCACTGCGCCGCAGCCGATCGCTGCCGGTGTAAGTGGTGGCCGACTGGGTGAAGAAGGAGTGGTTAGGGATGAGCAGCTCGGCATTGTCGCGGCCGCGCCAGAGCAAGGTGGCCCGCAGGCCCAACTGCCGCACCTCGCAGGCATCGCCATCGATCATCAACACCTCACCGGGGCGCACCGATCCTTCGAACAACAGCCAGAGGCCGCTGATGAAGTTGGAGAACACCTCCTTGACCCCGAAGCCCAGACCCACCGAAAGGCCGCCGGCGATCGCCAGCAAGGCGGTGCTGTTGAAGCCCAGCTGGTAGGCCAGGCCGGCGATGCCGATTCCCACCACCGAGTAACGCAGCATCAGCTCAACCGCCTTGCTGGTGCCCTCGCTGAAGCCGAGCAAGCGCCGCAGCAGCCAGGCCAGCACGGCGGCCGGGGGGGCGGAGCCGATCAACAGAAGGTAGAGGATGAGCAGCGAGACGCAGAGCTCGCCCAGGTTGATCTCCACCCCAAAGAGACTCCCGAGCGGAATCACGGCCAGGTTGGGGAGGCTGTCGACTTCGCTGACCAGCGCCGCCACGGCAAAGGCCAGATAGCAGGGCCGCAGCAGGTTGGTGAGCAGCTCCCGCACCCGCCGGGGCGGCAGCCGCCGAAGCAGCAGCGGCTCCAGGCCATCCAGCAGGCTCCAGCCCAGCCAGAGCAGCGCCAGGATTTGCAACAGGCCCGCGGGCTCGCCGGCGAGCTGCAACCCCAGGCTGAGCAGCAGGGCCAGGCCGATCGCCAGCCAGGTTGCCAGCAGGGGCCCATGGCCGCGGCGCCATTGCCGCGCGGCCGGCAGCTGGCCGATCGCCAGCACCAGGGCCATGGCCAGAAGCTGCAGGAGCACCCCAACGCGCTCCAGATAGCCCAACCAGCCCAAGCTCTCCAGCAGCAGCTCCCTCATGGCGGGCCCCGCAGGATGGCCACCAGCTGTTGGGCGGCCTGGTCGGGCGACAGCTCGGCGAACACCTCCTGCACCAGCACCTCCCGCAGGCGGGGGATGCGGGGATCGGCCGAATGCAACACCGCCAGCACCGGCCCGGCTTGATCGGCCTGCCGGCTGGCCATCTCCAAGGCGCCTAGCACGTGGGAGGCGCTGACCGGCACGCTCACCCGTGGATTCACCGGCAGCACGCTGCGGTTCAGCAGGGTGAGGCTGCGTTGCATCAAAGGGTTGAGGGTGAAGTGAGCCAGCTCAATCGCCAGCTGCCGCTGCCGCGGGCTGGAGCCCCGACCCAGGGACAGCACGCGCAGCACGCTGATCGGCGACGCCTCGAAGCCATCGCCGTTGGGCAGGGGGGCAACGCCGAGATGGCGGCCCAGGGAGCGTTGCAGCACCTGCAGATCGCTACTGGGGCAGGTGATCCAGTCGAGTTGGCCGCTGCGCAGGCCATCACGCAGCTGGATCTCGTTGTCCAGGAAGCTGAGCCGGCTCTGGCTCTCGGCGGCCTGGAGCCACCGCAACCAGGTGCGCAGGCCCTCCATCTGCCGCGGATCCGGTTGAACGCCATGCACGGCGGTGCGAATCGCGGGCAGGGCTCCGAGGCTGCCGGCCGACCAGAACAGTTCCCGCACTTGCAAAGACAGGCCGACCCTGGCGCCGGCGGCACTGGCGCTCAGCAGCTCCTGCATGGTCGTCGGCGCCTGGCGCATTCGGCGCGTGTCGTAACAGGCGAGTTGGGCCAGCACCAGCACCGGCTGGGCGAAGATACGTCCCTGGCGGTCGGTCACGCGCCGCAGCAGGGAGGGTTTGATGGCCTCGCGCTGCCGCGGGCCAAGGGGCATGGGCTCCAGCAATCCTCGCTGCTGCAGTGCATGGGCTTGTTCGGCCGTGGTAGCGATCAGGTCGGGGCCGAGGCCGCTGCGCTGCCGGCGACGCAGGGCAAAGCCCAGCATGTTCTCCTGATAGACCGCCAACCGAACCTGCACATTCGGATGGATCTGCTGAAAGCGCTGCAGCGTTTCTCGAAAACCGCGCGCGAACTGCTCGGTGGTGTCGCGGTTGACCGCCTCATTGCCCAGCGTCGAGATCCCCAGGAACAGCACCACCGGGGCGCGTTGACTCCAGGCGGCGCAGCCGGCTAGCAGCCCGCTGCCGCCGATCAGGGCCAAGGCCGCCGCGAGGCCACGGCGACGCCAGGCACCAGCGGCGGCGACCGTGAGCCCCCGGGCGGCGACCGTGAAACCCCGGGAGGCAACCGTGAGGCCCCGGGAGGAGGCCCTCAGGAGCAGGGCGGCGGTGCTGAGGCCAACAGCGGGCCGCGGCGGCGATGGCGCGCCCCAAGACCCACTGCTCTGGCGCGGCAGCCGTGCCATCAGCGTCTGCGCGGGCGGGGCCGCGCCTTGCCCCCAAACCTCGCCCCCGACACTGGCTTGGGGATGGGGGCGAAGCGGCTGCTCGGGATGGGCTGGGAGCGGCGGCGCACCCGCCTCAATCCTCGGGATACAGGAGCGCGCTGAGCTCCTCGGGATCCACGTCGTAGACCCGCGCCAAGGTGGTTTCGATGGCGCTGGTCACCACATCCGGCAGGAAGCGCATGGCATTAAAGCCATCTTCGGCGATCTCTTCGGTGAGCAACTTCTCGCCATCAAGCTTCTCGTCGTTGAGGACGGCCAGGGTCCAGGTCAGGTAGGCCTCGACGAGGTCCGAAAACTCGATGTTCGGGTCGTTGAGATCGAGGGCCATCGGGGCCGGCTCCGGTGCGTTGCCTCCGCAGTTTGCCCGCCCCAGCGGCGCCTGACCCGCCAGCGGTGAGGATGACCCCATGAATGCTCCGCCGTCGCCCCCGGCCGTTCCCGCCAGCGCCCTGCAGGCCCGGCTGTTCGCCTTCGCCATCGACGAGCTGGTGCGGCGCCACCGCGCCAGCTTCCAGCCCCTTTGGAGCGCCGAGAGCTGGGCCAAGCTGCTGATCTGGCTGGCCCTCAACTGCGGCTGCTCCGGCGAGCGCGAGGCGCTGGAGGGTTTTGCCGCCGCCCTGGGCCCGTTGCACACCACCCGCCTGCGGCAGCTGTTCTTCAGCCGCGACCTGGAGGAGCTGGGCCTGCGCCTGCTGGCCGACCCGGCCGAGGCCGAGGCCCTCGCCCTGGCCGAGGATCCCCAAACACCGCTCGACCGCGAGCGCTTGCGCCATGCGCTGGAGCGGGAAGGGCTGCTGCCGCTGCTGGCCGATCCGGAGCGGTGGCTGGCGGCCGACGGCGGCGTGACGCGACTGCCCTGGCGCGCGCTCCAGCACGACCCCAGCACCTGAACCCGCCGCCATGGAACTGATCGCCACCTACCGCAGCGACGGCTATCGGGCCCTGGCGGACGCGATTCTGGCCTTCTTCGATCGCCGTGCTGATCTGCAGCGCCGCGGCGTGGCGTTCCTCAGCGGCGAGCCAGAGCCGGGGGGAGCTCCAGGGAGCCGCGCGGCCGACGCAGCGGTCACCACCCGCGCGGCTGGGGGCAGCGACGGCCCGGCGGGCGCTCTGAGCGCCACGGGGCTGGCGGCGATGGCGGGACAGATCGCAGCGGGGGAGGCGGCGGCGGGACCAGCCGCGGGCCCGTCAGCCGTGAACCAGCCAGCCGATGGCCGAAGACCCGCCAAGGTGTCGACCGACATCAGCCTGGTGGCGATCGATCGCTCCGATCCCGAGGCCTTCGCCCTGGCCGAGGTGATCCTCAGGGGCGTTCAGGCCGGGCTGGAGCGCTACCTGCAAGAGCGGCCGCTGCTGCGCCAGTGCTGCCCGGAGCAGAACCTGTTCGTGCTGCCGATCTTCAACCTGCAGCGCTATGCCCCGGGCGAGGGCTTTTATGCCTGGCATGCCGACTGGACCACCAGCGACGAGGCCACCGAACCGATTCGGCGCGTGCTGGCCTGGATCCTCTATTGCAACGACGTGCCCGATGGCGGCACCGAATTCCACTGGCAGAACCACCAGGTGGAGGCCGAGCGGGGCGTGCTGGCGATCTTCCCGGCCGGGCTCTCGCATCTCCATCGCGGCCGGATCAGCCAGCAGCACACGAAAACGATCGCCACCGGCTGGATCAATGCCGGTCGCCGCGAAGACTGGCTGGAGCGCTTGCGGCGGGAGGGCTGAGCCAACGATCGGCCACACCCGGGTGGCTGTTGATCGCCACACCCTGCGGCCAAGACCAGCAAGCGCCCGGAGCCCGGCCGGCGGGCGAAGGCGGTGGCGGCGGCATGGCATGCCGGTCAGGGAGGATCCGCCTCTGGGCCTGATCGAACACGGCGTCCAGCTGGGCCCGCTGATTCGCAGAAGGCCTACGGAGGGTCAGACCTGAACTTCAGGTGTTCCCAGGATCACCACAGCCTGCGGCGTGGGGGACGGCCGCGGGTTGGCCAGGTGCCGCCGCGGGATGGTGCGTGCGGCCAGCAGCTTTATCCTTGCAATTCCGGCACGTGATGCCTGATTTGCCAGGAAATACCTCCAGGTCCTGGGTCGTCCGGCAGCAGGCGCCGCTGCTGAGGCAGCGGCTGGAGCAGTTCCCGGCCGTGGCCTGACGCAGGGCGACCAGACGCCACTCGGCGCCCAGGATGCGCTGGATCTGGGCATTGCTTGTGGCCTTCTGGAGGCGCAGGCCGGCGGTGAGCTGCAAAAGCAGCAGCAGCAGGAAGCCGAGGGCGGTGAGCACGGCCAGCTGGCGGAACAGGCGAAGCCGCGGCCGCAGAACCTTATCCCTGGGATCGAGGCTCACGCCGATCTGCAACAACGCCAGGGCCAGCAGGCCGAGGCTGCGGATGGGCATGGTGGATGGGGCGTGAGGACCGCAAAACAACAAAGCCCCGACCCTGCTGATGCGTCAGCGGATTCGGGGCGGAGGAATGCAGAGCCTCAGAGAACTCAAACGTTGGGCTTGCTGGCTGAGCGCAGCGCGACGCGTCGACGCAGTCGTCGGCTGAAGCCGAAAGCCGCCCCCACTCCAAGCAATGGCAGGGGACCGGGAACGGCAGCGGGTGGAGCGGACCCGATGACAACATTGATCGTGTCGTTAGTGCTGGTCAGCGTCCAGGGCCCTACGACACTTGGTGTATTGAAGCCGAAACCAGCAAGAGATTGACCATTGAAAGTAGCACTGCTAATGATGGGAGTTCCGTTGCTATAGCCAGATGCAATTGCAAAAAACTGGGGGCCGCCGGAGCCGCCGTCAAATCCCGTGGTAATCCCCGAAACATTACTAGCAGGAAAAAGATTGGCTGTCCCGCCGAAACCGTCGGGTCCCGATAAGCTGTATCTCTCCATAGTGGTGTCGACCCCTGTACATAGAAGATATGGCGAAATAATCGCTCCGTTGGCGCCGCATTGGATAGAGCCAACAGGCGACGACAAAGTTAGGCTTCCAGCTGTCTCGACGATAACATTACCTGCATCCTCGTAGATGTAATAATTGAGAATGGCGTGAGCCGGGCGACCATCCGTGAGCAAAGCCGCAGCGGCAAGGCAGCCTAAGCTGTAAAGTTTTTTGGGCAAATTAAACGCCATTGCAAACCCATAAGGCTCCCACAGCCTGCCAGCCAACCCGGATTCAGGGGGGGGCATGTGCCACCTAGGCAATTGACCAACCATGATGGCCACTGCGCCGACTTCAGCGGTGCCGTCATCCCGATTCGAGGTCGACCATCGGCAGCTTCTTGCAGCCGGCTGCAACAGCAATCCGTACCGATGGGCCAGTTTCGGCAGGGTTCGGCGCAGGTCCGCCAGGATGGGATCGGACAGCGCAACGTCGAGCGCTCCAGGGCGCCAGGCGGCGATCAGCCGGCAGGGATGCCGCCGGGGTAGGCCAGCCCTGACAGGAGCACATTGGTGTGGAGCACCACGCCCAGGCTGGGCCTGGTTCAGGCCCCGGCGCGGGTGGCGGCGACGGCTGCATCAATCCGGGCCAGCTCCCCACGCTTTAAGGATGGGATTGCCTTCAGAGAGGCTGCTCTGCTGTCGCGCCCCTCGACGAGCCGCTGCAGCCGGTGGGCAACCACCTGGTTTGAACCGAACGGGCACCGCGCTCCTCCTGGCCTTCCCGGACAGCCGGGGGCGATTCGAAAGAGCGCCGCAAGCGGGTGATGCCGGCAAGTGCTCGCGCCGCCCTCGGGTCCCCCTCGCAACGCGCTGTCCGGCTTAAGCCTCCTGGGCGCGGCTGGGGCCGTCAAACTGGCGACCCATGCGCGGGGCCGGTGCGCCGTCGGCAGTCGCGACAGCTCCAGCCCAATAGCCGCTGGTCCAGCGGCGTGCGGATGTGGTGCTGGCCGCTGGCGAAGCCCCCCCTGGGGATCCGGATCCGCCCCCCGAGAGGGGCCAAGGCCAGGCACCTACGGACCGCCACCGCCCGCCGCTGTCTGCTACTGAGCGGCCTGGGGGGCCTGGCCTCGCTCTGGTGGGGGCATCCCACAGCCGCGTTGCCGCTGGCCGCCAACGCCAAACCCAGCGGGCCATTGGCCGCGGCCAACCCAGCCTTGGTCCCAGCCACCAGCCCCACTGGCCAGCCCGCCCCGCGCTCCGAAACCGCGCTGCCGCTAACCGGCACCGGCGCCGCCCTCCCCGCCGAACTTCCGGGAGCCGCGCTGCCGTTCGACGCCAGCGCCAGCCGCTCCGGGCCATGGGCCACGGCCACCCCGGCCTTGGGCCCCACCGCCAGCCCCGCCCCCAGCTCCACCACAAGCCCAGCCGGCGCCAAGTTCCCCAGTCATCCGTCCACCAGCCCCACCGACAGCTCCCCTGGGCGCCCCGCCGCCAACCCGGCCTTCAGCCCCACCACCACCCTGCGCCTCAACGTGAACGCCGCCCTGGGGGGCCTGGGCTATGGCGGCAGCGCCGTGGATGGGAGCGCCAACCAGGCCCTGGGCCTGCCGTTGCTGAATGCGGTGAGCTTCAACCACGACACCCGGCTGACGCTCGACACCAGCCTCAGCGGCCAGGACCTGTTCCGCCTGCGCCTGCGCAGCGGCAACTTCGGCGGCTCCGGCTTTTTCTCCAATCCGCCCACGCCGCTGACGCGGCTGGATTTCGCCTTCGAGGAACCGGCCTGCACCGCCAGCGCGCCGTTCTGTGGCCGCGATGGGCTCACGGTGAACCGGGCCTATCTGGAGTGGCCCATCGGCGACAGCCTGCGCCTCAGCCTTGGGCCGAGGGTGATGCAGGTGGATCTGCTGCCGGTGTGGCCCAGCGCCTACACCGCCTCTCCAATCCTGGAGCTGTTCCAGCGGGCCGGTGCCGCCGGGGCCTACAGCCGCCGGGTGGGCGCTGGCCTCGGGCTGGCCTGGCAACCGCGGGGGCGCTGGCGCGGGCTCTCGCTCGCTGTCGCGACCGTGGCACCCGAGGGTGGCAACGGATCCCCTGAGGAGGGGGGCCTGTTCACGGGCGTCGGCGGCCAGACCAGCACGCTGCAACTGGCCTACAGCCGCTCCGGCTGGAATCTCACCGCCACCTACACCCTCACCGCCCAGGCGGCGCTGCTGCGCGGCACCCCGTTGGCCAGCCAGCTGGCGGCCCAAGCCAGGGAGGGGGCGCTGCAGTCGTGGGGGTTGGCGGGCTACTGGCAGCCGGACCGGGGCGGCTGGATCCCCTCGATCAGCCTTGGCTGGGGGCAGGACAGCTTCGGCTTCGCCCGCTGGCCGCTGCCGGGGCTGACGGGCGTGACCACCAGCTCCTGGTCTCTGGGGCTGCAGTGGAGCGATGTGTTCGGCGCCGGCAACACCGTGATGCTCGCCCTGGGGGGGCCCGCCCAGGTGACGGCGTTGTGGGGGCTGGCGGGGCCGGCGCCGGATGATGGCGCGTTGGCGCTGGAGCTGGCCGGCCGGATCCGCGTCAGCGACAACCTCAGCCTCACCCCCGCCCTGTTCTGGCTGCCTCGGCCGCGCGGGGCGATGGCCGGCACCACAAGCATCAGCGGGGCGTTGCTGCCGGGCCCCGGGGCCGCGGCGCCCAGCCTGAGCGTGTGGGGGGTGGTGTTGCGCAGCACGTTGCGGTTTTGAGCGGCGCTGGACCAGACGGGGGCAATCGGCCCGCCACCGCCAGCGCCAGACGATCGCTTGGGGGGCCGCCACGGTGAACTTCGGCCGCTTGCGCGGCTGGCGGTGCGGCGCCAAGGCGGTACGGCGAAGCTGGCAAGGCAAAGGTGGGCCAGTCGGCCCCCACAGCTGACCATCCCCGCCCAGAGCCTTCGCCGACAGACCAGCTGGTCGCGTGCCGGGACCCGGCAGCGAATCCGTCGGTTCCGGCGCTGGTAACGGAGCCTGGGCGCCGGGATCTGCCGATCGGTTGGCCTAGCCTGCCGGCACAGGTTGCGCCCCGGGATATCAATGATGCAGGTGGTGGCTGGTCAAATCCAGGTGCAGTCGTTCCTAACGGTGACCCTGGGCATCCTGGTGCTGTTCCTGGGGAAGGTGCTGAATGGCCGCTTCCGCCTGCTGCGGGAATACACCATCCCCGAGCCGGTGAGCGGCGGGCTGTTCGTGGCATTGGTGATCACCCTGTTGCACGCCCTCTTTGGATTGGAGATCAGCTTCGGCCTGCGCGCCCGCGATCTGCTGCTGGTCTATTTCTTCACGACGGTGGGCATGAATGCCAGCTTCGCCGACCTGCGCCGTGGCGGTCGGGCGCTGCTGGTGCTGCTGACGCTCACGATCGTGCTGATGCTGGCCCAGAACCTGCTGGGGGTGACCTTGGCCCGCTGGGCGGGCCTGCCGCCCGCCACCGGTTTGCTGGTGGGCACGGTGGCGTTGATCGGCGGCCACGGCACCGCCATCGCCTGGGCACCCAAGTTCGCCAGCGAGCAGGGGGTGGCCAATGCCTTGGAGATCGGCATCGCCGCCGCCACCTTCGGCCTGATCATCGCCAGCGCCAGCGGAGGCCCGATCGCCCGCTACCTGATCCGCCGCCACCGGCTGGCGTCGCCGGCCGCCGCCAATCCCACTGCAAATCCCACTGGCAATCCCTCTACGAATCCCTCTACGAATCCCACTGCCGATCCCCCCGCCGGCTCCGGGTTCACAACGTCGGCGTGCGACGTCCCGCCCACCGCCCCTCAGGCCGCCTCGGAGAGCCTCACGGCGGGCAAGGCCAGCGGTGCGGCCCAGATCTGTGCCTCGGATTTCCTGGCGGCGGTACTGGCGATCAACATCTGCATCATCCTGGGCTCGATCCTGCAGGGGGTGATCCGCGATCTGGGGTTGTTCCTGCCGCTATTCGTGCCCTGCCTGATCGTGGGCATTCTGCTCAGCAACCTGCTCCCGCGACGAGGTCTGGGTGTCGCGAATCGCTGGCCATCGCGGACGCCGGCCCTGGATCTCATCGCCGAGATTTCGCTCGGTGCCTTCCTGGCGATGTCGCTGATGACGATTCAATTCTGGACATTGGTGGATCTGGCCGGCCCCATCCTGCTGATCCTGGTCGCCCAGTTCCTGCTGGCATTGCTCATCAACCTCGGCCTGGTGTTTCCGCTGCTGGGCGGCAGCTACGACGCCGCCGTGATCGCTGCCGGCTTCAGCGGCTTCACCCTCGGCTCCACCCCCACCGCCATGGCCAACATGACCGCCGTGACCCAGCGATTCGGACCCTCTCCCCGCGCCTTCATCGTGCTGCCGCTGGTGTCGGCATTCTTTATCGATCTGCTCAACGCGGTGTTGATTCCGTTCTTTCTGCATCACCTCTGAGCGGCCGGCTGCACAGCCGGCGAAGGAGCCCATGGCGGCAAAGATTGCCTTAGTGCTGCGGCGCCGGCCGCGAGGCGAACAGGTTCAGGCCCAGGCGGTCCGCCAAATAGGCGGCGGTGAGCTGGCCGCGCACGCTGTTGCCGGCGGGGTCGAGCGGCGGCGAAAACGTGGCCAGCCCGCCCTTGCCCGGCGCCACGGTGATCATCCCCCCCGAAACGCCGCTCTTGCCGGGTAGGCCGATGTCGTAGATCCAATCGCCGGAGGTTTCATAGAGCCCGGCGGTCACCATCACCGCCAACACGTACTGGCAAATGGGCGGATCCACCACCTGCTCGCCGCTGAGGGGATGGCGCCCGCCGTTGGCGAGGGTGGCGGCCATCAGGGCCAGGTCCTCGGTGGTGACGCTGAGGGAGCACTGGCGCGTGTAGAGATCGATGGTGGCCTCCGGGTCAAACCAGATGCACCCCTGCTCCTCCAGCAGGTTGGCGATGCCCAGGTTGCGGCGGTTGGTGGCCAACTCGGAGGCATACACCGCTTCATCCACCACCAGGGGCCGACCGGCAAATCGGCAGAACCCCGCCTGGATGAAGGCCCACTTGGCTTCGGCGTCATCCCCCGGCGCCAGGCTCGTGGCGGCGATCGCGCCGGCATTCACCATCGGGTTGGAGAGGCCATCCTCCGCCCGCTCCACCGCCTGCACGGAATTGAAGGGCAATCCCGTGCTGTTCACCCCCAACTTCTCGCGCACCAGCCGTTCGCCGATGGCCTGGCAGATCAGGGCGTGGAGAAAGGGCTTGGAGATGCTCTGAATGCTGAAGGCCCGAGCCGTCTCCCCCGCCGCCACGATCGGCCCCGCCGTGCTGGCCACCACAATGCCGAAGTGGGCCGGGTCGGCCGCGGCCAGGGCGGGAATGTAGGTGGCCACCTGCCCCTCACTCACCCTCCCGAACCGGCGATGGGCCTCCGCCACCAGCTCCCGCACCACCGCCTCGGTGGGCAACTGCCCCGTGGATCTCCAACCCAGCGCCGCATGGGGACCGGAGTGGGCTGGCGATGGCGCCTCAGCATTGCCCTCAGCGGTGTCCTCTGCGGTGTCCTCTGCGGTGTCCTCTGGGTTGTCCATCGGCCTCAATCCTCCTGCCCCTTCTCCCAGGGGAGCCGGGGCAGGCGGTAGAGGGCCTCACGCTGGGCCTCGCACCAGCGGTCGATGCTGGCGGTGAGCACCGGGTCATCGGCCTCGTATTTGAGCTGGTGGGCGATGCTGAGGCTGCCCGCCGGGATGATGGCGAGTTCAAACGGAGGCCCAACACTGAGGTTGGAGCGATGGGTGAGCACCTCGGAGATCAGGCAGAGGCGGGCCGCATCCTCGAGCGACAGATTGGTGTGGCCGATGTTATCGAGCGGCGGCTTGCCGTATTTGGTCTCGCCGATCTGCAGGAATGGGGTTTCGGGCGTGGCCATGATGGCGTTGCCCTCGGGATAGATCAGGTAGAGGCCGTGGGGTTCGCCACCGATCTGGCCCGCCAGGATGAAGGAGGCGCCGCCGCTGATGCCGCTGGCGCCCAGGCCCTCGGCGTTCTCGCATTGCACCGCCAGGCTGACCCGGCCCACATAGGCGGCGGCCTCGAACAGGTAATCGCAGTGGCGCAGATCGCGATGGTCGCCCCTCAGCTGATCGCCGGGCCGGTCGAGATCGCGGCGGATCCAGCTCACCACCGCCTGGGTGGTGGCCAGGCTGCCGGCCGCCAACAGCACGAACAGCCGGTCCTTGGCCGGCTGGAACACATGCATCTTGCTGTAGGTGGAGATGTAGTCGACCCCGGCATTGGTGCGCGAGTCGGAGGCGAGCACCAGGCCTTTCTGCAGCCAGTAGCCGATGCAATAAGTCATGCTTTCGCGGTCGTGGGCGCACGGGCCTGCTAACGCTACCGCTCTCCCCGCCGACCGCGGCGATATGCCGGATCGGGGTTGTTCTCGCTCAGCTGCCGCACCGCCTCCAGGGCCATGCCCGCCCCGAAGCCGATGCAACTGAGCAGCACCGTGCTCCACAACAGGGTGAGGGACGTTACCCGCGCCGGCGTGTTGGCGACCACGGCCCGCAAGAAAAAGGAAAGGGCCAGGCCGATGCTGCCGCTCACCAACCCGGCGGCGACGACGCGACGACCGCTGAGCGGGGCCGGTGGAGATGGAGATGGCGCTGCTGCAATCACCGACGCCGGATTCGGGGCGGCGGGGGTGTTGGCGCCAGGGGTGCCAGCGGCTTGCTGGGGCTTAGCTGGAGCGAGCTTGTTGACTGGAGCGGGCTTATTGACTGGGTTGGACTGGTTGGCTGGGTTGGAGGAGGGATCGCCGGCGCCGGAGGGTTGATTCATGGCACGGGAGCCTCGGGAGCGGCGGGCAGGGCGCCGGGGCGGGCGCCGCTGAGCTGCTTCATCACCACGTAGAACACCGGCACCACAAACAGCGACAGCACGGTGGCCACCGTCAGGCCCCCGAACACCACAGTGCCAAGGGAGGCCTGGCCGCGGGCGCCGGCGCCGCTGGCCAGCACGAGCGGCAGGAAGCCAAACAGCGAGGAGATAGCGGTCATCAGGATCGGCCGGAAGCGGGAGCGGGCCGATTGCGAGGCCGCCTCCAACGCCGTGGCCCCCTCCGCCATGCGCTGGTTGGCCATGTCCACGATCAGAATGCCGTTTTTAGCCGCCAGGCCAATCAGCATCACCAGCCCCACCTGGGCGTAGATGTTCAGCACCTCGCCCCGGGCCGCCAGGAACAGCAGCGCCCCCAGCATCGCCGTGGGCACCGTCATCAGGATGATCAGCGGATCGGTGTAGCTCTCGTATTGGGCCGCCAGCACCAGATAGGCCGTGAGGATGCCCAGGGCGAAGACCACGATCGCCAGCGCCCCCGCCCGGATTTCCTCCCGCGAGATGCCGGTCCAGTCGGTGCTGACACCGTTGATGGAGAGGTCGGCAAAAAAGCGGCGGATGTCATTGATCGCCTGCCCTGAACTCCGTCCCGCGGCCGGTGTGCCCTCCACCTTGATCGCCCGGAACAGATTGAAGCGAGGGATCACCGCCGGACCAGTGACCGGCTTGATCTGGATGAATTCCGATAGCGGCACCGGCTCGCCCGAGCCATTCTTGGCAT
>JBKCTK010000034.1:0-7647 GCA_046319055.1 Synechococcaceae cyanobacterium
GTCCTGGGCGGCTGGCACGCTCACCAGCACCCGGGCACCGGCTTCAGCGAACAGGATCCGATCCAGCCGGGCCGGGGAGGGAGGCAGTTCGAGGCGGGCGCCGAGCCCTCCCCCCAGGCAGCACTCCGCGGCGGCGACCGCCAGACCGCCATCCGAGAGATCGTGGGCGGAGCCCAGCTGACCGGCGGCGATCGCCTGGCGCAGGAAGACCTGCAACCGCCGTTCCAGACCGAGATCGCAGCGGGGTGGCCGACCGCTGAGCCGTTGGTGGATCACCACCTGGTAGCTGCTGCCGGCGAGGCCGAGGCGGTCGTCCTCGGGATCCGCCTCCACCGGCACCCCCAGCAGCCAGATGCCGGCCCCCACCTCCTGCCAGCCGAGGCCGCAGATGCGGCCCAGATCGTGCACCAGGCCCACCATCCCCACCACGGGGGTGGGTTGGATCGGCTGAAGCCGGCCATCGGGCAAGCGGGTCTCGTTGTAGAGCGACACATTGCCGCCGGTGACGGGTGTGCCCAACTCGCGGCAGGCCTCGGCCAGGCCGCGGCAGGCCATCGCCAGCTGCCAGTAGCCGATGGGTGTCTCCGGCGAGGGGAACTTGAGGTTGTCGGTGACCGCCAGGGGCTCGGCGCCAACGCAGCTGAGGTTCCGGGCCGCTTCGGCCACGGCCGCCATCGCCCCGCGTTCGGGGTCGAGGGCCACCCAGCGGTTGGGGCAGTCGACCACGGCGGCCACACCGCGCTGGCAGGCCTTCAGCGACGCCTCCCCCTGTTGGGGCCGCAGCCGCACCACGGCCGCGTCGGCACCGCCGGGGGGCACCACGGTGTTGGCCTGCACCTGGTGGTCGTATTGGCGCCAGACCCAGCGCTTGCTGGCGATCGTGGGGTCATCCAGCAGGGCCAGCAGCGCCGCCTCCCACCCCAGCGGCTCGCCTCCGGCGGGGGTGATGCCCTCCGGTCCGGCGGGTGGCAGCAGGGCTTCGCTCCAACGCCAGTGCTCCTGGATCGCCGCTGGCGGCTCGGCGAGCAGGGCATGGCGATGGATCGGTGTGTCGTCCGCCAGGGCGCTGGCGGGCAGTTCCGCCGCCACCTCGCCGTGCTGGAGCACCCGCACCACGTTCTCCTCCAGCACGCGTCCGACAACGGCGGCCTGCAGACCCCAACGGCGGAACCGCCGCATCAGCGACTCCTCGCGGCCCGCCTGAACCACGAACAGCATCCGCTCCTGGGATTCGGAGAGCAGGAACTCGTAGGCGCTCATCGCCGCCTCGCGGGCCGGCACGCGATCCAGGTCGAGTTCGATGCCGACGCCGCCTTTGGCGGCCATCTCCGAACAGCTGCAGGTAAGGCCAGCGGCGCCCATGTCCTGGGCGGCCACCACGTCGCCGCTCTGGAACGCCTCCAGGCAGGCCTCGATCAACCCCTTCTCCAGGAAGGGATCCCCCACCTGAACGGCGGGGCGGTCGTCGAGGGAGGCCTCGCTGAGCTCAGCGCTGGCAAAGCTGGCACCGCCCATGCCATCGCGGCCGGTGGTGCTGCCCACGTAGACCACCGGATTGCCGACGCCAGCGGCGCCGGAGCGCACGATGTCGGCTGTTTCCATCAACCCGAGGGCCATGGCATTCACCAACGGGTTGCCGGCGTAGCTGGGATCGAAGCCCACCTCGCCACCCACGGTGGGCACCCCGACGCAGTTGCCGTAGTGGGCGATTCCGGCCACCACCCCCTCCATCAAGCCCACGGCGCGGGGATCCTCCAGGGACCCAAAGCGCAGCGCGTTCAGCAGCGCGATCGGCCGGGCGCCCATCGTGAAGATGTCACGCAGGATGCCTCCCACACCGGTGGCCGCCCCCTGGAAGGGCTCCACCGCCGAGGGGTGGTTGTGGCTCTCGATCTTGAAGGCCAGCCGCTGGCCCTCGCCCAGATCCACCACCCCGGCGTTCTCCCCAGGCCCCACCAGGATGCGCGGGCCGCTGGTGGGGAAGCCCTGCAGCAGTGGCCTTGAGTTGCGGTAGCAGCAGTGCTCTGACCACATGACGCCGAACATGCCCAGCTCGGCCCGATTGGGCTCGCGGCCCAGGCGCCGCACGATCTCGGCGTGGTCCGCCTCGGAGAGCCCCTCCTGGCGCAGTGCCTCCGCCAGCGAGAAGGAGGACGGAGCGGAAGAAGCCACCGGCTGGCGCGAAGCGAGCGTGCCTGCCCAGTATCAGATCCAGGGGTCGTCGTCGCCGTCGCGCCCCCTGTAGCGCTCCGAGGGCTCGCTCCCGGACCGGCGCGGCATGGGGGCGCTGGCGCGATCGGCACCGCCCCGGCGCCCGCCCCTGGACCGTTCGGCAGAGGGCTCGTGGTCGCTGTCCGGCCAGTGCTCCAAGGGGTCATCCTCCCCGTCGCGCCAGGCCGCAGCGTCGCCGTGCCGCGGCTCCCCATCCTCCGGCTCCCAGGGACGCTCCTCCAGCCAGCCCTCAATCCGCTCCTCGAAGCGATCACCGACCTGTTGCACCTGATCCCGCAGCCTGGACGTCTCGTCGTCGAGCTGCTGGCGCCAGCGCCGCGAGCGTTGCAGAAATGCCTGGCGCACGCTGGCCCGGGCCAGGGGGAGGTCATCCAGCTCCCGCAAGGCGGTGAACACCCGTCCGGGCTGCTGATCGACGATGCGGTCGGGGCTGAGGCGCCAGCGGCTGCTGCCGGGCAAGCGCGGGTCGCTGCGGCTGACCAGGTAGTGGCGGATGCGACCGCTGCGCAGCTCCACGGCGGCATCGACCACGCTGCCGAGGGGGCGGTCGTCCTGCCCCAGCAGCGCCGCCTCCAGCAGGGTCGGCAGTCGCTCCAGGGTGTCGGGGTCCGTTTCAGCGGGATCCCCCACCACCAGCAGCTCGAGGTCGTTGAGATCCCGGAGCTGATCGAGGCGCCAGACCAAGCGGCGGCGCCCGAACCCCGCCGGTCGGGTGACCCAGCCGAGCAGGCGATGCACGGGCGGATGCATCCAGCCGATCACACCGCTGCCGTGGTCGAGGCCCCGATCGCAGCGAACCCGATGGCGCAGCAGATCGCTCAGCAGAAGCTGGTCCGGCAGCGCCACCCTCAGCTGCGGATCTGAATCGGCATCACCAGATAGGTGAAGCTCTCGAGATCGCCGACGGGGGAGAGCACGGCGGGGGTGGTGGGGGCGTTGCAGCGCAGCAGCACCCGATCGGCGGTCATGGCCTTGAGGCCATCGAGCAGGTAACGCACATTGAAGGCGATCTCGATGGATTCGCCTTCGGCGACCGCCGGCAGGGATTCGCTGCCCCGTCCCACGTCCTGGGCATCGGCCAGGATCGTCACGGTGCCGGCCTCGGGGTCGCTGCTCAACTTCACGACATTGTTCTGCTGGTCGGCCAGCACCGCCGCCCGCTCCAGCGACTGGGCAAAGGCGCGGCGGTCGAAGGTGAGGCTGCGGCTGAAGGAGGGCGGGATCAGCTGGCGGTAGTTGGGATAGGTGCCATCCAGGCTGCGGCTGGTGAGCACTTGATCAGCCCACAGCACCACCACCTGGCCGCGCTCGCAGAACAGGCTGAGCGGTTCACCGGCGGGTCGCCCGGAGAGCAACCGCTCCAACTCGCGCAAGGAGCGGGCCGGCACCGTCACCGAAAACGGTTCGCCGCTGCTGTCGCCGCCATCGGGCCCGCCATCCTCGATGCGCAGCACCGCCAGCCGGTGGCCATCGGTGGCGGCGCATTCGAGGCCAGCATCATCGAGCTGCAGGTGCACGCCGGTGAGGATTTGCTTGGACTCATCGGCGCTGCTGGAAAACAGCGTGGCTCGCAGGCCCTTGACGAGGGCTTCGGCATTGAGGCGGATCGGCGTGCCGGACTGCACCAGGGGCAGTTCGGGGAAATCATCGGCGGGCAGACCGCGCATCTGGTAGCTGCCGGAGAGGCTGGTGAGCTGCAGCTGCTCATCGTTCTCGTCGCTGCTGAGGGTGATCGGGCTGTCGCTGGCGAGGCGGGAGACGATGTCGCTCAGGAGGCGGGCGGGCAGGGTGATCGCACCGCTGGTCTCAACGCTGGCGGGCAGGCTGGTTTGGATGCCGAGCGTGAGGTCGTAGCCCGTGAGGCTGAGGCGACCCGTGGCGGCATCGGCGGTGAGCAGCAGGTTGGCGAGAACCGGATGGGTGGGGCGTGAGGCCACGGCCCGGCTGACCAGCTGGAGGCTGGAGTTGAGTTCGGCCTGGGAGCAGACCAGCTTCATCGACAGGGCCAAAGCGGTGGCAGCGCTGCCACGGTTTCACAGGGAGGGCGAAAGCGCAACGGGCAAGACCCGTCCGATGCCCTGGCCCACGCCTTGGCGCACCCGGTTTCCCCAGCTCCGGTTCAAAAGATTGAATTTCTTTTCTTTAACAGCCATTAATCCAGCAGTCGTAGGGGCTGCGGAAAACCGCGAAATGCCGTTGATCGCCCGGCTCCACCGAGAAAGCGCGGTCCGGAGCCCTGGGGAATCAGCTCCCGGCTCCGGGGGGATGGCCGAGGTTTTCCCCCATTCCCCATCCACGGGAAAACTGGCAACCCGAAAGATCTGTCCCCCGGGCGCGGTTCTCCCCGGTGGTTCGGCCGGTTTTCCACCCATCTCCCCAGCGGTTGGTTGGGGATCACGCTGAGGTTGTCCCCCGCGAGCCGTGCCGGTTTGGGCCGCGCCGGCGACACGACAAACGCCCCCGGCTGGGGGCGTGGGCTCCTCTGTAGGGGTCTGCTGGGGACTCGCCGACTGCGATGCCCACCCGCCACCCTCCTGGGCGATCCGGAGGGCGCCTCGAAGCGGCCAGCACGCACCGGCGCCGGTTCAGCAGCTGCCCGCCCGCCGGTTGCGGGGGCGGCTCGCGGGTCAGCCAGGGGTGGATTGGAGCCAGCGGCGGCTCAGAAGCCCATCACTTCCGCCACGGTGTCGGTGTCGGGTTCCAGTCCGGTGTGGAAGCGGGCGTCGTTGTGATCGATCGCGGTGGTCGGGTCCTTGAGCCCGTTGCCGGTGAGCACGCAGACCACCGTGGCGCCGGCCGGCACCTCCGCGCGGCGCTTCAGCAGACCGGCCACCGAGGCGGCGCTGGCGGGCTCGCAGAACACCCCTTCACCGCTGCCCAGCAGCTTGTAGGCGTCGATGATCTCCGCGTCGGTGACGGCGCTGAAATCGCCGCCGCTCTCGCTGCGCACCCGCAACGCATTGTCGCGGTTCACCGGGTTGCCGATGCGGATGGCGGTGGCGATGGTGTCGGGCTGCTCCACCGTGTGGCCCAGCACCATCGGCGCCGAACCGGCCGCTTGAAAGCCCAGCATCTTCGGCAGCACGCGGCTGTGGCCGGCCTGCTGATATTCCTTGAAGCCCATCCAGTAGGCGCTGATATTGCCGGCGTTGCCGACGGGGATGCACAGCCAGTCGGGGGCCTCGCCCAGGGCATCCACCACCTCGAAGGCGGCGGTCTTCTGCCCTTGCAGGCGGTAGGGGTTAAGGGAATTGACCAGGGTGACCGGATAGCGCTCGGCCACGTCGCGCACGATGGCCAGGGCACGGTCGAAGTTGCCCCTTACCGCCAGCACCTCGGCGCCGTAGAGCAGGGCCTGGGCCAGCTTCCCCTGGGCCACGTAGCCATCGGGGATCAATACAAAGGCGCGCATCCCCCCGCGGCGGGCGTAGGCGGCGGCGGCGGCGGACGTGTTGCCGGTGCTGGCGCAGATCACCGCCTCAGAGCCCGCTTCGCGGGCTTTGCTGATCGCCATCGTCATCCCCCGGTCCTTGAACGAGCCGGTGGGGTTGAGGCCGTCGTATTTCAGAAACACCTTGACGCCACGGCCCACCCGCTCGGCGATCACCGGGGCGGGGATCAAGGGGGTGGCGCCCTCCCGCAGGCTGATCACCGGGGTGGCCGAGCTGACCGGCAGCCAGGGGCGGTAGGCCTCGATCAATCCTGGCCAGTCCTGCAGGGTGGGCCTCGCGGTCGCGGAGGTTTGGCCGAGTCGCCGCAGGGTGTCGAGCAGGAGCACGGGGTTAGGGTCGGCCAATGCTGAATCTAAGCCGGGGCCTCTGTTGTCTCCACCCGGGGGCTGGTGCTCAGGGGCGCACGGCTGCTCAGGGGTGAACAGCGGGGGCAATCGGTGGAGCGGGCGCCGCCGCGGCCGGAGGGCCGCCCGGGGCGGAGGAGCTGGTCTCGCCCCGCAGGCCATCGAGGGGCGACTCGGAGAAGAAGCGCACCAGCTGGGCGATGGAGCTGGTCTTCTGGAGCAGCGTCAGCAGGGCCGGGATGTTCACCTCCATGTTGGCCGTGGGGTAGGCCTTCAGAAAGGAAACGGCGGAGATCGAGCCGTTGCCATCCACCAGGCCCAGCACCAGGGCGGAGCGCAGGGCTGGCAGCCCTACCGCGGGGGCCCTGAGCGGGTACACGATCCTGGCGACCCGTAACAGCACCGCATCGCCGATGCGGGTGTTGGTCAGCCGGCTCACCAGCACCACCGGCAGCCGCATCGATTCGTTCAGCAGCTTCGCCACGGTGCTGGGTTGCTGCCTAGATAGGGCGAGCAGGTTGCCGAGCAGCCCGGGGGCCTGGCCGGTTCGGGCCAGAACGGCGATGTCCTCAACCGGAATCGAACGGCGGAAGGCCCCGGAGACCAGCACCACATTTTCAGCGGCGACGGCGGGAACGCCGTGGCAAAGGGAGGCCCCCAGGGCCAAGGCGAACAAACCGTTCCGAGCGTGCACCAATTGTGAAGTTGTTACTGCTTGGAATCTAAAGCGATTGCACCGTGCTCCCGCCCATCGCCAGGGACGGTTCGGCGGGCACGAGCACATCGCGCAGCAGCCGCACCACACTGCGTTCCGCCAGGCCCCGGGCCAGATCCGAACCCATCCGGCGCAGTTCGGGTTCCGCCAGCAACCTTGGCAGCCGGCTCAACACCAACGAGGGTTCGAAGCCCGGCAGGTCCCTCAGGATGGCCAGCAGCTGGCGGATCGGGTCGAGATCCAGCAACGGGGCCGCAAACGGATCGCCCAGCTCGGACCGATCCCGCAGGCCCGGGGGCAGAAACCGTCCCGGCAAGCGGCGACCCAGCCGCAGGGCCGTCGCCCAGGCGAAGGCGTCCATGCGCTCCACCAAGCCATCCACCAACTGCTGGCGCAACAGGCCACCGTTGGCGGAGAACAGGAAGTCGATCACTTGATCGAGCAGGCCTTCCAGATCGAGTTGATCCTGGAGGGCGGCGCTGCCGACCAGGTTCTCCAAGCGCTGCCAGCGGAACTGATCGCCGTCGTACAGCATCTCCCGCAGGCTGCGGCGCAGGGCGGGATCCTGGTCCTCCATCAAACGGCGGGCGAAGTAGGGATAGGCGGCGCCGAGGATTTTGAAATCGGGGTCAACGCTGAGGGCGATCCCCTCCAGGGTGACCAACGAGCGGATGATTAGGGCGTAGTAGGGAGGCACCCGGAAGGGGAATCGGTACATCACGCCCGATAAATCGTCGGTGACCGCTTTGAAGTCCATGCGGCTGACACCCATCTCCAAGGCTTGCCCGAAGACGGTTTCAAAGGCCGGCACGATCGGCTCCAAATCCACCTCCTCGCTGAGGAAGCCGAGGGTGACGAAATCCTTGGATAACGCGCCGAAATCGCGGTTGACCAGGTGAACCAC
>JBKCTK010000035.1:0-20220 GCA_046319055.1 Synechococcaceae cyanobacterium
CGGTTGATCGTGGGCACGGGCACGGCGCTGCAGCCAGTGGCGCAGCGGCTCCTGCGCCGCCAGCAGCAGCGAGCCGCCCAGAATCAGCAAGGGCACAAGGGCGGTGAACAAGCGTTCGCTGCTGTGCAAAAGCAGCAGGCCACCGCACAGCCCCCCGAGCAGGGCGGCCAGCAGCAGCTGGCGCAGCCGGGTCCCCTGGCCCCGCAACTGACGACGCTGGGCCAGGGTTGCCCCCACGTAGCCCGGCGCTAGGGCCACGGTGTTGGTGACATTGGCCACCACAGCGGGTAAGCCGATGGCCAACAGGGCCGGGAAGCTGAGCAGGGAACCACCGCCGGCGATGGCGTTCACCAGCCCCGCCGCGAAGGCCATCAGGACCAGCCAGCCGAGGCCAGCCAGAGGGAGGGCGGCCGTCAGCATGGCGCTGGGCAAGCTGCGGGCGGGCCAGGAGAATCGGTGCCGGGTTCCGTCGCGACGGCGGCGCCCAGATCCCGAATCAAGGCCTGGCGTGTAGGAGGCTGGCGCCACCAGGACGCCAGCTCGCTCCAGCGCGCCAGCTGCTGCTCCTGCTCCCGCTCCAGCCGTTGGGTCAAGCTCGGGCAACGCTCACTGGCGGCGGCCAGCCGCCGATCCCCCAAGGTGGCCCGCAGCACCACCAGATCCTGGATGCTGCCCAGGCAGTCCTGGGCGGTGCGGAAGCTGAGCAACCAACCCTGCTGCGCCCCCGACAACGCGCCCTCCAGTCCCTCCAGGGCATAGCGGCTGGCCTTGAGGCGCCGCCGCAGCCGATCCAAGGCCTTCAGGTCGGCGGCGTCCGGCCACCAGCCAGCCTGCAGAAACAGCTCCGACCAGACCGGGGCCAGCCAGATCACCCGCCAGTCCTCCAGGGGCTCCCGTGCCAGGGCTGTGAACCGCGGTTGGGCACGCCAGACCTCCAGGCGGCTGAGCAGCGCGTGGCAACGCCCTCCGGCCAGCATCGCCGCACTGTCCTCGGCCGCCTTGCGGCGGCGGCGGCCCAGCTCCCGCAACACCGGCGCCAGCGCCTCGCGCTCGTGGGCCGGCAGATCCGGCAGCAGATCTCGGCGCAGCCGCTCGTCCATCACGTCGAGATCGCGGCACTGGCCGGCGCTACGGGCCAGGGCGGCCACCCGCTCGGGGGAGACGCCAGCGGGCAGCACCAGCAGGGGGGCGAACTGCCTCAAGGCGGTGCGGAGACGCCGACAGCCCACCCGCCATTGATGCAGCGGCTCGGGATCGTCCTGCGGGAAACCCTGGCCCCGCAGCTTCTGGAGCCGCTGGCCATGGCGCATGATCTGGGCCAGGGCGTGGTCAGCGTTGGAGAGAGCTGGCATGGCGACGGGCCTCACGCGGGGCCTGGCTAGGGGGGTGGTCTCAGGGCTGCCTCAAAGTCCTCTCCTGCGGCCCGATCTCACGGCCTCGGTACCGCCAGGACCCACGCCAGGTCCCGCTGGATCATCCCGGAACGCAGCAGAACCTGAGCCTTGCGAGTTCAGAAGAGAAACTTTCAGGCAGCCCTGGGGGTGGTCTGGGATGGTGAACCGGTTGGATCAGCGGCGACGGGTTCGGGCGGAAGGCAAGGGAAGAGGTGAGCTGTTGGGCTCATCCGAACTTATCGAGGCTGGGCGGCTCAGCTGGCTTCGTGACGCCCAGCCCCCTGCCCATCCCCGCACAGCGGGCGTCGGGGACACCTGAACCGACCAACCGTTCGGGGCGATTCCGATCAAGAAGCTCGCCGAGCAGGGGAGCCGAGGCGGCCGCCACTGCCGTGAGGCACCGCGTCCGCTCGGTGATCAGGTCAACCCATGCCCCAACTCAACCCGAGACCACGTTCTTCCCTCAGGATTCGAGGGCGGGAAGCGCCAGAGGGGACCGCAGCAGGGCCTCAGCCTCCTTCGCCGCGCTGGGGGGAGCCAGCAGGTTGCCCTGCAACAGGTCGCAACCGAGGGCGGCCAGAAGACTGAGCTGCCCTTGGCGCTCCACGCCTTCAGCCACCACCTCAATGCCGAGAGCTTGGGTCATGCCGATCACAGCGCGCACGATGACGGCATCGTCCGGGTCCTCGCCGAGCCCGGCGATAAAGGAGCGATCAATCTTGAGCATGCCTACCGGAAAGCGCTTGAGATAGCGCAGAGAGGAGTAGCCGGTGCCGAAATCATCAATCGCCAGGCGGATGCCAAGCACACTCAACTGCCTGACCACCTCGGCGGTGTAGTCAAGATCCTCCATCATCAGCGATTCCGTGATTTCAAGATACAACTTATCGGCCGCCATTCCAGTCTGCCGCAATGTTTGACAGAGACGTTCAACTAGACCTGATGTTGAAAATGTGCGCGCCGAGACGTTGACACACAGATGCAGCGGCAGGTCGTGGGTGCGGGAAGACCAGACAGCGATGGCCGCACAGGCCTGGCTGATGATCAAGTGATCAATGGCCATGATCAGCCCACAGTCTTCCGCCACGGGGATGAATGTTTCTGGCAAGATCACCCCCTCGAGTGGGTGGTGCCAGCGAGCCAGGGCCTCGAAGCCCACGATGCGCCGTTGAGACAGGCTGATGAGGGGCTGGAAGGCGCAGCTGATCTGCCCCGCATCCAGCGCCAGTCGCAACTCCGCCTCGGTGGCGGCACGCTGGCGGGCCTGCTGCCGCAGCCCCTGGGAGTAGATCGCGACACAGCCGCGGCCCCGCTGCTTGGCTTGGTACATCGCCATGTCAGCGTTCTCGATCAGCGCTTCGGCGTTGCCGCCGTGGGCGCTGCAGCAGATCCCGATCGAGAGGCCATGGCCCAGCAGGCGAGCCGCCAACTGCCGTGGTCTGGCCACCTGGTGGAGGATGCGCTGCGCCAGGGCTGAAGCCTCCCGCTCCTCACTAGCCCGCATCACCACGATGAACTCATCCCCGGAGAGCCGCCCCACCAGATCCACAGAGCGGACCATCCGGCGCAGATCATCGGCTAACGCGATCAGGTACTGATCGCCAACGGCATGGCCATGGGCGTCATTAATGAGCTTGAAGCGATCCACATCTATGAACAGCACCGCCGGACCGCAAGGGGCCAGGCCCTTGGCGCTTTCCTGCAGCAACTCCTCCAGGCGTTTCTGCACCAGCAGCCGATTGGGCAGACCGGTCAGGGGATCATGGTGCGCTTGCTCCTGGGCCGCCTCCCGGGCCAGGCGTTCGGCGGCGAGGGCGCGCAGCACCTGATTGCAGAGCTCGACGCTGCGGCCCATGGCCCGCAACAGGGAGCGCTCCTCCAGGCTGAACGGCTCCACCAGGCGCCCCACCACGAGCAGGGCCTGCGCCTCGATCGGGGCCCAGTAGAGATGCAGGGTGCCGGCCGGCAGCTGCTGGAGAGGTAGGCGCAGGGGCGCCAGTTGGAGCAGCGCCTGGCGATCCGCCTCCCGCAAGCCGATCGAATGCTGAATCGTGGAGGCTTCGATCACCGCCGCAACCTCAGCGTCGACCGATTCGGCCACACGGCTGACCAAGCGGACCATGGCCTTGGGATCATCGACGCGGAAGGCGGAGAGCACTTCCGCCAGCACCAGCAACGACCAGGGGGTATCGGTCATGCGAGTGCGAGAGCCACCAGCGTCTGGTTGTGGAATCCGCCGGCGCCATGGGTGCGGGCGATTTCACCGTAGGTGTAAAACCCAGCCACCGGGATATCACCGATCACGGCGCGAATGTTCTCCACTTCCATCTCACTGTCGGCGGGGCCATCGGCGAGCAACACGGAGCGTCGAGCCACGCAATCGAACAGCAGCATGCCGCAGGCTGGCCGCTCGCCCAGCTGCCCCTGGGCGAGCTGACAGGCTTCCCGGGTGGCTTGCAACACCGAACGCTGATCGCCCTGCATCAGATAGGCCAGGCCACCCTGCGGCACTTCGGCGATCGTGAGCAAGCTGCGCCGTTCGCGGTTGAAACCGGCCACGAAGCGGATTTCGATACGGTCCCGGCGGCGCAGGCCAAGGGGGCGGGTGGAGGCAAAAGCGGCGAAATCCTCCGATCGCTCCAGCAAATCGGCGGGAGCCTGAAAGGCTTCGAGGTACACATCCAGCGCCGGCCGATCATCCAGCGACCAGACACTGGTGCCATCGCTGCCGGTGACCAGCAACCGCTCGCCCTTGGGCTGCCAGCAATGGGACATGCCGATGCCCAGAGGCGCCTCCGAGCTGATGGCCGCCGCCACCACGGCTTGGCTCAGCACCTGGCGGCCGAAGATCTGCCGGGTGCCGCGCATGGCCAAATCGTCGCCGGCACAGCCGCCCACCAGCGGCACGTCAACCCCAGCCACCTCATAGGCCCCACGCACCACCTCCATCTGGTCACCGCAAAGGCCGTCCGCCAGCAGCACCAACACCGTGTGGCGCCGCCGCTCCAGCAGGTCGAGGCAGCGGGCGGCGGCATGGGCGGCCTGATGCAGGCCCTGCCCATCTCCCTGGCCCATGCCCGTCGCCACAGACACCCCCTGCCCCCCCAAGGCCCACAGGCAGAGGCCGCCCGCCATCGAGCGCTGCCGATCCAACTCACCGGACGTGGTGCAACCGATCACCTGGGCACCGGCACAGCGACGCTCCACCAAGGCCGCCACGGCATCGAGATCGTGACGAGGACTACTGAAGACCAGCACCAGCAGCGGCGGGCCAGCCCCCAGCAGGGTGGAGCAGGCCTCCTCAACCGCCATCTCCGGATCGTTGGCCAGGGAACTGCCAACGCGAACCCAGCGGCCTGTCGCGGCAACGCCGCTGGTTTGGTTGTCGCGGGCTGGGGGCGCGGGGTCCTCGGATTGCATGCCGGTCGTCGAGCTCACCAATCTCCCTTCTCTACCCCTTCAACCGGCCGGCGTCCATGCCCCGGTGGTGGCCGACACTGGGTCTTAGCGCCAGAGGGTTAGCGGCGCCACCGGCGCGATGCGGGGGTTCTCGCCGCCGGGCTGATCTGCGCGCACCACCAGCAACGACGCCCCATGGCGCAGAAACACCCGAAGCACCGTTTCACTAGCCTGGCGCGGTAGGGCGGTGCGCCAGCTGCCCAGCCCCCGCAGCACGTCGGCGAGAGGGTCCTCCTCCAGGCTGAGCCCGAGAACCAAGCGCTCCCGGCGCCAGTCGTTGCGAAGCCCGGCAAAGGGCAACAAGGCCCGTCGCAGGTCCCGCTCCAGTCGCAACAGCGCCTGCAGGCGAGCGGCCTGCTCCGGGTAGGCCGCGCCCCAACGGTCGAGAATGACGGGGTCGCGGTCCCGGACCTGCCGCTGCAGCCGACGCAGGGCGTTGAACAGGGCCTGGTTGGAATCCTGGGCGCAGTTGTTGGCCACCCCCACGAAGGCGGCACCGCTGCCATCGCCCAAGCGGTAGCGAGCCATCATCACCGACAGCTCTTGCTCGAACAGATCGAGGGGGGACAGCTCCTCGTCGCCGACCCGGTAGCTGCCCGTGAAGGGGGGAAAGCGCACCAAGATGTCGGCGATGGGACGCGTGCCCAACCAGCCCCATTGGCGATCGGCGAGGTAGCGCCAGTGATCCTGGGCACCAGCGACCACGCCATCGGGGTTGTGGGCATAGACCTGCCGGTACTGCAGCTCCAGGGTGGGCTCCTCGGCGAGCGGCTCCTGCCGCAACCAGGCCATGCCGTAGGCGAAGTGGCCAAAACAAATGCCACCCCGCAGCGCCTGCTCCCGCTGCTCGCCACCGATGCCCCCAAACACGTGCACCAGCAGGAAGCGCTCGCCAACGCGCCACTCGGCCTGGAGGTTGTGGAGGTCATGGAGCGCCTGCGGCTGGCCACTCAGCAGCACCATCGACACCTCCCCTTGCTGCGGTTGGGCCCAGACCTGACGTTTCAGGTAGGGCCAGGCCTGGCGACCGCAGATCACCTGATGGGGCGCGAAGCGCAACAGGGCCCGGGGCGTCCGCGCCTGCACGAGGAAGGCTCCTTCGCCATCCGGCACCCCGCTCACATACCAGCCGTCGCGGTTGAGCGGCACCCGCGCCAGCCCCAGCGCCGAGGCCGGCCGGATTCCCTCGGCATTGGCGACCGGGTCCGGCAGGCGCAAGCGCAGGCGCCGCGGTCCGAAGCGGCGCCGTCTGGGATCAAACACCTCTGCCCACCAGAGCTCCCCGCTGGAATCAGGGGCCAGGAAGCGCAGCAAGGCCCGGGCCAGGCCGGTGGTTTGGATCGGTTCAGCCCGTACCACCAATCGCCCGCGGCTGCCCGGCCCGCTGGAGGGCTCCAGCCGCACCGGTTCCGGGAGCCGCACCAACACGTCATCGTGAGGGCGTGCGCCGGCCAGCGATTCCAGTGCCGTCACCTGCCGCCAGCCGTCGAGCCGGCGGGGATGCACGCCCCCCTGGCGTTCGCTGGAGCGGGCCTCATCGCTGAAGTGCACATCGAACCGCAACGGCTCGAGCAGCGGCTGGTCCCAGACCAAGCGCAGCGTCTGGCCCACCAGGGCGGCAGCGGAGTGTGGCGCCGCAAACACCTCGAAGTCCACCTCGCTGGGGCCGGTTACGGCGCGTTGGGCCGGCTCGGGCAGGATCAGCCGGCCGATCCACTGCTGAAGGCCCCGCGGCGGATCGTGGGGCAAGGGTTGGCGATCTCGCTCCAGGCACGGCCGCTGCCAGGGGTTAGCGCGGAAGCGGCGGTAGGTGTTGAGCACCTCGGAGGGCGCATGCCCGGGCACGAGCTCGCCGCGGAGGAGGGCGCTCACCAGTTCGAGGGTTTGCTCCAGGGGGCTGCGACCATCCGGCAGCAGGGCCTGGCCATCGAACAGTCCGCCCGGCAGTTGGTGTCCAACCGGGCCGAGATCGATTCGGCTCACCAGGCCGCGCCGCCGCGCCCGGTTCCAGAAAGAGAGCGGCTGGCAGCGCCAGCGGCCCGGGAAGGCCAGCGGGCCCAGCCGCTCGACCCGATCGCGCCGGCCCACCAGATGCACCACCTGCTCGGCCTCCAGGAAGCGGTTATTGCCGGCGAACACCCCCGCCAGCGAAATCACCTCCACCGGCGCCCCCAGGGACCGCCGCAGGTGCGGCAAGGCGCCGAGGGCAATCTGGCCGCCACCGCTAAAACCCAGCAAGGTGAGGGGCGTGCCGCTATCGGGGGCATAGCCATTGGCCACCAAGCTTTCGAGAATCACCTGGGCCATGCCGCGGTTTTGCACAGGCCCATAGCGGCGGTCCGCGGAGACGGCCACCACGGTGATGTTGCGCAGGTTGATGATCAAGCCCAGCCAACGCAGGGGCTGGCGCAAGCGCAGCCGATCCACCCAGCGCCAAAAGGTGGCCAGCCAGGCCCCTTCAGTCATCGGTCGGTTCAACACCGAATACGGCATGATTCCGCGCACCACAGCAATGTCTTCCGGCAGCCGTCCCGCCAGCTGCCGCAGGAACTCTTCACCTTCCGGCAGAGCTTCAGCGGAAGCCTGACCGATGCCGTCGAGGTAAACGACCCAGCGGCGTATCGACTGGTCGGGCCGCACCGGCCGGGCTAAGTCGCCGAGGGTGAGTGGCGGCCGCAGCTCTTCGCCGAACCAGCCAGCCCACCACCCCAGGGCCTCCAGAGGCGCGAAGAAGGCCGTCAGAAGGAAGAGCAGCAGGCCGATGCACATCAGATCGACCACAACGCCGAAGGAGCGCACCAGAGCGAGCTCGAGCGGCACCAGCAGCAGGCTGGCGCAGGGCAGGAGCAGCAGCAGGGCCACCAGGCCGAGCAGGACCAGAAGCCGCCTGCGTTCCCGCGGGCTCAGCCGCGCCAGCAGGCCGGGCCACGGAACAGTCATCGACCAGTCCGTCGCCGCGGCAAGGGCAGCTCGCCCAGGTCATCCCATCGGACCAGCCGTTGGCGATCGCGCTCCAGCGGCACCCCGGCGGTGCGTTGCTCCAGGCGACGCAGAAGACCGCTCAGAGGTTGACCGGCGGTGCGTTGCATGGCCTGCATCACCAACCACCCCCCGAGCAGGCAGCCCAAGGCGCTCCACAGTGCCAGGCCGGTCACCGCCGCGAGGCCCACCACAAAGGCGATCGCGGTCCAGATCGAAAGCAACATCAACCAGGAGGAACCGAGATAGGGGAGGGCGCCGAGGAAAGCCAGCAGCTGGGGAGCGTGGGCGAGGCCCAGCGCCTGGATCACGGCCGACAGGGGCAGGTCCCTGCGGAACAGGAGCAGCGCCAACCACCAGGTGGTGAGGGCCCAAGCCAGAAAGCCAACGGCGAATAGCACGGCCTCCAGCAAGAGACAGAGCAGGAAGCGCAGGGGCCGGACCCTGTTGAGAAACAGGATGAAGGCTTGGCCGATGGCCTTCGACAGGCCGGCCAGCAAGGCGATCACCAGACCCACAGCGGCACTGCCGTCAGCGCGGAAGGCCTGGGGATGCAACCCCCAGGCGCCGGGGATGGCTTCGCGCAGCTGGGCGGCCACCTGCAGCAGCCGATGCGGATCGGTCGACACCGCTGGCGGCCCAAGCGCGAGGATCGGCGCTACGAGGCGGGGCGAGAGGAGCGCGTCACCGGATGCAGCAACAGATAGGGGCAGGCCAGCGAGCAGCACGGGTGGGGTTCATGGCGCCCCTGCTGGCTGGCGAAGGGCTCAGGGTCTTTTCTAATCCATTGACCCGCAACTCTGACACCCATTTGTGACGGACAAATGCTTCGGGAAACCGAAGGGCGACAGGCAAGCCTCCATTGATGACGTACTTACCGAACCTGACGCCTAGAGATTGCAGTACAAAGCAATCCGCAGATAAACTTGCAGCTCAGCGCACGAGATCAACCATGATTCCCCATGCACAACCAGAACGATGCCTATTTCCGCAGGGCCTCGATGGACTACTGTGGGCCCATGTGAAGGCAATATGATGGGAACAATCCAGGCATGGACTTACTGCTGTTGGATACGCAGCGATGCCAGGCAGGTTCGGCGCTGAGGAGTGAAAAGCTTGCTGCTGGGATCCACACCATGGGAGGAGCCAGTGGTGCCGTCGCCGACGCAGGGAGCGCCAGCAAGGGAACCCCCAACCACGAAACATACCGAGAGAAGCCTCAAAAGACGTCAGCGGTTATGCCCTGATGTCCCCGAACAGGAGGGGCTATCGGCTATTCATTTGACCTTGGGGGATACGGCCACGAGGCTGTGAGGAGTTGCACGGGTTTGTTTCCTGATCCAGGGGGAGGGATCAACTTCGTAGCTCACCCCCCTCTCGCTGAGATCGCTGGTAGTCAGCCACCGTGCGAGCCAGGCCTTCTGCGAGGGGAATCCTGGCCTGCCAGCCAAGGCTTGAAAGGGCAGAAACATCCAGGATTTTGCGTGGGGTGCCATCAGGTTTGGATGGATCCCAACGAATCGAGCCCTGGTATCCCACCGCCGAAGCGACCAAATCGGCCAACTCCTTGATGGGTAGATCGACACCAGTACCGACATTGAGAAACTGAAGCTCTTCGGTTTTGGGTTGCCAATGCTCCAAACAGAAGACCGCTGCATCTGCCAGGTCGTCCACGTGCAAAAATTCACGTCGGGGCGAGCCAGTCCCCCAACAAACAACTTCGGGAGTTGAGTCTTGCACCGCCAGATCAAAGCGCCGAATTAAGGCAGGCAGAACATGACTATTCTGCGGATGGTAGTTATCGCCAGGTCCATACAGGTTTGTTGGCATCAAGCTAATGGCATCGAAACCATATTGCTGGCGCAATGCACGGCAGAGCTGGATACCCGTAATCTTGGCAATGGCATACCACTCGTTCGTCGGCTCCAAGGAACCAGTAAGCAGGGATTCCTCACGAATTGGTTGGGGCGCAAACTTGGGATAAATACAACTGCTCCCTAGAAATAATAGCCGTCGACAACCATGGCGCCACGCAGACTCAATCACATTGTTCTGAATTTTGAGATTGTCAAGCAGAAAATCAGCTGGGTAAGTCGAATTGGCAAGAATACCCCCCACTTTCGCCGCCGCCAACACCACCACATCGGGATGCTCTCGGGCAAACCAGGCGTGGGTGGCGGCCGGATCAGCCAAGTCGAGGTCGCTACGGTTGACCTCAAGCAATTGGTTGTAACCCCCAGCCCGAAGGCGGCGGGAAATGGCAGAACCGGCCATGCCACGGTGGCCCGCCACCAAAATACGATCGCTGGTTGAAATCAACAAACTAGAGGACATGATGAGATACCCGACGCTCAGAAAGAATGGACGCTCAGGCTGGTTGGGGGATTTTCCATGGATCCCACCACTGGATAACCCTCTCTCCGCAATAGCGCTTCCTTGGCAGCTTCTTCCTTGTCAAAAGCAATCATTTCCACAACAAGCTCTTCCAGAGTTGTTGTGGGTGTCCAGCCTAGTTTTTGATGCGCTTTACTGGGATCACCGAGCAATGTCGCCACCTCCGCTGGTCGAAAATAGCGGGGATCGATTCGAATAACTGGAGCTCCTGTATCGCGACGCAGTCCTAATTCGTGGACGCCGTTGCCCTGCCATTCAATTCCACCCCAGCCGAGCTCAAGCGCCGAGAGTTCAATAAAACGTCGCACCGATTCCTGACGACCCGTGGCAATGACGTAATCCTCAGGCGTATCCTGCTGAAGCATCCTCCACTGCATCTCAACGTAGTCCCGGGCATGCCCCCAATCGCGCAGCGAATCCAAATTTCCCATGAACAGGCACTGATCGAGGCCCGCATCAATTCGAGCCAAGCCGCGGGTAATTTTTCTGGTTACAAACGTTTCCCCACGACGCGGGCTTTCGTGGTTAAATAGTATACCATTGCAGGCAAACATTCCATAGGACTCGCGATAATTAACGGTGATCCAATAAGCATAAAGCTTGGCGACTCCATAGGGACTTCTTGGATAAAAAGGGGTACTTTCTCGCTGTGGCGTCTCCTGCACAAGACCATAGAGCTCACTTGTGGAGGCCTGATAGATCCGCGTCGTTTCAATCAATCCCAAGAGGCGAACTGCCTCAAGAATTCGCAAGGTACCGATCGCGTCGCAGTTGGCCGTGTATTCAGGGCTCTCAAAACTGACAGCAACATGGCTTTGGGCTCCTAGATTGTAGATCTCATCAGGCCTTACCTGTTGAATAATCCTGATCAGATTGGAAGAGTCTGTAAGGTCTCCATAGTGAAGAACTAAGCGAGGGTTGGATTCATGAGGATCCTGATACAGATGATCAATCCGATCCGTATTAAAGCTACTTGAACGGCGTTTTAGGCCATGAACTACATAGCCCTTTTCGAGCAGCAGTTCAGCCAGATAAGATCCATCTTGTCCGGTTATTCCGGTGACCAGGGCTGTCTTAGGCATCAGCGAGATGGAGCCGCTTAAGTTTCGCGGGCTATCCTACTGCATGAAGTGGTATTGCCTCCTAGAGGTCAGCCCAATGGGTTTGGCCAGGGCAGGCCGGTGAACTGACTGACTGCGGGATTCTCCTCGAGTCGAACAACTCCACAAACTTGCTTCCAGTGTTCAGAAGGGGAAGGCGAAAGCATTTGCTCCAGGCGATCGAGACGCCTGACTTGCCACCAACAGCTTCAAACCCACTGATCCCCCAACAAGGCTCCAACCACGAAGCGTTGAGATGAAAAAACTTTTCGTATGGCTGCCAAGCGGGCACCAGCTTCCCAATGACTCCATCCCCTCAACATCAAAAGACCAGCCTCAGTGAGACCGAGAGGGCGTTGGGGTGACCCCATCGGAGGCGCTGCTGGGAATGCTCGGCACGCTGGGCCCAGGGGCCAAGTACGGCCGTTCCTGCGTGTCGGCGGCAGCAAAAAAGCCCCGCTTGGATTCGCGGAGCTTGGGTGAAGACGATATCGAGGGAGTTGATTAAGGTTCAACTCTTCAATCTCTACGGCCACCACCATTGAGAGCAATGATAAGGCGGAGAATAAAAATGAAGAGATTCACATAGGTGAGATACATTCCCAGTGCCCCGGCAAGGTACTGGTCATCGCGGTACGACCTCGGCATCGTGTAGAAATCAACAAAGGCAGCTCCGACAAAGATCACCGTGCCAGCTCCGGCGATCAGGAGCTCAAAACCGGCACCCCCGAAACCGGGAATGAAGAGCGAGCCCACCAACTGAATGACCATGGCGAGGAGTAAGCCCAGAATCCCCAAACCAACTGCAGCGGTGAGGGATTGGCCGACACTGTCGCTCATGCGGGTGCCAACGACGGAGGCAGCAACAAAGGTGACTCCCGTGGCCAGGGCGGCTGTGGCAATCGCTCCAATCCCCACGGTGACAATGGCCATGGCCACCAGACCAGACAAGGTGAAACCTGTCAGGAGGCTGTAGGTAGCAAGCAATGGAAAAGCTGCGCCATTGTTGCCCTTAAGAGCAACATTCTGGGCGATGAAGAAGAGAATCAGATTGCCAAATAGGGCAACAAAGAACAGGGGCTGAAACAAGGGCGAGGCGATCATCGACAAGCCTCCCATCACCCCAACGGCGGTGAGGACCATGCCGCCACCGACAAAGGGAAGTGCCTTGCGCACCACGTTGGGGCCGACAAGGCCGCTGTATTGGGCCTCCTGGATGGCCTGCTGGAAGTTGCTGCTGGCCGGCATGGCGACAGTCACGCTCAAGATGTCTCCTATCCTGCCAGGCCAACCCGGGTTGTGGTGAGGGAGTTCGTAGGGAGAACCCCACATCCCCCCAGGGCTGCCTGAAGGTTTCGCTGCTGAGCTCGAAAGCCTGGGGTTCGGCTGCGTTCGGAGACCATTCAGCAGGGGCTGACGTGAGTCCTGGCGGCGCCGCACCCGAGAGGCCAGGCCCCTGGGGAGGACTTTGAGGCAACCCTGCACATCCCCCATGCCGCACGCTTGCCCCTGCCTAGCTGGCCCGACGGGATCCCGCCAGGGACGCGACTGTCCAGCCTGCGCTTAGCGCTGCAGTCCCTGCTCCCCACCCCGCGGCAGCGGCCGGCGTTGATCGCGTCGCTCGTAGGCCTGAACCAGCCGCTGGACCAAGGGGTGGCGGACAACATCGGCATCACCAAACCGGCAGATGACCACGCCCTCCACGCCCTCGAGCACCTCGGCAGCCTCCACGAGACCGCTGGGCTGGCCTGGGGGCAGATCGATCTGGGTAATGTCGCCGGTCACGACCATCCGGGCATTTTCCCCGAGCCGGGTGAGCACCATCCGCATTTGGGCAGGCGTGGTGTTCTGGGCCTCATCGAGGATCACGAAGGCATCCTGGAGGGTGCGACCGCGCATGTAAGCCAGCGGGGCAACCTCAATCACCCCCTTCTCCAACAACGCGGCGCTGCGCTCCCTGCCCAGCAGAGTGTTCAGGGCGTCGTAGAGGGGTCTCAAGTAAGGATCCACCTTCTGCTGCAGATCGCCCGGCAGAAAGCCGAGGCGCTCTCCTGCTTCCACCGCGGGCCGGGTCAGCACGAGGCGTTCAACCCGGCGCTCCTGGAGACACCGCACAGCCAGCACCGTGGCCAGAAACGTCTTCCCTGTTCCCGCCGGACCGATGGCCAGCGTGAGGTCGTGAGACTGCATGGCCTCAACGAAGGTCCGCTGGCGGAAGGTGCGGGGCCTGATCAATCTCCCCGTCGTGGTGGTGCCAAGATCCAGCTGGGCCAGAGAGCGATGCTCCTCGACGCGGCCTGTGGTCAATGCCGTGTGGGCAGCCAGCAGATCCACCAAGCTGACCCTTTCACCCCGACTCCACAGGGGCTCCAAGGCCTGAATCAGCGCGTGCACCCGCTTGACCTGGAGCGGCCGTCCCTGAACAACAAGGTCGAGACCGCGCAGGGTGAGGGAAGCACCACTGAGGGCCTCCAGCTTGCGCAGGACCGCCGCATCGGGGCCCGCCAAGGCTGTGGCGGCATTGCCATCAGGCAGGGAGATCAGCCGTAGGGAGGGATCACCGGGATCTCCGTCTTCGGCTAGCGAACCCTGGACCGGGGCGATCGGCCGGCTCAGGCTTTGTCCGCGGGTTCAGCCGCGTCGCTGGCGGCCTCAGCCTCGGCCGCTTTGGCCGCCGCTGCGGTGGCTTCCGCCTCGGCGGCGGCTTTGGCTTCCGCCTCGGCGGCGGCCTTGGCCTCGGCTTCGGCCTTGCGTGCCGCAGCGGCTTCAGCCTCTCGGGCCGCAGCTTGCTTTTGCTTGCCGATCACCTCAGCGTGCCGGATGGTCTTGGGCAGCAGCCCGCCTTTTTCCAGCAGAGCTCGCACGGTGTCGGTGGGTTGGGCCCCCTCCTGCAAGCGCTGACGGATCGCCTCGGCATCCAGGCGGGTTTCCTTGGTGCGGGGGTTGTAGAAGCCGAGCTGCTGCAGCGGCCTGCCATCCCGGCGGGATGTGCTGTTCGTGGCAACCAGGCGGAAACTCGCCTCCCGCTTCTTGCCGAACCGCTTCAGGCGGAGCTTGATCATCGCGGCCTAACCCGTTGAGGTGCAAACGGAAACCCTACCTCAAGACCGCCCCGCCCTCCACCAGCGGCTGCTTAGAGCTCGCCAAAGCCTTTGCGTTTTTTCGCCGGTCGGGCGGGTTTGGCGGCGCCGCCGCCGCCCCGCTGCCCCGTGGGGCCTGGCTGCGGGAATCCGGGCATGCCGCCACCCATGCCAGGGAAGCCACCGCCCATACCGGGCATTCCAGGCATCCCGCCGCGGGTCATCTGTTGCATAAACCCTCGCATCTTCTGGAAATCGGCCAGCATCTTGTCCACATCCGCCGGGGTGTGGCCGCTGCCCGCTGCAATGCGTCGGCGGCGCGACGGTTGGGAAGCCAGCAGCTCGGGCTTGGCACGCTCCGCCACCGTCATCGAGCCGATCATCGCTTCAATGCGTTTGAGCTGCTGCTCTCCCTGCCGCAGCATGCCGTCGTCGATCTTGTTCATCCCAGGGATCAGCTTCATCAGGCCACCTAAGGAGCCCATGCGCTTGATCAGGCGCATCTGCTGAAGAAAATCGGCGAAGTCGAAGCTGGCTTCCTGCAGCTTCTGCTGCATGCGCTCCACGTCGGCAAGCGCCACCTCCTTCTGGGCTTTTTCCACCAGGGTGAGAACGTCGCCCATCCCCAGAATGCGGCTGGCCATGCGCTCGGGGTGAAACGGCTGCAGCGCCTCCACCTTCTCGCCGGTGCCGATGAATTTGATCGGGGCGCCACTCACCTTGCGGATCGAGAGGGCCGCCCCCCCGCGGGAGTCGCCGTCCATCTTGGTGAGCACGGCCCCGGTGATGCCCACCTGCTCATGGAACGCGCGGGTGAGATCCGCCGCTTCCTGACCAATCATCGAATCCACCACCAGCAGCACCTCATCGGGGTGCGTGGCCTCACGGATCCTGACCATCTCCTCCATCATCGCCTGGTCGATTTGCAAGCGTCCGGCGGTGTCAACCAGCACCGTATCGAATCCTTCCTCGCGAGCCCGAGCAACGCCTGCTGCGGCAATGTGTTCGGGCCTTTCGGCCGCGCCGAGGCTGAACACGGGCACACCGATCTGGTCGCCGAGGGTGCGCAGCTGGTCAATCGCCGCCGGTCGGTACACATCCGCGGCCACCAACAAGGCGCGCCGTCCTTCGTCTTTGAGGTGAAGCGCCAACTTGGCGGTGGCGGTGGTCTTGCCGGCACCCTGGAGACCCGCCATCAAAATCACCGTGGGCGCCTGGTCTGCCTTGGCCAGGGGAACCTGAGCACCCCCCATGGTCTCCACCAGCTGTTCATGCACCAGCTGGATGAACTTCTGATCCGGGCTGATGCCCCGCACCACTTCGGCCCCGACCGCCCGCCGCCGCACCTCGTCCACGAAATCACGCACCACAGGAAGGCTCACATCCGCCTCCAGCAACGCCCGACGCACCTGCCGCAAGGCCTCGTCGACATTGGTTTCCGAGATGGTGGCCTGCCCGCGCAGGCCCTTGACGGCGTCCTCAAAACGCTGGGAAAGCTCTTCGAACATGGATCAGAAGGGGGTCACTGCCCGGTGTAAGTGGCCGCCAGGCGCCAGGTGTCGCCATCGCGTCCAAATACATAAACATTGCGCAGGGTCGTCGCGGGCGTGCGGCCGATGGCCTTGCCGTCCGCGCCCTGGCGACGATCGCTGTAATCGAGCTCCGCGGCGACGGCAATGCGCTGGGGGGTGCGCTCCTTGATGGCAAGGGTGCGGATCTCCGCCTGAATCGCCTGGGTCTGGCCCTGTTCACGGTCACGGCGGCGATCCGCCTGCAGCCGTTCCACCGGACCGGAGCGGGCGAGACGATCCAGCGGCAAGGCCGGTTGCTTGCCAGCCAACACGGCGGTCTTGGCATCCAGCCAGGCCTCCAGCAGCCCCCGGAGTTGGGGCTCATCGGGATCGGCCACTGTCAGCGGCAGGTTCGAAGCGCGGGGTGGGGAAGCGCTGCCGCGGACCGGTGATGCTGTTGATGCGGCTGTTGGGGTCGCCCGCGTGTCGACCTGGCCGTTGCCATGGGGGACCACCTTGAGCCCGATGACACCGGGGGAGTTCGCCCCAGGGGCTGGAGCCCGCGACCGCAGGGCCCAGACCCCCGCCGCCAGCGCAACGGCCAAAGCGGCCAATCCGATCCCCCACGGAGCGCGCTGGGGCCGAAGCATCCCGATGTTGAGCAGCGGCCAGCGCTGGCGCTCGGCCTTCGGCTGCGGCGCCGGGGCAGGCGGTGCGGCGATGGCCTCGTTCGCCGAATCGAGCTCCCAGGGAGGGGTGAAGCTCCAATCGAGATCTCCGAGATAGGAGGCTCCGGCCAGAGGGGCCAGCGCTGGCTCCTCGGCTGGGGCCACCGCATAGTGCCGACCAGCGCGGCGGTCCTCCCGTTCAACCCACTGCACAACATCGCGGTCACTGAAGTAAACGTCCAGGTCCGCGTCGGCATCGAGATCGCGATAACCGGGCAGCACATCGCGACTCAACCAGTCGCGGCAGTAAGCGCACAAGCGGCCCAGGGAGTCATTGCTGTGGCGCGAGGCCCAGGCCCGCAAGTCCTTGGCGGCCCCCTCGTCGAACAGGGTGACGGCTTGGTCCACCTCGCCCAGCAGCAGATGCAGGTTGGCCAGCAGTGGCTCAAGACCAGGACGGCCACTGGCGAGGAAGCGCTCCCGCGCCGCCGCGATCCGCTCGGGTTTGCGTTGGGCGAAACCGGAAGCGGTGAGGGCGATGCCCGCGAGGAATCCCGCCGTGGAGGAGCCGGCCTCGGCCCAGCGGCTGAACAGATCAACCTGTTCCTGGACCGTCAGGAAGCCGCGGATTTGCTTGAAGAACAACTGGAACTGTTCGCTAGGGAACGCCGCGTCGGCATCCCCTTCAAGCCCGCCGCGTTTCTGCACCAGCTGCTCCAGCAGCACCATGCCTTCGCGACGCTCCTGCACATTGGCGAGATCGCGGCTGAGCAGGTCGAGAACCCGATAGGGGGCAAGCTCTTCGAGGTCGCGATGCATCGTCTCGCGCAATGCCGGCACCTGGCCCATGCGCTGCAAGAGTTGCAAACCTTCTCGCAGCAGGCGGGCGGCATGCTCGTAGCGGCGCTGATCGCGGCACTCGCGAGCCGCGTCAAGTGCCGCCAGTCCGGCCAGCAGCGAGAGGTCCGCTTCGCGGCTGCTGCCGAGGGCCGGTGCCTGGGGTGGCTGCAAACAACCGCGGGCCAGCTCCCAGCATTCCTGCGGCTGGCCCGCTTCCAGCAGCAGCAACAGACCCGCCACCTCGCGGCTGCCGGGAATCTCCAAAGCTGGCTGCACCGCCTGTTCGGAGCGGGTCAACGCGGTCAGATCCGCCTCATAGGCCGCTCGCCGGGGACCATCGCTGAGCAGGTCGGCACTGGCCCGGAGCAGCTCGGCGCGGGCTTCGAGGGTTTCCGACGTGAAACCCTGATCCGGCGCCCGATCGAGGCGCAGCTGGAGCGTCCTGAGCACGCCCTGGGCATCGGTGCCGGGGGTCACGCCCAGCAGCCCGAAGTGATCGATCGGCAGATCCAACCCGGGTACTCATCGGTGGGCGCAGTGTAAAGAGAAGCCCCGGGGCCGCCTGCCGCTGTTGGCCCTCCCCCAGCGGTTCGACCGATGGCGGGCCGGCGGAGACCCCGGTGCTCACCCCATCAACCCGGTCACTGTGAACAGAGACGCTCGGGGAGACCCCCTACAGTCGCCCTTGGAACGACCTACGAAGGTCGAGCTTTCGCAGGTAAGCCCCATGCCGCAGGACCGACTCTCGACTGCCACCACCGCCCCCTTCGCTCCTGCCGGCACCCCCGGGGGGCCGCCACCGGAAGCCGGCAGTCACGCGGTGCGCCTTGAGGGTCTCTATCCCTCTGAGCCGTCGCCGGTGAGCCGCGAAGAGGGCCTCATGCTCTATCGCGACATGACGCTTGGACGCCGCTTCGAAGACAAGTGCGCCGAGATGTACTACCGCGGCAAAATGTTTGGCTTCGTGCACCTCTACAACGGTCAGGAAGCCGTTTCCACGGGTGTCATCAAGGCGATGCGGCCCCAATACGACTGGTTCTGCAGCACCTACCGCGATCACGTCCACGCCCTCAGCTGCGGCGTGCCGGCCCGGGAAGTGATGAGCGAGCTGTTTGGCAAGGAGACGGGTTGCAGCAAGGGCCGTGGCGGCTCCATGCACCTCTTCTCCAGGGAGCATCACCTGCTCGGCGGCTATGCCTTCATCGGCGAGGGCATCCCGGTGGCCCTCGGCGCCGCCTTCACCAGCCGTTATCGCCGCGAGGTGCTGGGCGAAGCCAATCACGACAGCGTTACAGCCGCCTTTTTCGGCGATGGCACCTGCAACGTGGGCCAGTTCTATGAATGCCTCAACATGGCGTCGCTGTGGAAGCTGCCGATCTTGTTTGTGGTTGAGAACAACCGCTGGGCCATCGGCATGGACCACAACCGCGCCACCAGCGACCCGGAGATCTGGCGCAAGGCGGCTTCCTTCGGCATGGCGGGCGAAGAGGTGGATGGCATGGATGTGCTGGCGGTGCGTGCCGCGGCGCAGCGGGCCATCGAACGGGCTCGGGCTGGCGAAGGCCCCACCCTGCTGGAGTGCCTCACCTACCGCTTCCGAGGCCACTCCCTGGCCGACCCCGACGAGCTGCGGGCTCAGGCCGAGAAGGAGTTCTGGGCCCAGCGCGACCCGATCAAGCAACTGGCCGCCCGCCTGAGCGCCCAAGGTTTGGCCACTGAGGCCGATCTGCGCGCCATCGAAAAGGAGATCGATGCGGAAGTCGCCGACTGTGTCTCGTTCGCCCTCGACGCCCCTGAACCCGATGGGGCCGAGCTGACCCGCTACATCTGGGCGGAGGATTGATCCCCCGATGTTGAGAGCCGATCAGGCTCCCCTCTCATCGCTGAATAGGCCAACATTTTCAGGCTGCCTGGTGCACCCATGCAAGCTGATGTTGATCCAATCGTGCTTCTCATCGTCGTCTCATGCCCCACCTTGCTGTGGTCAACAGCCGTCCAGGCAGGGTCCCCGGTCAGCTTCTTTGGGCGATCCTGTAATCCCTGAGCCACCATCACGGTGTCTTGCCCCAAATCTGCTCGCGGATCCTTGCTCAGGCGACAGGTTGCATCACGGGTTTGCCCGAGGGAGCCTGCATTCCGTATCCCCAAACAGGACGTGAGTCAGGAGTCCCTCACGGCCGGCCGGGGGGTAGATTCGCAACCTGCCGCTGGTCTTCCTCGACCAGGCTTCAGTCCACCCACTGGTGCGATCCGCTCAAACCCCAGGATGTGCAGTGATGCAGAACACTTCAATGGGCAGCGTCAAGTGCGCATGATCGCCCAGCCTGACGCCTAGCCCGATCCGCTCCACCTGGTCGGCAAACTGAAGTGGTGCCTGGGTTGTGAGCCAGCATTTAGCACCTGCTTCACGAGGGAGGCTCGATGCGATGCCGTGGCCACTTCAGCGACACCCCCCAGCGGGCCTCACTCGAAGAATCCCAGGTCTTGGTTGAATCCTCAATGCTGGTGCGGCAGCAACGACACAGGGCTGCCTGAAAGTCTGTCCCAGTAGGCCTTGTCGAGGCTGTCAGCCTTGGCTTCGGTCGGCGGGTCTCCGTGCTTCCAATGCCCGAATCCCCCTCTGCCGCAGCACCTCAGCCCGCACCGGATGATCTGATCAGCTTCCTCAAGGCCATCCCGGACGGTCCCTACCGCCGCGGGGTCTGCTACTCGCAGTGGTTCTTGCTGCTGGTGGCTGTGCTCGGGATCCTCAGTGGCTGCCGCAGTTCCCGGGATCTCGAGGCGTTCGCCAGGCG
>JBKCTK010000036.1:0-3126 GCA_046319055.1 Synechococcaceae cyanobacterium
CCGCAACGCCCGTCCGACCAGCCGCCTCTCGCCGAAAGCGCCTCCAGGGACCCGCTCACCCATGACCCAACCGGCAGCCATGGCAGCGGCGATGGCAACTGCAATGAATCCGGCAGCAGTCATGAAACCGCCAGCGCCCTAGCCCAGCTCACCTCACAGCAGCTCCGCTCCTTTCTTGGCGAACGCCTACCGGACTACATGGTGCCCTCAGCCTTCATCGCGCTGGAGGCCCTGCCCCTCACCGCCAACGGCAAGCTCGATCGCAAGGCCCTGCCAGCCCCGTCCTTCGCGGGTGATCTGGACCAGCGCATCCCCCCCTCCACCGAACTCGAACACCAGCTCCATCGCCTCTGGGCCGACGTGCTCGGCCACTGCGAGTTCGGCATCGCCGACAACTTCTTCCTCGTGGGCGGCCATTCCCTCGCCGCCGCCCGATTGGTCTCCCGCATCGAGCAGGCATTTGGCACCGCTCCTCCCTTGGCAGCGCTGTTTCAAAGCCCCACGATCGCCGGCCTACTTCCCCTCGTCCTCCCCCACCAGGGCCGCTCCGAGACCTCCGCCGCTCGCCAGCCCATTCCCGCCGCGAAGCCCCTGGCCGGCGATTGGCCCCCGGGATGCCAGTCCTACCGCGCCTCCCACGCCCAAACACGTCTTTGGTTCCTGCACCAGCTCGAACCGCGGCTCTGCGCCTATCACCTGCCCTTCCTCTGGCCGCTCCAGGGTGAACTCGACATCGCCACGCTGCAGCAGGCCCTCACGGCCCTCATCGAGCGCCATTCCACCCTGCGTACCTCCTTCCACATGCTGGGGGATGAGGTGGTGCAAGTCCTGCATCCTGCCGCCCCCTTCCTCCTCAGCCCCGAACCCCTCGACGGGCGCGATCCCGAGGCGCTGATCGACACCTGGCTAGATCAGGAAGCCACCACACCCTTTGACCTCAGCTCCGGCCTGCTGCTCCGAGCCCGCCTGCTGCAGGTCGCCAAGGATCAGCACATCCTGCTGCTCAACCATCACCACATCGCCTCCGATGGTTGGTCGCTTTCGCTGCTCACCCGTGATCTCACTGCGCTTTACAACGCCCACCACTGCGGCGGATCCCCAGAGCTCCAGCCCCTTGCCGTTCACTACCACGACTACGCCGCCTGGCAGCGCCAACGCCTCAGCGGTTCACGGCTGCGCGACCTCCAGCGCCACTGGATCGAGGCACTCACCGGCCTGCAACCCCTGGAGCTCCCCAGCGACCGACCCAGGCCGGCCGAACCGTCCTATCGCGGCGGCCAGGTGGCCTTCACGATCTCCGCGGCGCTGCTGCAGCCGTTCGAGGCCCTTTGCCGTTGCGAAGGCGCCACCCTGCAAATGGGCCTGCTGGCCTTGCTCGCCCTGCTCCTACATCGCACCAGCCGCCAGGACGATTTTGCGATCGGCGTGCCGATTTGGGGCCGCAACCATCCCGATCTCGAATCCCTGATCGGCTTTTTCGTCAACACCCTACCCCTTCGCACACGCTTCTCGCCGGAACTCTCCTTCCGCCAGTTCCTCGATCAGGTCAAAACCACCTCCATCGCCGCCTACGACCATCAGGAGCTGCCCTTTGAGCAGATGGTCGAGGCGCTGCAGCCCGAACGGGACCGCAGCCGCAACCCTCTAGCGCAAGTGTTGTTGCAGCTCTTTGAGCCATCCAATGCCGCGCCATGCCACCTTGCCGGACTCCAAGGGGAACCCCTGCCCGCCAGCGGACGCTCCTCACGCTTTGATCTGGAGGTCTTCCTGCGGCGCAGCCCTGATGACAGCCTGCAGGGCACCCTCAGCTTCGCCACCGATCTGTTCGATGCCCATCGCATCGAACGGCTCAGCGCCCAGCTCCTCACCTTGCTTGCCACGGCAACGGCAACCCCCGATGCCCCCGCCGCAACCCTGAATCTTCTGCCAGAAGCCGAGCGCGCGCTGATCGCAACCTGGCAGCAGGGCCCCCGCAGTGAAGTGCCGGATCTCTGCGTCCACCAGCTGTTCGAGCGGCAGGTGGAGCTCAGCCCCGAGGCCATCGCCCTGGTGTTTGAAGACCAGCAGTTGAGCTACGCCGAACTGAACACCCGCGCCAACCAGCTCGCCCATCACCTGATCGCGCAAGGCGTTGGCCCTGAAGTGATCGTCGCCGTCTGCCTCGAGCGCTCCATCGAGCTGATCGTGGCTCTCCTCGCCATCCTCAACGCCGGCGGCGCCGACCTCCCCCTCGAGCCCGGCTGGCCCGACGAGCGGATTCAACAGCTCACGGACGCATCCTGCGCCACGCTGACCATCGTCAAGGAAGAATCCCGAGCAGCCTTGCATCTCTCAAGGTCATCCATCGATCTGGATCAGCTTGAACAAACAGGTCTCCCGACCACAAACCCGGATGCGAAAAATGGTTTCAGGCAGAATTCACTAGCCTATGTCTTGTATACATCCGGCTCCACAGGAATCCCTAAAGGCGTTGAAGTTGAACACCATACTTTGACCAATCTTGTCCATTGGCAGCATCGCGACCAGCGGCTCAAAGCCCCAGCAAGAACACTGCAGTTTGCGACTTGTGTTTTTGATGTGAGCTTGCAAGAGATTTTCACGTCACTAATCAATGGCAGCACGCTTTACCTCGTCAGCAAGGAAACTCGCACCGACATCAGGCAGCTCGCTGAATACGTAGCCAGCAACAAGATTGAAAGACTCTTTCTGCCCTATGTCGCCCTAGAGCAGTTTTCCATCTTTGCCGTCAACATTTCAGCCAAGACGCCCCTTGCCATCCGCGACATTATCTCAGCAGGTGAACAACTTTTCATCACCAAACCAATTCGCCAGTTCCTCGGCAGGCACCCCCTATGCAAGCTTCACAATCACTACGGACCCACCGAAAGCCATGTGGTTACGAGCCTGTATCTCGACGAGCATTCACACTCCCACTCTGATGAAGTCAGCATTGGCAGACCAATCAGCAATACAGCGATCGTCATCCTCGACCACAACGGCCAGCCCTGCCCGATCGGCATCCCCGGCGAACTGCACATCGGTGGCGCCGGACTCGCCCGCGGTTATCTCAACAATCCCCAGCTCACCGCTGAAAAGTTCATCCCCGACCCCTACTCCTTACATCCC
>JBKCTK010000037.1:0-14304 GCA_046319055.1 Synechococcaceae cyanobacterium
GGCATGGTGATGCGCTGAGTCCCCCGCCACCGCCTGAGCGGTGATGGGCCATCCGGATCAACGGACGACCTCCCAGCGACCTGTCGCCATCAGCCCGCGACGGATGCCGAGGGGGGGACAGCCTCAGTCGCTCGTTTCCAGCGCTTGCCGCTCCAGCGCTTGAGCACCCAGCTTCTGTCCCTCCAGCGGCTGGCCCAGGTCGTCCCGTAGCCGCCGAATCTGTTGCAGCAGCCGGAGGCGCCTTTGCCGCGCCGTCAGCGTCAGGAACAGCCGAATCGGCACGTAGACCAGGGCCATCAGCAAGCCCAGGGCCGCGATCAGCAGGAACACCATGCCGTTGGCGGACGTGGCCGGTCCCAGGCCTCCATCGGCGGCGGCGGCGGTCGCCGCGTCGACGGCGTCGCTGAGGCTGCGCTGCAACAACTCATCCATGGGCCAGACCATAAGTGCCCCACACCGACCCGTGGCCCGGCGCCGCGCTTCGGCAATCCCCACCCCCCGACCCCGAGGGGGTGGCGCCGTCGCTATGGGAGGCTAAAAAATCAACCCTTGTTGTCCTTACGCCACCGATGGCCAAGCTGATTCGCTTCTCCGACGCCTCCCGGGATGCGCTGGAGCGTGGCGTCAACACTCTGGCGGAAGCCGTGCGCGTCACCATCGGTCCACGCGGCCGCAATGTGGTGTTGGAGAAGAAGTACGGAGCCCCCGACATCGTCAATGACGGGGTCACCATCGCGAAGGAGATCGAACTGGAGTGCCCGTTCGAAAACCTCGGCGCCAAGCTGATCCAACAGGTCGCCAGCAAGACAAAAGACAGCGCTGGTGATGGCACCACCACCGCCACGGTGCTGGCCCAGGCCATGGTGCGCGAAGGTCTGCGCAACGTAGCCGCCGGCGCCAACCCGGTGACCCTGCGGCATGGCATGGAGCGGGCCACGGCCGCGGTGGTGGAGGGGATCGCCCGGGAGGCCCGGGGGATCGAGGGCGAGGCCATCCGCCAACTGGCGGCGGTCAGCGCCGGCAACGACGACGAGATCGGCCAAATGATCGCCCAGGCGATGGAGAAGGTCAGCGCCGACGGCGTGATCACCGTGGAGGAGTCGAAGTCGCTGGCCACCGAACTGGAGGTGACCGAGGGGATGGCGATCGACCGCGGCTATTGCTCTCCTTATTTCATTACCGATCAGGATCGCCGCGAAGTGGTGTTCGATGCGCCGCTGCTGCTGATCACCGACCGCAAGGTGAGCGCCGTGGCCGACCTGGTGCCACTGCTCGAAGCCGTATCCCGCAACGGCCGACCCCTGGTCATCCTGGCCGAAGAGGTGGAGGGCGAGGCCCTGGCCACCCTGGTGGTGAACAAATCCCGCGGGGTGCTGCAGGTGGCGGCGGTGCGGGCTCCGGGCTTCGGGGATCGGCGCAAGGCCATGCTCGAAGACATCGCCATCCTCACCGGAGCCACGGTGATCAGTGAGGACAAGGCCATGACCCTGGACAAGGCCACCCTGGCGGACCTGGGCCGGGCCCACCGGATCACCATCGGCAAGGACGAAACCACGATCGTGGCCCTCGAAGACCGACGCGATGCCGTCGCGCAACGGGTCGCGTCACTGAAGCGCGAGCGCGACCAAACCGACAGCGACTACGACCGCGAGAAGATCGATGAGCGCATCGCCAAGCTGGCCGGCGGCGTGGCGGTGATCAAGGTGGGAGCGCCCACCGAAACCGAGCTGCGCAACCGCAAGCTGCGCATTGAGGACGCGCTTAACGCCACCCGCGCCGCGGTGGAGGAGGGGGTTGTCACCGGCGGCGGCACCACCCTGCTGCGCCTGGCCACCGAGCTGGACGGCCTGCTGGCCACAAGCCAAGGCGATGAGCGCGTCGGCATCGAGATCGTGCAGCGGGCCCTGAGTGCCCCCCTGCGCCAGATCGCCGCCAATGCGGGCCGTGATGGCGATGTGGTGGTGGAGCGGGTGCTGCGCGACGGGATTGGCTTCAATGCCCTCACCGGCAACTACGAGGATCTGCGAGCCGCTGGCATCCTCGACGCCGCCAAGGTGGTGCGCCTCGGCCTGCAGGACGCGGTCTCCATCGCTGCCCTGCTGATCACCACCGAGGCGGTGATCGCCGACAAACCCGAGCCTGCGGCCGCCCCCGCAGCCGGCGGCATGGGTGGCATGGGCGGGATGGGTGGCATGGGTGGCATGGGCATGCCCGGCATGATGTGAACCAGGCGGGCCTCCAGCAGCTCCTGCCGTGGGGCTGGGCTGGGCATGGCATGCGTCCGGCCCAGCCGCCCCAGCCCCTCTCCAACAACCCTGGGTGCCCTAGTGCGCTGTCCGGCAAGGTGTTGAGCAACCGTGCAGCCCCCCGGCGGATCCGGCTCAGGGAGCTGAGCCCAGCCAGGGGCCCGAAAACCGTGTGCCCAAGGGTTCAAACACCAAGCCAATCAGCAACACAGCTCCGCACGCTGAGCCCAGGAGCCAACTTGAGGCCCATGCAGCTCCGCAGCTCAAGGAACGTTGCTCCAAATCGCCTGGCCTCACCAGCTTCTCCGTTCTGAGCCCACGGCTGAGGCGGGTCCTCAGGGAGTGATCTCGGTCCTCCAGAGGCCCCAAGCAAAGCCTGGAAAGCCTGTCAGCTGGAGCCGGGACAGCGCTCAGCTGTGCTCTGCGGAGCGTTGTTGCCGGCCCGGGAGACCGAATTCCGACGAATTCGAGAATCCTGATGCACGAGATCTCTTGACGGGGCAATCCTGGTGCGCTTTCGCAAGCCATCGGCTGCAGCCATGGGGGGCATCTGACCGGCTTGTTGAGCACGTTCTTCGTGCGTTCTTGGTGCGCCGACAGGCCGGCTCCGGCGCCACAGGTCCTGCGGCCCTTGTGTCCAGGCGCGGCGGCCCACCGCCCGCCAGTTAGCCCCCCGGTGTTCGACTGCCGGCCCAACGGCTGACCCAACTGTTCACCTCACCGCTGACCCCAGAGCGGCACGCAACGACGCCGCGCACAGGGGGAGCATCACAGCCCCATCCCGTGCTCAGGCGGCTCCGCTGGGCACGCGATGGCGGCCGAGATCAGCCGAAGTTAAGGGTGTTCACCAGCCGGGCATGAAGGCGGCAAACCGTCAGCGCCTGGGGCGGGGGGTTGGCGCACAACTTGCCCAGCTCCTTGTTCAGCGCCTGCATTTCGGAAAGCTGACCGGCGCTGGGCAAGCTAAACAGCGCCGCACCAAACAGGGCGACGCCGCCGCCAGTGAGCCCCGCCAGCAGGCGGCGGGCCCTAGGGGCAGACGGGGACAGGGCTCGGATCCTCAACAACTGCGGCATGGCTTGCGGCATGGCTCTCGCTCCTGGCGAACGGTTCACCTCAAAGGGACTCTGCGTCCATGCTGCGGTGCCGATGGTCTCAGAATCCAGGGCTTAGGAAAATCCTTGACATCCCCCGCCCAGCTTCTTCACATAGTTCGCCACCTGCAGATCCACCCCCGTGATGGCGGTGCCCACCACAACCGCATCGGCGCCCTGGCGTAGCGCCTCCTGGGCTTGGGCCGGAGAGCCGATGCCCCCCTCGCAGATCAACAGGGTGCTGGGCGGCAGCCCCGCCCGCAACTCCGGCAGCAGAGCGATGGCGGGGGGCGGCGAGGCCGCCGTCGCCTCGGTGTAGCCATAGAGCGTCGTGCCGACCCAAGCGCAGCCCAGTTCGGCCGCCCGCAGGCCGGCGGCGACGCTATCCACATCCGCCATCAGCGGCGCACCGAGCTCCTCGTGGCAGCGGCGCACCAGCTGGGCCAGATCCGCCCCATGGGGGCGGGGCCGAGCCGTGGCGTCCAGGGCGATGAGATCAGCGCCGGCGGACCAGACCGCCTCGATCTCCTCCCAACCCGGCGTGATGTAAACGGGGCTGTCGGGATAGGTGCGCTTCCACAGGCCAATGATCAGGGCATCCGGGCAGCGGCGCCGCACGGCGCCGATGTGCTCAGGGCTCTCCAACCGCACCCCCACGGCACCGTTGGCCAGGCTGGCCTCGGCCATGGCGGCGATCACCGCTGGCTGCCGCAGCGGCGAGCCCTCCGGGGCCTGCACCGACACGATCAGGCCGCCCCGCAGCCGATTGGAGTCAAGGAGAGCCATCTCAGCTGGCGCGGCGATCGTGAACGGCGGAGGAGCCGGGCAACCAGGCCCGCAAATCCGCCAAGGCCGCCGGGGCCGGCGGTCCCTGCAGCGCCCCATCCCCAGAGGCGGCGACCGGTAGGGATGAGGCCAAGGAGCGGCTCCAGGCCGCCGCTGGGGCCGTGTCGATGGGGTCTGGCGCCGCTGCGGGTTGGCCGGCGGCTCGTTGGAAGGATGGGAGTGGCATGGCCTCATCAGGCCAAGCGGCTGGCCCGCCGACGGCGGGTGTAGAGGCGGGCGTGGCCGCGATCAGCTCGGGCTCGGGCACCGACTCCGACTCCGACTCGGAAACCGTTGGCGCTTGGAGATGAAGCGTGCTGATGGCCTCGTCGATGCAGGCCCGCATCAGCACCCGCGCCTTGCCGAGGGAACCGAAGAGCTTGCGTCGCAGGCGCTGGGGCGCATCGGCCAGCACCACACCGACGGCTGACAAGCTCTGTTCGAGCCCCTGACCCTGCCCCGGCTGCTTGGGGAGGGGGCCGATCTCCCCAAGCGCGGCGGAGCCGCTGCTGATTTCGGGCCGCGTCGCTGGCGCGGACGCCTTCGCACCCGACGGCGGCGCGCTGATCGGAGCCGTGGGGCACTGCAGCTCCTGAACCTCTGGCACCGCGCCAAGCCACCCCCCGGCCCCCTGATTCAGAGCCCCGGGAGGGGTGGAGGGAGCGGGCGCCGCCCACTCCGCAGCGGACGCAGCCATGGGAGAAGGGTCAACATCCCCGCCTTGCCCCAGGGGCTCTAAGGGGGCGAAGGGCTCCGAGGCAACCAGGGGCTCCGAGGGGGCCAGGAACTCCGAGGTGTCCAGGGACTCCGAGGCAACCACGGACTCCGGGGCGGCCAAGCTTTCCAAGGCGAGCGCAGCCTGAGGCTCGTGAGCTAAGGGCTCTGGTGCGGAGTGCACCCCCCACTCCGCAGCGGACGCAGCCAAGGGAGAAGGGTCAACATCCCCGCCTTGCCCCAGGGGCTCCGAGGAAACCAGGGGCTTCGAGGCAACCAGGGGCTCCGAGGGGGCCAAGAACTCCGAGGTGTTCGGGGACTCCGGGGCGGCCAAGCTCTCCACAGGCGCCAAGGTCTCGACCGCGGGCAGGGCCAGGGCCTCGTCGGCCAAGGAGGACGCTGCGGGTTCGGCCTGCACCACTCGCCGCTCCAAAGGCCCATGGAGGCATGCCTCCAACCAGGCCGTATCGGCGGCGGAAAGCAGGGTCGGCACCGCATCGCGGCAGAACGCCTCCAGCGAGGCCAAGCCGCGGCGATGCACCCAGGCCTCTAGCAACCGGACGGTGCCCGCGCTGTCGCGGCGAAGAACCCGCTCGATCAGCAGCCGCTGGCGCTGATCGGGGCTGCGCCTTGCGGTGGAGCGTTCGACGGTGAGGGCGGGGGTCACGGGGAGGGTCTCGTCAGGTGAGCTTGCGGTCGAGCAGCGGACGGATCGCCAAGAACAGCCCTGTGGCCAGGGCGGCAAGGAGGGCGAGGCAGGTGGCGGCGGTCAGGGAGCCGTAGGGAGCGACCAGGACCACATCGGTGAGGCGAAAGCCTTCGCTGTAAGCGGCTCGGATCGGTTCAATCGCGAAGGTAAGGGGATTCAGCGCCGCTAGCCAGCCCAACCAGGGGGGCATGAAGCTGATCGGGGCCAAGGCGGTGCTGGCAAACAGCAGCGGCAGGTTGGCCACGAAGATCACGGCGATCAGCTCGATGTGCCCCGGCAGGGCAAATGCCAATCCCAGGCTCAGAGCCGTGACGGCAAACACCAGCAACAACAGGGTGACCAGCACCAACAACAGGCCGGTGGGACCGGGCCAGCCGTAGCCCAGCGCAGCGGCGGTGGCCATGATCGCCAGGCTCTGCACCAGGCTGAGGCTGGTGATGTAGAGCACCGATGCGAACACAATCGAGCTGCGCGACCGCAGGGGCGCCACCAGGAGCCGGTTGAGAAAGCCAAACTCCCGGTCAAACATCACCGGTAGACCGGCGTTGAGGGCCGCGCTGAAGGCGGTGAACACGATCACGCCAGCCCCGAGGAAGCGCCCGTACCCGCCCCCTCCCGGCAGCAAACCGGCGGGGGCGTTGGCGAACAGGGCGCCGAAGAGCACCAGCCAGATCAGCGGCTGCAGCACCCCGGCCACCAGGGTGGAGGGCCGGCGCAGCAACTGCACGAACAGGCGGCGGGTGAGCGCCAAGGTCTCCTGCCGGATCTCGGCGAAAGCCGAGGGCTCCGGTGGCAGCCGCAGGGCGTCGCGGTCGAGGGAGGGGCTGGCGCTGGTCATCGGGGGGCGGAAGCGGGGAGGGTGAGGCGGGGAGGCGGTTCAGCCCGCGGGGCGGGGGCTGCGCGGTCAGGGGGTCAACGCATGCTCTGGCGACGCTCGGCCTTGATGTCCCGTTGTCCAGCCACCGCCAACTCCGCATCCATCAGCGTGCGGCCGGTGGCCTGCAGATACACGTCATCGAGGGAGGGGCGGCTCTGGGCCAGGGCAAAAACCGGCAGCTGGGCCTCGCTCAACTGCCGGCGCAGCAGCTCCAGCACGGCGTCGTCCTCCACCACAAGATTGAGGGAATAGCCCTGGGAGCGGTTGATCACCACCTGGCTCACCCCTTGGCAGGCCACCAGCAGCTGACGCACCCGCTCGGCCTCGGCGGCATCGCTGAACTCCCGCACCCGCAACGTCACCCGATCACCGCCAAGGGCGGCCTTGAGCTCCGCCGGAGTGCCCTCGGCCAACACGCGACCGGCATCCAGGATCGCCAGGCGATCCGCCAACGCATCGACCTCTTCGAGGTAGTGGCTGCTGAGGAGCACCGTGGTGCCCTGCCCCACCAGCAGCCGCAGCACCTCCCAGATGGCCGCCCGGCTCTCGATGTCGAGTCCGACCGTGGGCTCATCCAGCACCAGGAGGCGAGGGCGGTGCAGCAGACCGGCAGCCAGATCGAGGCGGCGCCGCATGCCGCCCGAGTACGAGCCGCTGCGACGATCGATCCACTCCGCCATGCCCAGGAGGGCGATCAGCTCGGCGATGCGACCGTCCCGCTCGCCCGGGGACAGGTGATAGAGATCGGCTTGCAGCCGCAGCAGCTCGCGACCACTGAGGATTTTGTCGAGGGCCACCTCCTGGGCCACATAGCCCAGCAGACGGCGCACCCGCCGGGGCTCGGCCAGGGCGTCGAGGCCCGCCACCCGCACGCTGCCGCTGTCGGGAGCCAGCAGGGTGGCCAGGATCCGCAAGGCGGTGGTCTTGCCGGCGCCGTTGGGACCGAGCAGGCCGTAGAGACAGCCTGCAGGCACGGACAGGTTCAGGTTGTCGAGGGCCTGGATCGGGGCGGAGCGCCCTCCGCCGAAGCGCTTGCTGAGGTGCTGGAGCTCAATCAAGCCGGGGCTCTCCGGGAGGGAAATCGGCTGGCAATCTAAGGAGAGGCGACCGTCAGGAGCGCCCCCCAAGGAGTCCCCGTTGGGGGAAGGGGCCAACATGCCGCCAGGGGGCTGCGGGCCATCACCAGCAGCAGACAGACCCCGAACAGGTAGAAGATCGACCAGCGGAACAGGTTGCGGGCCGCCTGGGGATCGGCAGGGGCTTGGCCGAGGCGATGGCTCAGCTGGAGCAGCCGACCGTTGAAGGGCAACATCAACAGGCCGTAAAGCCAGCCGCCGCTGGGAAGGGCCAGCACCCCCAGGCCGCTGAGCAGCACCGTGAGCCAGCTGTAGCGACCGATCATCCGCGCCGTGACCACTTCGCCGTGCACCACCGGCAGCATCGGGATGCCGACGGAGCGGTAGTCCTCGCGCAACAGCAGCGCCAGAGCCCAAAAGTGGGCGGGGGTCCAGACCAACACCAAGGCGAACAACCACCAGGAGGACCAGCCCAGCTGCCCCGTGGCGGCCGCGGCGCCCACCAGGGGGGGGATCGCTCCGGCAACGCCGCCGATGACGATGTTCTGGCTGGTGCGGGGCTTGAGCAGGGCGGTGTAAAGCAGCACGTAGCTGCAAAGGCCCAGCAGCGAGAGGGAGGCGGCCAGGGCATTGACCCCGAGCACCAACACCAGCACGGAGGCCAGGGTCAAGACGACCGCCAAGGCGAAGGCACGACCCTGGGCCAACCGCCCCGAAGGCAGCGCCCGGCGGCTGGTGCGCTGCATGCGGCCATCGAGATCCTCCTCCCACAGGCAGTTGAGGACCCCGGCGGCGGCGGAAGCGAAGGCCCCACCCAGCAGGGTGCAGACCAGCCGCGACGGCGTCAGCGGCCAACCGGCGCTGAGCGCCATGCCGGCCACGGTGGTGGCGAGTAGCAGCGGGATCAGCCGCGGCTTGGCCACCTCCAACCAAGCGGGTAGCCGCACCGAGGGGCGGAATGCCGCGGACGGAGCCTGGGGCGGCGGCGGTTGGGTCCCGCCAAGCTCGCCCTGGGGACGGAAGACAATGCTGACCATGGCTCCTCAGGGTGTGGGGACAAAAGCGATCCGGGTCGCGACCGGCAGGGACCGGTGCCGCAGCGAGGCGCCCCAGATGGCGCCGATCAGGGCCACCAGCAGCCCGGCCAGAAGCTGGTGGCCGATCGTCAGCCCGGGCTGGGAGAGGCCGAGCCGCAGGCTGGCGAGGCCCAGGGCCACCTGGCAGGCCACCAGCAGCACAGCGGCGCCGCTGAGCAGCCGCAGCAGGCCGAGGCCGACCGGCAGCAGCCAACTGGCGGCGGCCAGCAGAGCCAGGGCCAGGGCCGCCGGGCCGGCTACCTGCCGGTGCAGGGCCAGCCACTGGCAGGCCTCGCCAACCTGCAAGCAGCGATCCACCGCCCAGCGGCTGGCCATGGCGCCGCCGACCAGACACTGGGCCAGCAGCGGCAGCCCGGCCGTGATCGCGAGGGGCAACCACCAGCGGGGTAGGGATGGGGCCAGCTGGCCTGGCGGGATGGGCGAGGTCGAAGCCTCCATCCCCTGGGAGACGGCACTCAGCAGCAGCACCAGCAGCAGGGCGGTGGCCAGGTGGGCGGTCACGGTGCCGGCGGCCAGAAGCCGCAACACCGTGAGGGCCCCCAGCGCTCCCTGAACGGCCACGAGCAGCAAGGCCAGCCCCGCGGACCAGGGCAACCAAGCGGGCAGATGCCGCCGGCCCCACACGCTGGCGCCGGCCAACACCAGCAGGGCCACGCCCACCACAAAGGCGTCCAGGCGATGGAACCACTCCAGGAACACCTGGAGATTCATGCGGCCGCCGGGGAGCAGCGAGCCGTAGCACAGCGGCCAGTCGGGACAGGCCAAACCCGCCTCCATGACGCGGGTGGCGCCGCCGATCACGACCAACGCCACCAAGGCCACCACCAGGTGGCTGGTGAGCAGAGCGATGCCGCGGCGCAGACGCGGCAGGTCCCCAGCTGGCCCGGGGAGCGCCGCAACTGGGGCGGATGGCACCAGGCCCGATGATCTCGCTGCGGCACTCGCCGCACTAATTGTTGAATCAGAGACAGAACTCGCCAAAGGACAAGTCCAAAGGGATTCACAAGGTAGCGAGTTCTGGCAGATCAGGAATCACTGACATCTCGGTCGCAACTGTTAACTTTGACGCCAAAAGGCAGCATCTCGGAACAAGGCCTCGCATCCCCATGGCTCGGCCCATAGGCTGGTGGGATTGGCGTCATTCGCCTTCAACTCCGCTCGAATCTGTCGCGTCGTGCCTATCCCCACCCCCCTGATCACCCTCCTGGTGGGCATGGTGTTGGTTCTCACCGGCATCTGGGCCTCCCGGAGCATCAACCTGCTGCCGCTTGACGCCAGCAGCAATGCCCCCGTTTACGACAGCTTGTTTGCCGTGCTGTTCAGCATTGGCACGATTCTGTTTCTCGGCATCGCCGGCCTGCTGGTGTTCAGCTTGGTGCGCTTCCGCCGCCGCGCTGGCGACACCTTGGATGGCGCGGCGATCGAGGGAAACCTGCCCCTGGAAATCCTCTGGACCGCCATCCCCGCCGTGGTGGTGCTGTTCATCGGCATTTACAGCTACGACATCTATGAGCGCATGGGCGGCATGGTGGCCTTGAACGACCACAGCGCCATGCATCATCAAGCCGGCGCCATGGCCGAGATGGCCAGCGTCAGCAGTGCCGGCAGCAGCGCCAAAGCTCCACGCATCTGGGGGGGCATCGGCCCGGTGGGAGGCATGACCGCTAGCGATGGCGCTGGGGCCGCTGTGCTTCCTGTCGAGCTCACGGCCATGCAGTTTGCCTTCATCTTCCACTATCCCGACGCCAATATCACCAGTGGTGAACTGCATGTTCCGCTGGGTCAGCCGGTGGAGCTGCGCATGAAGGCCAACGATGTGATCCATGCCTTCTGGGTGCCCCAGTTCCGCCTCAAGCAAGACGTGATCCCTGGCCAGCCCACCGTTCTGACCTTCACCGCCACCCGAGCCGGAAGCTATCCGATCGTGTGCGCCGAGCTCTGCGGGCCCTACCACGGAGGCATGCGTTCCACGGTCGTGGTGCACGAGCCCGCCGATTACGACAGCTGGCTGCAGAAGAACAGCCCCGCCACCGTCGCCATGGCATCACCGGCAACCGCCTGATCCATCCCGCCGCTCTCCTCCACCGCCTGCGAGCCATGACTGTTGCCAGCCCCACCGATTTCCAACCTTCACCGCCGCCAAGCTCCCCCTCGCTCCAACCCCAGGGCTGGTTGCGTTATTTCAGCTTCAGCCTCGATCACAAGGTGATCGGCTTGCAATATCTGGTGGCCGGTTTCCTCTTTTATTTCATCGGCGGCGCCCTGGCCGGCATCATCCGCACCGAGCTCGCCAGCCCACTCTCGGATTTCGTGCCGCGAGAAACCTACAACGAAGTGCTCACCTTGCACGGCACGATCATGATCTTTCTCTGGATCGTGCCGGTGGTTAATGGGGCCTTCGGGAACTACCTGATTCCGTTTTATGTGGGCGCTCGCGACATGGCCTTCCCGCGGCTCAATGCCGTTGCCTTTTGGTTGATTCCGCCCGCCGGCATCCTGTTGATCGGCAGCCATTTCATCACCGGATCGGCCCAATCCGGCTGGACCGCCTATCCACCACTCAGCCTCACCACACCAGCCACGGCCCAGGTGATCTGGATCCTGGGGGTGCTGTTGCTGGGCGGCAGTTCGATTTTTGGCGGCATCAACTTCATCGCCACCATCCTCAAGCTCCGCCGCCCTGGGCTGAGGCTCATGCAGTTACCGATGTACTGCTGGGCCATGCTCGGCACCAGCATCTTGGTGGTGCTCTCCACGCCAGTGCTGGCTGGAACGCTGCTGATGCTGAGTTTCGACATCGTTGCTCACACAGGCTTCTTCAACCCAACCATGGGTGGCAATGTTGTCGTTTATCAGCACCTTTTCTGGTTTTATTCACACCCTGCAGTCTACATCATGGTGTTACCGGCCTTCGGCCTGGTCAGCGAGATTTTGCCGGTGCATTCCCGCAAGCCACTGTTCGGCTACGTCACCATGGTCTACTCGATTATGGCCATCGTGGTGTTGGGCCTGATCGTCTGGGCGCATCACATGTTCACCAGTGGCACACCCCCCTGGATGCACCTGTTCTTCACGATCGCCACCTCGTTCATCGCGGTGCCAACCGGGATCAAGTTTTTCAACTGGTTGGCCACCCTCTGGCGCGGCAAGATCGCCCTGAACAGTGCCATGCTGTTCGCCTGTGGCTTCATTTTCAACTTCGTGTTTGGCGGCATTACAGGCGTTGCCCTTGCCCAGGTCCCGTTTGATATTCACGTCCATGACACTTATTTTGTTGTCGGCCATTTTCATTATATCGTCTATGGCGGTACCGTCTTTGTGATCTTCGCCTCTGTCTATCATTGGTTCCCCAAGTTTACCGGTAGGATGTTGGACGAAAATCTCGGACGCCTGCACTTCGCCCTCACCTTCATCGGCTTCAATCTCTGCTTTGCTCCGCAGCATTGGTTAGGTCTAAACGGCATGCCCCGCCGCGTCGCTGAATACGATCCCCAATTCACCCTCTGGAATCAGGTCAGCAGTGTCGGAGCTCTGCTCATGGCTCTGAGCACACTCCCCTTCCTCTACAACGTGATCAACAGCATGGTGAGGGGCCCCGTGGCCGGAGACAATCCCTGGCGCGCCCTCACCCCGGAATGGCTTACCAGCTCCCCGCCACCCGTGGAGAACTGGAAGGGAGAGGCACCCTTGGTGAAGGAGCCCTACGGTTACGGAATTGATCCGAAGCTGATCGATGTCGGCAGCATCACCGGCCAGCAGCTCTGGAGCTGACCCAGCACCGCCCCGATCCCAGCTCATCCGATCCTCCAGCTGTCGCCAGGCCCACCTCCCCGGTTTTCCCAACCCGCGCCCCGTCGCCCCCCAACCATGACCCGCCTCGCCCCAGGTTCCGGCCCCTCCACCGCCATGGAAGCCGCCGACGCTGGCCACCACCTCCACACCGAAGCGGCAGCGGCAGCCGCCCATCACGACGCCCGCCTCTTCGGCCTAGCCACCTTCCTCGTGGCCGATGGCATGACCTTTGCCGGGTTCTTTGCGGCCTATCTGACCTTCCGGGCCGTCAACACCCTGCCCCCTGGAGCCAACTTTGACCGGGAGCTGCTGCTGCCCACCATCAACACAGCCCTGCTGCTGATCAGCAGCTTCACCTTTCACCGGGCTGGCAAGCGGCTGATGGCGGCGGATCGGTCGGGTTCACGGTTGTGGCTGCTCATCACCGGCGTGCTCGGCATCGCCTTCCTGGCCGGCCAGATGGTGGAGTATTTCAACCTGCCCTTCGGCCTCACCGACAACCTCTTCGCCAGCACGTTCTATGCCCTGACCGGCTTCCACGGTCTACATGTCACCTTGGGGGTGATCTGCATCCTGATCGTCTGGTTCCAAACAAGGCCCCAGGGCCGCATCAGCGCCGCTGAACCATTTGGCTTTGAAGCCGCTGAGCTCTATTGGCACTTCGTGGACGGCATCTGGGTGGTGCTCTACGGGATCCTCTATCTCCTCTGAGCACAAGGACCATCCCGCTGGATCACCGCAGTGGCCCCTCGCTGCTGCAGCGGCGGGACCCCTGAGCAGCGATCGCGGTAACCGCTCACTCGGCCCCATCCGTTGACCGGTCTCAGATCCAGCCCTCGCAGCGAGGCCAGTCCACTTGCGAAGCCAACCCAACGCCGGGCACAATTGCAACGAACGATGATGTCAATCCCAGATTGATGGCCTTCCCTGAGTTTGCCTCCTCGGTCAATGGCACGACCGCTGGCATGGCAGCAGCCGCCCCGGTGATGCTGCAGGGCAAGGCCCTGTTGGACAAGGCCCGTTCCCTCAGCAACCGCCCTGAGGATCAAATCGCCCGTGCCTGCGGCTATGTGGGTCCAAGTGGCCGCGTGTTGAAAAAGAGCTTTTTCCGGGCTCTGATCGCCGCCAAGGGCTACAAGCTGCCCGAGGGGGCCAACGGCACCAGTGCTGGTTCGGGTGGCGGCGGCGGCAAGGGCCGCCAGGCTGAGTTCCGCACCCGCGTCCACGGCAATGGCAATCTGCTGATCGGCCAGGCCTACACCCGCCGCCTGGGCCTCGAACCCGGCCAGGAGTTCCGGATCGAACTCGAGCGGGAAACCGGCTCGATCCTGCTCCTGCCGATGCTGGAGTCCACGCAACTGGAGGAGGTGGTGGTGGAGGGAGAGGAGGAGGACGACGACCTCGACGACGGCCTCGACGACGACGACGACGACGACGACGACCTCGACGCGTGAACCGACCGCGGCGGCTCCTCTGGACTGCATCACCAAGGTGGCGGGCCATGCACCCGCCGATCCAGACCAGCCGTCCGCTGCCCGCTGCGCTGCCGATCACCCGGTAGTCCGCATGGAAACCCAGCTTGTCGGCTGGCTAGCGGCGTTCCCCAAGCGGTCGACCCGCCAACTGGAGAGGCCCATCCCGCCTGGCGTGGCGATACCTCCCGGAGAGCGCCAAGAACGCCTGTGCACGGTCAAAGCGGCCACCTGATCAGCAACAAAGCTCCTCATCAGAGGAATGCGTTCTCACGCCGGGCAAGAACGGGCTTCCGGCGCCTCGACTTTGGGCGCTCATGCTAGCCAGTCAGCATTCCTCAACCTGTGATCGTTGGCTCTGAGGAGCTTTATTGCTGATCAGGAGCTGCCATGGTCTTCCGT
>JBKCTK010000038.1:0-23204 GCA_046319055.1 Synechococcaceae cyanobacterium
ACCCGCCCCCCCCCGCTCCCCGCCGCCCCGCCCGCCGGGCCGGCCCGCCCACCGCCCCGCCAGCGACCCAACGGTTCCCCGAGCCCCGCGCCGATCAGGCTGGCGCCCACCTCCAGGGTCACCTGCTCCCAGGGGGTCGCCAACGCTGGGCTGGCGGCGGCGGCCCTGTCGCTGCGGCCTCCGGAGCTCGGTGCTGGACCGCTGAATCGCTGGGTCTCAGGGGGCTGGGGCGGCGGGGTCTGGTCGCCCTGGCGTGGTTGTCCCGAGCGGGGGGCCCCGGGACCCGGGCCCTCGGGGCCGCCAGGGCTCGGGGGCTGCACAAAGGGGCTGGGGGCCTCCAGCCACCAGCCCTGCTGCTCCAGTTGCGCCGCCAGGGTGTTCAGGGGCGGCGGCTGCTTGAGCAGCAGCGAGCCGCTCCAGCCATGCCACTCCGCCCCCAGCCGTTCGGCCAGGGCTCGGCTCTCTTCGGCGCTGGCCCCATGGGCCCGCAACCGCAGCCGACCCGGCAACCAGTGGCGCAGCCGCAGGACGCCGCGGGGGGAGGTGGGCATTACCAAGCTTTAACAGAACGTCTTGCTGTTTTCTGCCAAACTGACAGGGCTGAATAAAAGTTCCATGTTCGAGTTAGAGATGCTCGTGGCCTTCGGCATCGGCGCGGGGCTGATGGCCCTGGCCCCGGCCGTGTCCGCCGTTACCGGCGGCAGCAAGCTGTCCCGCAGCATGTCTGAAACGGGCCGCGATCTCACCAAGCGGGGTCTCAAGCTGGGTGTCGTGGTCGCCGACAAGGTGTCGGAAGCCAGCAAATCCGTGGCCCACAACGTGGCCGAGCTGGGGGAATCCTTCAATGATCTGGTGGCCGAAGCCCGGGCCGATCTGGCCCAGGAGCGGGCCGGCAAGGCATCCGCCAACGGCACCTCCTCCGACACCGTCACCGAAGTGACCATTGAAGGCTGAGTTCCCCGCCGCGTCACCGCTGCTCTGCCTGCGCCATCGCGTCGGGCAGCGTTGCCGCTTCGCGTTTGAGGACAACCATTTCGAGGCGCTGCAGGCCGTGAGCGCCGCTTGGACCGGCGTCGTCCGCCATCGTCTGAGCCGCTGGACCCGGTCGCTGGTGGTGACCTTGGAGGCCGGCATCGAGCCGTTGGCCTGGGCCTCGACCCAGGAGCAAGCCTTGCGCCAGCAGGAGCTCCGGCTGGTGACAGCCGGCGAGGCCGCCGCGAAGAGCGCCGAGCCGCTTGACGACGACTCCCAAGACGAGATCGCCGCCGCCTTGGCTAGCGCCCGGCTGGAGCTGATGCCGCCGCGGCTGCGCCTGCCGGCCCTGGCCCTCGGCGCCACCTTGCTGGCCATCCCATTTGAACTGCCGGCCGCCCCGCTGCTGGTGCTGGTGCTGTTGGCCAGCGGCCGCTGCTTCGCCCGGGCTGGTTCCAGCCTCACCCGCGACCGTCAGATCAACGTCGATGTGCTCGATGCCCTGGCGGTGGTGCTGCACAGCATCGAGGGCTTCCTGCTCGGTCCGGCCCTGATGCTCACCATGATCGAAGGGGGCGAGTCGATTCGTGATGCCACGGCGCGCATCGCCCACGCCTCCGCCCGCAGCCTCAAGGCCGACCTCGGCCGTGAGGTGACCGTGCGGCGGGGCGATGCCCTGCTCAGCCTGCCCTTGGCGGAGGTGCGCCTCGACGACGTGGCCCTCGTGTTCGCCGGGGACCAGGTGCCGGTGGATGGCATCGTGGCCCTGGGCCAGGCCAGCCTTGATGTGCGCAGCCTCACCGGCGAGTCGGTGCCCCGCGATGTGGAGATCGGTGAGGAGGTGCTCGCCGGCTCCGTGCTGCTGGAGGGCTACCTGGAGATCGCCACCACCGCGGTGGGCGACGACACCCGCTCCGGCCAGATCGCCCGCCTGATCGAAGAGGCCCCCGTCTGCGACAGCCGCGTCGGCAATGTGGCCGCCCGGGTGGCGAACCGCTTCGTGCTGCCCACCCTCGGTCTGGCCAGCCTCAGCTACGCCCTCTCCGGCAGCCTCTCCCAGGCCGCCTCCCTGCTGATGTTCGACCTCGGCACCGGCCTGCGCGTGTCGGTGCCGACGGCGATCCTGGCCTCCCTCAACCGCGCCGCCGCCCACGGCATCCTGATTCGCAGCGGCCGCGCCCTCGAGGCCTTGGCCGAGGTCGACGTGGTGGTGTTCGACAAAACCGGCACCCTCACCACCGGCGAACCGGCCCTGCTGGAGATCGAGGTGCTCGACCAGCGCTTCGACGCCGATCGCCTGCTCCAGCTGGCCGCCAGCGCCGAGCAGGGCCTTAACCATCCGATCGCCTTGGCGATCACCGCCGCCGCCGAGCGCCGCGGCCTGGCCACCCTTCCGGTGGAGGATTGGCAATGCCAGATCGGCCGTGGCGTGCGGGCGCGCCAGGCCGGCCGGGAGGTGCTGGTGGGCAACCGCCGCCTGTTGCGCGAGGAGGGGCTGGATCCACCGCCCACCAGCCGCGATGCCCAGCTGCGGGTCGCCACGCCGATCCTGGTGGCGGTCGATGGCCGGGTGGTGGGCATTCTCTACGTGGCCGATCGGCTGCGGCCCGATTCCGCCGCGCTGCTGCGCAAGCTGAGCGAGCGGGGCATCGACAGCCACATCCTCACCGGCGATGTCGAGGCGGTGGCCCTGCAGGTGGGCCGGGAGCTGGGCCTGCCCCGGTCCCGCATCCACGCCGAGGCCCTGCCGGACCTCAAAGCGGAGGTGGTGCGGCGCCGGAAGGCAGAGGGCAAGCGGGTGGCGTTCGTGGGCGACGGACTCAACGATTCCGCCGCCCTGGCCTATGCCGATGTGGCGGTGTCATTCCGCCATGGCAGCGACCTGGCCCGCGAGACCGCTGAGATCGTGCTCTGCGGCGAGCGCATCAGCCAGCTGCTGGATGCCCACGCGCTGGCCCGCTTCAGCTTCTCCGTGGTGCGTCAGAACATCACCGTCGTGGCGGTGCCGAACCTCACGGCGCTGGTGGTGGGGCTGCTGCTGCCGATCCCGCCACTGCTGGCGATTCTGATCAATAACGGCACCTGCATCCTGGCCGCCCTGAATGCCTTGCGGCCGCTGCGTCACCCCTTCACCGAGGCCGTTCCGGTCCACGAGCTGGAGCCAGCTTTCGCCGATCCGGTGGCCGCGCCCGCGCCCCGCTCGGTGGCCGCCCCGCCGCCGCCCACGCCCGCGCCCGCGTCGGCAGCGCTCCCCCCCGCGGCGCCCGCCACGCCCCCTCCCCGCGGGATCGCCGCCCTGAAGTCCAGCCCGGCCGCCATGCCCCTGGCCCCCAGCCAGCTGGCCCGGCGCCTGAGCGTCAGCACCCAGCGGCTGGTGGCTCGCCGCCGCCGCGACGACTTCCACGCCTGGTCCGCCCAGCTCGATCCCCAGAGCCTCTCCTGGCGCTACGACCCCAAGGATCAGCGCTTCCATCCCCTCCCGGTCGCGGCGTTCGACCATGACGCGGCTTGAGCTCGTTCATGCGGTGCCCGGCCGGCAACGGCTGCGGTTCCAGCCGCCCATCCCCCTCAATCAGGTCCTGGAACTCAAGGAGCGCATCAGCGGCACCTGGCCGGAGCTGCCGTTTCGCCTCTGGGGCCTGGGTCAGGGGATCGTGGTGGGCAATGGCATCGATGCGTTAGCCCCCGATCTGATGCCGCGCCTGGCGGCGCTGCTAGCCCAACCGCTGGTCCACACCCCCACCTGGCGCGACAGCCTCCAGGACGGCCTGATGGTGCTGGCGATCCTGGGCTGGGCGCTGCCGGTGCTTCCCGGCACCCCGTTCTTTCTGATGGCCCTGGCGCTGCGGGCCTGGCGCCGATGAAGGACAGGTTGCGGCCGGGAGATCACTTCGTCTGCCCCGCCAGCGGCGGGGTTTGGACCGTGCGCTCCACCCTGCCGGCTCGCCTGCGGCTGGTGAGCGACGATCTGCGCGACAACCCCGCCTGCGGCGCCAGCGTGCGGTTGCTCACGGCCCACCATCCCCAGGTCGCCCACGTCCGCCTGAACCTGCGGGCCGGCAGCCTGGTGCTGGAGCGGGTCGGGGTCGGGGCCTGGCGCCGCGCCACCATCCAATCCCTGCTCGACCAGCTGGGCGCGCCCCAGCAGCAGGGGGCCACGTCGGAGCTGTTCGCGTCCTCGCCGCCCCCGCCGCAAGGCGGGCCGCTGCTGCGCTTGTCGTTGGCGGGCCTGCTGGCCCTGGCCCAGGCCAGCCTGGCGCCCGCGTGGATGCTGCCGATCAGCCTGCTGTTGCTGCCGCCTCTGCTGCTTCCCCTGCTGCGGGAGATCCTTCGCAGCGAGGATCGCACCAGCCTGCCCCGCGAAACCCTCGATCTGGCTTGGTGCGCCAGCCTGATCCTGCGCGGCGACCTGGAGACGGTGGCCACGGAGCTGGCCATGGAAAACGGCGGCGAACTGCTGCGGGGGCCGATCACCCAGGCGGGCACCTTTAGCGAGAACCTGTCCACCGAGCTGCGGCGCTGGATGGACGAGGCCCAGTTCCGCCTCGCCGACGCGGGATCGCCACGGCGGCCGCTGGCCGCGTTGCGCCGGGGCGATTGCATTCGCCTGGGACCAGGGGATGTGGTGCCGCTGGAGGGCCAGGTGCTGAGCGGCAATGCGGTGATCAGCAAGCAGTTGCTGGATGGCGAGCCGTCACCGCTGGCCGTCGCCCCGGGCGATGCCCTGTTGGTGGGGGTGCTGGTGCAACAGGGCCAACTGATCCTTGAGCTGCACCAGGAGTTGCCGGAGCAGCCGCTCTATCAGCAGCTGTTGCATCTCAATCCCCATGAGCCCGCACCCCGGGACATTGAGCGGGCGCGCCAGCTGCACCGCCAGCTGATGCCGATCCAGCTCGGTGGTGCCGCGCTGGCCGTGCTGTTAGGCCGCCTCACCGAGGCGGCGGCCCTGGTGCAGTTCGACCCGATGAACGACTGGCAACTCAGCGCCTCGGTGGCTTTCCGAGGCGCCCGCAGTCTGTGCACCGGCTGGGGGGTGCGGTTGCGGCACCCGGCCGCGTTGGAGCGTCTCAGCGATTGCCGCACGCTGGTGATCGCTGAGGCGGCGCTCGGCGTTGGCATCGAACGCCAGCTGCGCGATGTGGTGAGCGTGCATGCCGATTACAACGCCGATGCGTTGGTGGAGATCGTGGCCGGGTTCCGCCGCTTTCTGCAGCCCCAGTCGATCGCCCTGCTGCCCCTGCAGGACTGGATCGAGACCCACCAGCTCCAGCCCCGTGCCGTGGCGGACCTCCATCCCCAAGGTTCCTTCGGCCTCAGCGGCCGCCTCGCCGGGCAGCCCGTGATGGTTGGCGGCGGAGAGCTGCTGGATCACCTCGGTGTGAATCGCCCGCGGCCGATGGCCCGCCAGGCCGACCTGCATTGGTTGTTTGTGCTGGTGGAAGGGGAGCTGGTGGGTGGCTTGCTGTTCCACGATCAACTCGACCGCAAGGTCTTCCGCAGCCTGCGCCGTTTGCGGCGCCATGGCTGGCGGTTGCATCTGGTGAGCACCTGGCACGGGGAGATGCTGCAGGGTTTAGCCCGCCAGCTGCGGTTGCCCGCTGACGCAGTCCATCCCTCCCTGGATCTCACCCAACGGATGGAGCTGATCCGGCAGTTCGACCGCAGCGAGGGGCCGGTGGCCTACCTCGGCGCCGCGCTGCTCGACTCCGGCGCCTTCGCTGAGGCGGACATCGCCCTGGCCCTTTCCGATGGCAGCCCGTCGCTCCCCGTTGAGATGGCCGACATCGTGCTGCCAGCCCGCCGCCTCGATCGCCTGGTCGATTGCGTAACGATCGCCCGGCAGATCAGCCGCACCAATCGCCAGAACCTCTATCTCACGTTGGTGCCCCACAGCGCCGCCCTGCTGCTCAGCCTTGTGGTGATGCTGGATCCGCTGATCGCCGTGCTGCTGGCCGATCTGCCGATGCTGCTGGCGGAGTTCAACAACCTGCAGACCTACCGCCATCTGCACCACCACCACCGGCTGGGCTGGAGAGCTCAGCGGAAGCGCACCTCCAGGCGCCTCCCGGCCACCCTGGCGCCGCAGGGGGCCCGATCCAGACAGGAGCTCGGCAGCGGATAGCCGCGGCGCAGCGGGCCGCGGCGCACCTGCAGGGCAGGGCCCACCCGCTGCACCTGCAGCTGCTCCCGCGAGAGTCCGGGCAGCAGCAGGCTGGTGACCGCCGTGCCATCGGGGTCGCTGGCGTGGCTGATCGCCTCCTCTCCCTGCCAGGGCAGCGCCAGCCAAGCGGGGGCCGCCGCCTCGAACTCGGGGAGTGCTTCGGTGTGCAGCAGGTGGGCGGGCTGCCAGCGCTGCGGTTGCTCCGCCAGCAGCTCTGGCGCCACCGGACCCTGAAGCCATAGACGACTGAGTTGCACCCCGCTGAGGTAAAAGCCGGCGATGCGGCGGCCCAGCAGCGGTTGCTCGGCCAGGGCGGCGGGCATGGCCAGCTGCAGCTCGCAGCGGGCCGGGTCGATCAGGCGTTGGCGCAGCAGGTCGACGTCTTCCAACAGCGCCGGCGGCACCACCAGCCCGGAGCTATCGGGCAACCGCAGGTTGAGCAGGCCCTCCAGCCGGCCGACGGTGTCCTTGAGCTGGTCCAGCCGCTCGAGCAACGGCTCGTAGATCTGTTGCACCAGATCGGGGCTGCTGACCAGCCCCTGCAGGAACCGCTGCGCCTGGCCGCAGGGCGGCAGCAGCACCACCAGGTCGTGGTCGCCGGCGGCCTTGAGCTGATCCACCAGGAACAGGCTGCGCAGCACATCCTCCAGGCCGGGGATCAGCGGCAGCTGGTGGGATTGGGGGGCCTGCAGCTGCAGGAACTCCAGCCAGCTGGCCAGGCTCTGGCGCAAGGGCGGCCAGCGACGCTCCAACTCCTGCAGCGGATCGAAATGCTCGGCGCCAGCCAGCAGACCCTCGCCACTGAGATCCACCAGGCGGCCCGTGCCCTGGTTGGCGGCGGCCTCGGCCAGGAGCACAGCCTGCAACGGAGCGTCGCCGCTGACCAGAATGAGGCGCATTCTCCCTGGAGCTGGGTGATTACAACTCACTTTAGGGCAGCTCGAACAATCAGCGCCCCCAGCAGTTCTCAGCCCTAGGCGGATTACCTGCTTGGGATTGGCCGCCAGGCTTGATGCTTGCGCCACGGACGATGTGGCGTCATGGGGATTGTTCTGAGGATTCTGATGGGCTTTGCGGCAGGGGTTTCTGCAGGCTTGCGCGCCGGATTGTCGCTCGTTCGGCTCACCTTGATCAGTCTTGAATGCCGCCGCTCCGCAGATGCGTAAGGCCCGGAAGCCCTCCTTGAGGCTCAGGCCGCGGTCGTGGGCCCAGCCCTTCAGAGGTGACAAGCCAGGCGGAAATCCTGGCAGGAGCGGTCGTGGTTCTCGATCGTCCAGCCGTGGAATTGCAATTGGCTGGTGAAGGCGCAGGCCTGCCGCTCGCCGCCCAGCTCCTGGCAGGATTCCGCGGTTGCACCGGCCTGGGCCCCACCGATGGCCAGCTGGTTGGCGTGATGGCAGGCGGTGTAGTGCTGCTCGCCATCGCGGTAGATCTCCCAGGTGCCTTTGAAGGGCTTGTGGTGATCCACCAGGGTGAGCAGATGTTCCCGTTCCATGGGGCCAAGCCAGGGTGTTTCCCGCGTTGTAGAACCGCTCCTCGATTTGGAAAGCCTGCCGGTGTGGCATCCCGCACACCGACCGCATCGGGTTTGAGCGCAGTCCAGCGGCTTCGTCGGTCGCTGCCGGGGATCGGTGATCGGGGTCGCCGCCGTGGCCCGGGCCCGGCTTTCCGCACCGCCTTTCCCCCGCAGCCTTCCGCCAGACTCGCCAACCCCGATGCGCACCGCTCCCTCCGATGACCCGCACCATTGCCATCAGCGGCGCCTCCGGCAAAACCGGCTACCGCATCGCCGAGGAGGTTCTGGCCGCCGGTGATCGACCGCGGCTGTTGCTGCGTCCAGGGTCGCTCGTGCCGGCCAGCCTGCAGAGCTGCGAGCAGGTGCGGCTTGAGCTCACGGATGCGGATGCTCTCGATCGAGCCCTGGTCGGAGCGGATGCGTTGGTGATCGCCACCGGCGCCCGCCCCTCCATCGACCTCACGGGGCCGATGCGGGTGGATGCCTGGGGGGTACAAAGGCAGGTGGAAAGCTGCCAGCGGGTGGGCCTGCGCCGCATTGTGCTGGTGAGTGCCCTTTGCGCTGGCCGTTGGGCCCATCCCCTCAATCTCTTTGGGTTGATCCTGGTCTGGAAGCGCTTGGGTGAGCAGGCCCTCGAACGCAGCGGTCTCGATTGGACGGTGATTCGCCCCGGTGGCCTATCGGAGCGGGAGGAGGGGCTGGAGCGCGAGGGGATTCGCTACAGCGGACCCGATCAGCAGGGCAGCGATTCGATTCCGCGGCGCTTGGTGGCCCGCTGCTGCCTTGAAGCCCTCGACACCCCCGCCTGCATCGGCCGGATCGTGGAGGTCACCAGCGGCACCAGCCAACCGGTCCAGCCGCTGGCGACGGCCCTCGCCGCCTTCTCACGGTGAGCTCAGACCAACGCCCCACCTGATCAGCAATACCGCTCCGCCTCAGAGCAAGGCGTCATGACCCATGGCCAAGACTGGCTTCCGCCGCCTCGCTTTTGGGGGCTCATTGGTGCCTGTCAGCCTTCCTCAGCCAATGATCGTTGGCGCTGCGGAGCCTTGTTGCTGATCAGGAGGCCCCAAGCCGATTCAGCGCTCTGGCCTTGGTCTGTCTGCCCCGGCACAGCTGGGGCTTGAGCCCCGATCCCTCGGCTGACGCCGTTGTTCTGACCCGATCGCTGGGATCAGGTGTTGAGGATCTGGCGGCAGAAGCGATCCGTCTCCGCTACCGCAAGTTGCCAGGCGGCGGCCTCATCGAGGCCCGCGCCGCGGTTGGGCTTGAAGCTGTGATCGCCACCGGGGATCCAACGCACCGCGATGGGCGAGCCGAGCCCGTAGCCCTCCACCTCGGCGCGGTTGCCAAAGCTGTCGCGCTCCCCCTGCAGGATCAGCAGGGGCGAGCGCAGATCTTTCAGGTGGGCGGTGCGCAGTTGGTCGGGTTTGCCGGGGGGGTGGAAGGGATAGCCCAGGCATATGCCGCCCCGTACCCCCGCCAGATCCTGCGGGGCAGGGTCGGTGCTGGTTTCCAGCTCCGACAGCACCAGGCTGGCCACCCGGCCGCCTAGGGATTTGCCGCCGATGAACAGGGGACCCTGGCCGGAGGCCTGGGCCATCTCGGCCCGGAAGTGCTCCAGCAGCTTGGGCAGCCGATCGGGAGCGCCGCGGCGCCCGGTCTGGCGGGCCCGCACCATGTAAGGGAATTCAAAGCGCACCACCCGCCAACCGCGGGCCGCCAACCCCGCCGCGATCGTCGCCAGGAACGGACTATCCATCGGCCCGCCGGCACCGTGGGCCAACAACAGCGTGGCAGGGGCATGGGCCGGGCCATCGATCAGCCGCTCACCGGGTTCTGCTGCAGATGGAGTCATGGGCCAGCGTGAGACAGCAGCCGGGTGAAGTTGGGTTCAGCGCGATGGGCGGTCACAGGCTGATTGCTGGGGCCCTCTTGGTAGAGATCAACGCCAGGGATCGACGTTCCCCACCCCCGTTTCCGAAGCCAGCCGGTCCCTGCGGTTCCCATGGCGCCCCTTTACTGAGGGCTCACCTGCACGCCTTTCCAAAACCCGACGCGGCCGCGGATCGACGCGGCTGCCTCGCGCGGTTCGGGATAGAACCAGGCCGCGTTGGCATTCACCTGACCGTTCACGACCACGTCGTAGTAGTGGGCTTCGCCCTTCCAGCCGCAAGAGGTGCGATGGCTGGAGGGCTGGAAGCAATCGCCGTTGAGGGCCTCGGCCGGGAAATAGGCGTAGCCCTCCACCGTCACGATGTCGTCGCTGCGGGCGATCACGACGCCGTTCCAGCTGGCTTGCATGGGCCGATCAACAGTTGGGGCCGAGGCTAATGGGGCTGGGGTGGCGACGGGGCTGAGACCCCAGCAACGCCTCTGGCGAGCAAAGCGTTCCGCGACCTTCGGCGCCACGAACGCAGCACGGGAGTTGCGATGTGGCGGTCAGGGCACGTCGTGAAACTCCACCAGCAGAACGCCGCGATGGATGCCGTGCACGGTCACCAGCCCCCGCAGGGCGGCCTGTTCCATGCCGACCCGCTCCCGCTCCACCTGTTCGGGGCTGGCCAGCACCCGCACCCAGCCGCCGGTCATCATCTCTTCGCTGCCGGTTTCGAAGGCCCGCAGCCGCCGATGCCGATTGCGATTGCGCTCGTAATAGAGGCCGCCGCCGGTGGGATCGGTGCCCTCCGCCCACACCTGATCCACCATCAACTTGCCGATCGCCAGAGGATCCCGGGCCGCCGCATCAATGGCGTCGCCATCGAGGATCAACGGATTGCCGGGATCGTCGCGATTGTCGGAAATGATCAAACGACGCGTCATGGCGGAACGGGCGGCGCAACCACAACCACACTCTGCCGGCAGAACCGTGCCTTCCTGTCGTTGCCCGCCACTTGGTGGCTCCGAGCCGGTGCCGGCGGCTGCACTGGATCCGGCAGCGCGGCGGCCGCCCAAAGCCCCAGGTGTTCCCGCGCACCCGGAGAGGCTGTTCTTCCGCGCAGCGGTTGGTTGTTCTGCAGCAGCCGGCAAGGGCGGGGGGAGGCTGCGTTCAGAAGGGCAGCAGTTTCGAGAAAATCGCCACCTCCAGCACATACAGCAGGCAGATGATCTTCACCCCCCGGCGTGTGAGCGCCCGGGGGGATGTGTCGCCAGGGAAGAGCCACCAGTCGAACGTCTTCACCAACCGGGGCATCGTCAGGAAACTGGTGAGCGCCAAACTGATGGAGGTGCCGATGAAGGTGCCCAGGGCTCGATGGATCCCTAGGCTGGAGAAAATCGGATTGAGCAGCCGCAGCTCCAGCATCACAATCGGAAAGAGCCCGAGCATCACGAGCATCGCCGTTTTCCAGTTGGGCGGCCCCTGCCCGGAAACGGGATCCATCGGAACCCAGCCGGGGAAGGCGGTGCTGATGCGGACCAGCTCCTGGCGTTCGATGAACTGCCTTGATTCCGCCAGCAGTTCGGCGCGCTGGCGCGAGTTCATCCAGGTCTCGAGATGGTAGGCGGAGTCGTAGCGGATGATCGTGACCCAGTGGCCCTTACCGGCCCCCTGAGGAGGCTGGAGATACATGCCGAGATAGCCGGGGTAGCCGGCCTGGGCCGCCTGGATCCGCTGCGCCCAACGGCGGTACTGATCGGACATCCCAGCCCTCACCTTGGAGAAGATCACCTCGGTGACGTCGGCTTGGCTGGTGGGGGAGGAATCCTCCTGTTCACGTCGTTCCTCGAAGGCACCCCCCACCAGCAGCGGTGCTGCCGCCGCCAGCAGATCGCGGCAGGCGGCGGAGGATTGCCAGGCCTTGAGGTCCGCAGGGGATGCGAACGAGATCCGGATCGTCCAGAGGTCGCTCTTGGTGCCGGAACGGGGCGGAAGCAAATCGGTGCTGAGGAAGCCGCCCTGCTGGGAGAGGGCTTCCGACTGCCGAGCGTGCCAACCCGCCAGTGCCTCGCCCATGCCGGCATGGACGCGACCGGAGGCGATCAGAGTCACGGAATTCGCCATGGCACTGCTCGACCTTCAAGAGGGGTGGCGGTCAGATTTGTTCATCCAGGCCTGACGGACCTGCAAAGCGAAGTCGCGCGAAGTACACCCGATCGATCCGCGCCCAGTAGATGGCACTCATGCACATCGAACATGGTGCTCAGTAGCCCTTCTCCACGGACTCAATCGCCAAGCGAGTTGTTTCGTGGAGAAACTGCTGCTTGTACTCAACGCTTTCGATATCCAGTGTTGGTGTATCTGTTGTTGTCATGATGCCCGATCAGCGGGGAACAGTGAGGGACGGAGGCACGGTTAACATCCTCCAAGAAGTCAATCCCACGTAGATCAGGAGATCAGCCCCGCATAACTGTTGCATTCCCCGCGCTTTCGCGTTCCCATGGAGCATGGAGCCTTCAATCCGCCATGCCTGAGCCGCTGCTGGCAGGGCTCTTTTCGGTCACACCACGCCGCTCCAGCAGCTTCAGCCGCTTGCTCGCGGTGCTGTTTGCCGCTTCCAGCTCCAGCACTTTGCGATAGAGCTCCAGCGACTCCCCCTCCCGCTTCAACTTCTCGAGGGCGAAGGCCAAGTTGTTGAGCGCAACCGGGTAATCGGCCCGGGCTTTGAGGGCAGCCCGGTAATGGCGCACGGCTTGCTGATAGTTGTCCTGGGCGGCGAGGGAGAAGCCGAGGGCGTTTTGAATCAGCGCGACGGCTTCCGCCGGTGCCGATTCCGCCTCGGCCTGCCGCAAGGACTTGCGCAGATTGTCGGCGGCCTGCCCATACAAACGCTTGCGCAGCTGCACTGAGGCAAGGGTGTAGAGCTCCTCGGAGCTGCTTCCCGAGCCCTTGGCCGCGGCCTTGCTCCCCAGGGTGCCCAGGATTTGTTCGTCGCGGCGCACCCGCAGGATCTGACGGCCGATCACCACGGCGATAATGCCGAGCAACACGACCAGGCCGAGCAAGTAGGCCTGAGGCAGCAGGTCAGTCATCGGCAGGTGCCGATCAGCGGCTGGCGGTGGCGGCCACGCTGCTGAAGCTGCCCGGATCGAGCACCGCCAGTTGGGCCAGCATCTTGCGGTTCAGGCGCACGTCCGCCTTGCGCAAGCCGCCGATCAAGCGGCTGTAGCTGAGCCCATTGATCCGCGCGGCGGCGTTGATGCGGGCGATCCAGAGGCGGCGGAAATCACGCTTGCGCCGGCGCCGGTCGCGGTAGGCATTGCAGAGGGCCTTCATCACCCGCTGGTTGGCGGTGCGGAACAGGCTGCCGTTGCTGCCGCGGAAGCCGCGGGCCAGGCGCAGGATCTTGTTGCGGCGCTTGCGGGCAACATTGCCCCTCTTGACGCGGGCCATAGGAAAGATTCAGGAGACGGTGGACGGGTTCTGGGCAGACAGCCTGGCTCAGGCGTAAGGGAGCATCAGCGCCACGTTGTCGTGATCGCGCTCGTCGACCAGGGCTTTGGTGCCCAGGTAGCGCTTGCGCTTCGGGCTCTTGTGATCGAGCAAGTGGTTGCGGAAGGCGCGCCGACGCAAGAACTTGCCGCTACCGGTGATCTGGAACCGCTTCGCGGCCGCCTTGCGGGTCTTGAGCTTAGGCACCTCGTGTCGCGCACACAAACAATCAGAGTACGACGCGGCCCTGCCCACCCCCAACCGCCACGCGCAAGATGCTCAGCCGCCCGTTGCCGCGCCGGAACGCCTTCCTGTCCCCCCTCGTGCGGCAGGCCCGATGGCTCCTGGCGGCTGGGCTGCTGTTGCCCGGTGGCTGCCGCGCGCTTGACGCGCCGCCGCCTCTGGGGCCAACGCCGCCGGGCCTTCAAGCGGCCCCGCTCCACTGGCCGGTCCCGCCGCCCGCTCCCTTGGCATCCCAAGATCCCCGTCTCTGGGTCGCCCTGGCGAGCCGTCTCGGCCCACGGCCCGACCAGGATCCCGCCGCCCTCCAACCGCTGCGCCTGGTCAGCGCCGGTCCGGAGCCGCTCACCCTGATCAGCGCCGACGATCGCCGCCTGACCGCCCCGGAGCTGGTCCTGCATTGGCGCTGGCAGGCCCTGCCCGAACCGTTGCTCGTGCGCCGGCGGGTGCTGGGCCCCTTCGCCAGCTTCGAAAGCGCGGAACAGGTGGCCAACCGGTGGCGACGCCAGGGCGTGGCCGCTGAGATCGCCCATCCGGGGGAGTGGGAGGTGTGGGGCCCCGCCATGGCGCCTTCCCCCCCTGGCGCCAAAGCGCCCCTGTTGGAGCGTCGCGAGACGCGCCGCGCGGTGCTCGAGGTGCGGCGCCCGAACGGGGCGCTCGTGCTGTCAGGGCCCCTGCGCCTTGCCGCTCCGTCGGGCCTGCGGTGGCGCGGGGGGGTCTACGGCGGGCCATTCCGGTTGCAGGCGGATGCCTACGGCAGTTGGACGTTGGTGGAGGAGGTCCCCCTGGAGCGCTATTTGGAGGGGGTCTTGCCCCATGAGATCGGGGCCGGGGCGCCTGCGGCGGCGCTGGAGGCCCAGGCGGTGCTGGCTCGCACCTGGGCCCTGCGCAACAGCCACCGCTTCCGGGTGGATGGCTACCACCTCTGCGCCGACACCCAGTGCCAGGTGTACGCCGATCCGCGGCTGGCCAGTGGCGCCGTGCGTCAGGCGATCCAGCGCAGCCGGGGCCAGGTGTTGAGCTGGCAGGGTCAGCCGATCCATGCCGTGTATCACGCCAGCAATGGCGGCATCGCAGCGGGCTACGACGAGGTCTGGAACGGGGAGCCCCGGCCCTATCTGCGGCCCTTCGTGGATGGGCCCCCCAACCTGGCCCGCTCCATCGCGCTGCCTTTGGCAGCTGAGCCCTTGAAGCGCCTGCTCCAGGAGCCGCTGGCCGCCTATGGCGCCGACCATCCCAGGTTCCGTTGGCAGCGGATGCTCAGCGCTGAGGATCTCGCCCGGGCCGCGGCCAGCGGCACCGCCCCCATTGGCGCGGTGCAGCGCCTGACGGTGCTGGAGCGGGGACCAAGCGGCCGGGTGTTGGCCCTGCAGATCGGTGGCAGCAAGGGCTCCAGGGTGTTGCGCCGCGATGCGATTCGCCGCACGTTGCGCCAGCTGCCCAGCACCCTGTTCGTGGTGCTGCCGGCCGGGCCGGGGGCCTGGCGGGTGGTGGGCGGTGGCTTCGGGCATGGGGCCGGGCTCTCCCAGGCCGGAGCCATCGATCTGGCGCGGCAGGGTTGGAGTGCCTCCCGCATCCTCAGCCGCTACTACCCGGATACCCTGCTGCGCAGCACGGCAGACCTGGCGAGCGACGGCGACCCCAGTCAAGTCCCTTAAAGTTCACAGACTTTCTTGAGCCTCATGAGCGACGGCGGCCAACCCAACGACCGCCGCCGCAGCAAGGCCTTCCTGTTCCTGCTCTGCTGTGCGGCCGCGGCTGGAGCGCCCCATGCCTTGGATCCCGTCCGGGCGACGCTGCCCTCCCTTATCCTGGCGGGCCTGCTGGGGGGCTACAGCCTTCGCACCCTGATGTTGGCCGGCCAAACTCCGTCCGGTTCGGCCCCGGCCCCAGCAGACCCCAGCGCGGCGCCAGATTCGGCCGCGGCGGGGTCCCCCATTCCGGCCCCCAGCGGCGCCTCGCTCCCGGCCGTTGCCATCGCCGCCGGCAGCGAAAGTGGAGACCAGGGCGATCAGGCCCGTGGGCCAGGTCAGCCCCCCGTGGCTTTCGCCGCTGCCGCTTCCCCTCAGGAGTCTCTGGAGCCAGGCGCTCCGAGCGTCCTTTCCCCCCAGGTCCCACCGTCTCCCGTCGCCACGGCTCCGTTGGTGGACGTGGTGGTGGCGGCCCGGGATGAGCAGGCCGTGATCACCCGGCTGGTGGCCACCATCGCTGGCCTGCGCTGGCCCGAAGGGCGCCTGCGTCTTTGGATCGTCGACGACGGCAGCGAAGACCGCACCCCCGAGTTGCTTGAGGCGCTGCGGCGGCGCCATCCGCTGCTGACGGTGTTGCGGCGTCCACGCAGCGCAGGGGGGGGCAAGTCAGCCGCTCTCAACCTGGTGTTGCAGAGATTGGAGGGGCGCTGGATGCTTGTGCTCGATGCCGATGCTGAGCTGCCGGCGGATCTTCTGGAGCGCCTGATCCCCCAAGCGGAGCTGGGGGGCTGGGCGGGTCTGCAGTTGCGCAAGGCCGTGGTGAATGCGGAGGCCAACTGGCTCACCCGCGCCCAGGCCATGGAGATGGCCCTTGATGCCCTCGTGCAGGAAGGCCGCCTGGCCGCTGGTGGCGTGGCCGAACTGCGGGGCAATGGCCAGTTGTTGTTGCGGGAAAGCCTGTTGGCCTGCGGAGGATTCAATGAATCCACAGTTACCGACGATCTCGATCTGAGCTTCCGTTTGTTGCTGCAACGTCAGCCGATTGGCCTGCTCTGGGATCCGCCAGTGCGGGAGGAGGCGGTGCTGCGCCTGCCAGCGCTGTGGCGTCAGCGTCAGCGCTGGGCCGAGGGGGGCCTGCAGCGGTTTTTCGACTATTGGCCTGCTCTGTGGTCCGATCGGCTGCCTGCCCAGCAGCGGCTCGATCTGGCCTGTTTTTTCCTGTTGCAATACGTGCTGCCGGTGCTGGCGGCCGTTGATCTGGCCGCCAGCCTGCTAACGAGCACGATGCCTTCGATCTGGCCCCTGTCGCTGGTTACCTTGCCGCTCTCCGGCATCGCCATCCTGCGCAGTTGCCAGCGGCCCAGCGAGGGGCCTGCGTTGCCAGCGCCCCATCCGTTCAATGTGTTGTTGGGGATGGCCTATCTCGCCCATTGGTTCCTGGTGATTCCCTGGGTGACCGTGCGCATGGCGCTGCTGCCCAAGCGCTTGGTTTGGGCCAAGACGCTGCACCACGGTGCCTTTGAAGCCCTCGACCCGCAGGAGCCCGACGAAGATGGCGTGGAGGGTGAGGAGGATTTGGCGACTGAGGTGGGGTGATCTCCAGGACGCAATGCCGCAGCCGCGCACCCCAGGCTGATCGGCCTTGGCAACTTTCGCTCTGCCGCGCTCCAAACCCATCCCCTGGTGCATCACGCCACGCAGCTCGCGCATCTCCACCCTGGCCATCCCTTCACGGCAACTGGATCGGCAGGAGACTTGCGGAGGAGACCCCTGGGGGCGGGCAGGGCTGCCTGAAAGTTTCTCTTCTGAACTCGCAAGGCTCAGGTTCTGCTGCGTTCCGGGATGATCCAGCGGGACCTGGCGTGGGTCCTGGCGGTACCGAGGCCGCGAGATCGGGCCGCAGGAGAGGACTTTGAGGCAGCCCTGCGGGCGGGGTGAGCTCCCGATCGCCGTCGCACGATGTGCCTGTCCGCCATTCCTGCGGCCCCGGTCTGAACGTTGGTTAGAGCTCTGGTCGCCGCGGCTCGCAGCCAGGTTTGTGCGCCGCCACCCCAGGATTATGACCTTGTCATGTTACGGATATGGCTTAACATTGCCATGCGGGCGGCAAGGGTGTGGGGAGCCAAGTATCCGGCTTTGGGACGTTGTTCCTCGTCCATTCCCCTCGTCCATTTGCTTTCAAGTGCTGTCCTGATCATGGTGTCTTTGCTCCGGTCTGGGGTGGCTGTTCTGGCTTGGGCGACCTTGTCAGCCTGCTGCTTTTGAGATCCACCCCGGCTCACGCAAGGTCGCATCGACCTAGGCCCGAGTCCCGCGGATCTCATGCAGAAAAGTGGCACAGGCTCCCCTTGCAACCTGGCGAGCGCCGGGGCAGCGCAGACCTGCAGTCCGCTGCTGCAGACAGCACAACTTTATGTTAGAAATCCCAGGCGGTCTGGTTCGAGCTGCATTTCGGCATTCGTCATCTGGCATCCATGGTGTTTGCGAATCGTCCCGGTCGATGTTTGCCCCGGTTGCTCTGCGGTCCTCCATATCCTCTGCTGGTGACAGCCCTAGTGGCGCTTGCCCTTGTCGCCAGCCCAGGATATTCAGCCGAGTCTGTTGCGGATCGTCAGTATCGTGATCTGCTGGAGCGCCTGAAACTCTATCGCGACGGCTTGGAGAAATCGGCTCGCCTCTTGACGCTGGATGACGCCATCGCGATGGGCCTGCGAAACAACCCCGGCTTGCGGGAGGCCTATGCCGGCATTCAGGAATCGGATTGGACTTTGGTGGCCATTCAGCGTGAATGGTGGCCTTCCCTGCGCGGCGGCAGCAGCGCTCCGGGTGTCCTGGGCTGGACCTCCAGCAGCAGCAGTGAACGGGTTCGCTCGGTGACGGGCTGGAATGAGACCCTCACCGTGAAGACCAGCCAGGCTTCCTTGCCAGCGTTGAGTTTGAACTGGGAGTTCTTGGATCCCAGCCGCCACTCCAGATCCCAGGCCAGTCGCTCCGAGATCGCGGCCCGCCGCTTTCTATTTCTGGTCGATGCCCGCCGGCTGATCTTGCAAATCCAGCAGGCTTATTTCACGCTTCAGGAGCAATATCAGCTCGAACAGTCCTATCGCCAGCTCGAGCGACAAATCTCCCAACTCGCTGAGGCTGGCGTCGTGGCTGGCGATGATCCCGGCCAGCGCGACCAGCTGCTCACCCAGCGACTCGCCTTCTTGATCCGCCGCATCTCGGCGCATCAGCGGGTGATCCAGGCCGCCGCCGCCTTGGCCGAGAGCCTCAGCCTGCCCCCCGGTCAGCTGGCCCTACCGGCTGACCGCCTCACGGCAAAGGGCGAATGGGATCAGCCGCTGGCCCTCAGCATTGAGCAGGCCCTCAGCCTGCGGGAGGAGATCCAGGCCAGCCTGGCGCGGGCGGCGGGCCAGGGTTGGTCAGCCAGGGCACGGCAGCGCCGCTATCTGCCGAAGCTGTCCCTGACCGGCCAGATCGCCAGCCCCAACCAGAGCTACACCAGTGGCTCGCCCTTGGGCGCTGTCCAGGAAACCGCGACCGTGAACCAGGCGATCCAGACCCAGCTGGGCATCGGCTTTGATTGGACCCTGTTCGATGGCGGCATCCTGGCCGCTGAGGCGGAAGCCCTGCGCAGCCGCGCCCGCCAAGCCCAGGCCCAGGCCGACCTGAATCGCCTCGATGTCACCCGTCAGGTTCAGGACAACCATGCGGAGCTGCTCAACAGCCTGATCCTGATCCAGGCGGGTGCTGATCAACTCTCCGTGGCGGCTCAGTCGCTGCGCCAGGCCAGCCGGGCCTACCTCCACGCCGCGGGGGATGCCACCCGCGTTGTCCAGGCGTCCAATGCCTATCGGGATGCCTTTGAAACCTATTTCGCTTCCCTGCGGCAGCACAACACCGCGATTGCGGCCCTCTACCGCCATTCGGCGCGCTGGCCCCTGGGCACGCAAACCTTGCTGAATGGTGCCTACCCCGGCCTGGTCACACCGCCGCCTCGCCCGCCAGCCCCCTGAGAATCCCGCGCGCCAGCTGGCGTTTGCGAGGTTTCAGCCCACCCCTTTCCCGATGGGCCGCTGGATCGGTGGTGGAGCCATAGCCACGCCCCGGCGCTGGATCGATGCGTCGCTGCATAGAGCCAGCCAGCCTTTGGTGCCGCCGCTGGCCGATTCCAGCTCCGCCCCGCGGGCCCTGGAGAACCGCGCGGCTCCTGAACGGTCGCCTCTCGGCCCAGCTCCGGGCCCCTCAGCCGATCGGAGCGCTGCGGCTTGGCTTAGGCCGCATCGTGGAGATCGGGCAGAGGCCCTTCCAGGTCCACGAGTTCACCATTGAAAAACTCCGCCAGGCGCCGGGCTTTCTCGTCCAGGGGAGAGCTCTGCAGCGGCGGGCCCGGCTCCCGGCCGCTGGCGGCAGGGCCCTTGCGCCGTGGGCTGCCGCTGTCGTCGTAGGGCTGGGGCCCAGGGGTTTGCCCCAGCGGCGCAACGGTCGGGCTCTGGTGGGCGCGCAGGCTGTCGGTGGCCTGAAGGCCGGTTGGCCCTGGGGCTGACGCTGGCGTCGGGTCGGCGAGCCTGGCCGAGCCCCCGGCGAGTGCAGGAGGCGTCGGCGAGGCCGTGTCCGCTTCCGCTGGCTGGGCCGCGCCGCTCGCCCGCTCGGCCTCGCCGTCGCGGGGAGCTGCCGCGGCCGTTGGCTGGGCCGGGTCGGCCGCGGCGGCGCCTGGGGCGGCCGGTGTGGCCAACGGGGCCCTCGGGCCCGCGGCCTGGGCTGGTGGCTGGGCCGGGGGGGGCAGCGGCAACGTTGCGCCCGCCGCGGGGGGCGCCGTAGGCGTCGCGGTCCCGCCGCTGACGCCTGGCGCCATGTCCTGGCTGGCCTCCAGCACCAGCTCCCGCGGCTGCCCCAGCGTGGCGGTGATCGCTTTTTGAAGCAGGGCCTTGCGGCTCTGCACCATGGCCATCCAGGTGGAGGCCACCCGTACCACCAGCCGATGGTCGTCGAGGTGCACCAGCTGGGCTTGTTGGCTGAGCAGCATGCGGGTGGAGGGCAGCTCCAGACCAGCAAGGATCTGTTGCCACAGCTCCGCCAGGCTCACGCCGCCGGCTGGGGAGGGCCCGGCGCTGGCGGGCGGTCGCGGAGCGCTGCTTGGGGCCGGCGGGGGTGCCTGAGGCGGCTGGGATCCGACGACCCCTGGGCTTGTCGCTTCGGGGCTGACGGCGGCGGGGCGAATGCTGTTGACGGCGGTTGGAGCCTGGGTTGGGGGCGTCGGGGAAGCCGGTGCGGCCACCGCCGCGATCACAGGCTCGGCCAGCAGTCCCAGCAACAGCACCTCCAACCAGAGGCGCGGTTGGGCGCTGTGGCGTAGCTGCTGCTCGCTACCGCGCAGTTGGCTGTGCCAACGCAGCAGGCGCTCGCGTCCCACAAGCCTGGCCACATCGGGCAGCTGGGGCCGCAGGCTCGGGGAGACCGCGGTGAGCTCCAGCCGATCGGGCGCGGCACCGGCCAGCAGCAGATCCCGCAACAATCCAGCGAGCCCCTGCAGCACCGCCGTGGGCTCACGGCCGCGCTCGAGCAGCTCCCGTACCGCCTCCACGAGCGGCAGCGGCTCCGCCGCGGCCAGGGCCTGGGCCAGCCGCAGCAACTCCTCTTCCGGCACCGCCCCGAGCAGATCCCACACGGCGCCCACCTCGATCGGCGGCGGCAGCAGGCTCAGCTGGTCCAGCAGGCTCTCGGCGTCCCGCAGCCCCCCCTGGGAGCGCTGGGCCACCACATGGAGTGCCTCGGCCGTGATGCCGATCCCTTCCCGCTCGGCGATCCAGCCCAGATGGCCCTCCAGCGCCTCGAGGGGGATGCGCCGGAAATCGAAGCGCTGACAGCGGCTCAAGATCGTGGGCAGCACCCGCTGGGGATCGGTGGTTGCCAGCACGAACACCACCCGCGGAGGCGGCTCTTCGAGGGTTTTGAGCAGAGCGTTGAAGGCGGCGGTGGAGAGCATGTGGCATTCATCCACCACATAGACCTTCCAACGGGCCTGCACCGGCGCAAAGCGGGAGCGCTCAATCAGCTCGCGGATGTTGTCGACACCGGTGTTGGAGGCGGCGTCGATTTCGATCACATCCAGCGCCGTGCCCGCGGCGATGCTGGTGCAGAGCTCACAGCTGCCGCAGGGTTCTGGGGTGGGCCCGTCGGCGCCGATGCAGTTGAGCGAGCGGGCCAGAATGCGGGCGCTGGAGGTTTTGCCGGTGCCGCGGGGCCCGCTGAAGAGATAGGCCGGTGCAATGCGTCCGCTGCGCAGAGCCTGGCCGAGGGTGGCGGTGATCGCCGCTTGCCCCACCAGTTGGTCGAGGCGTTGTGGACGGTATTTGTGGTGAAGCGGCTGATAGGCCTGAGCCACCATGGCGCCGCTCCGAGATCTGGAGGGTCTGCAACTCTACCCGCCTCCATGGGTTGCCAGGCCAACGCCACCACTCCAGAGCTGTTGCCGGCCCGTGCTACTGGGGCCGGCCTCTGCCCTTGCTCGGCCGCGGCTCGCGGCGGGCGCTCGCCTCTCGCGCTGGGATCCGCCCCTTGGGGCCCTCCGCGGCCGGGAGAGCGCGCTCGCAGCAGCGGCGAGGCGTGCGACAAGGCGCGGTTTCAGGGGGCAGGGGGCGTTGGAGGTGCCAGCAGCTGTTGCAACCGCTCCTCGAGTTCCTCCACCTCACTGAGCTGGTCGGCCAAGGACTGGGCCGCCAACCGGGCCCGAGCGAATGGGGTGTTGTCGCTGCCGCTTCCCCAGCGCGCTTCGGCGCGGCAGAGCTCCTCCTCCAAGCGCTGCTGCAACTGGAGGCGCCAACCATCGAGTTGTTCCAGGCTGCGCAGGGCCAGGACCCGACCCTGCTCGAGCTGTCGGGTGTCCAGGTTCAGGCCCTGGCGTAGCAGCATCTTGGCGCCGGAGATGAGGGCTGCCGGCACGAACTGGCCCAAGGCCAGAGCACCGACGCTGATCCCATCGAACCAGTGCTCCACCTGGGCGCTGCGGTGGCGCCCGGTCTTGCACCAATGGGCGAAATGTTCGCAGTTGTTGAACAGCAAGTTGTAGCGCTGCTCGCCCAGGCGCCCCATGGCCCGCCGCAGGGTGACCCCCGCCGCTGAGCAACCGCCCTCGGGGTACGGGACGGTGCTGATCGGTTCGCCACGCCCAAACTCCTCCTTGGGGCTGCGCAGGATTTCCCGCCCCTCCAGGTAATGGGCCACGCTGCCATCGCCCAGGTCGATGCCGTGGTGCAGGAACAGCCCGTGCTGCCGGGGAACCTGCAGATGGTCGGCGGCGGGCACGGTGGTCGGCTGGGTCGCTACGGGATCAGCTTGGCCGTCAGCCCCGATGGGCCGCACCCGGCGGGCAGTGGGGATAGCCCGACCGCTGCCCGCCAGGTTGCCTCTCGGGCTGTGCTCCCCCGCCGGTCGCTCTCGCCGGCCGGCAGTCGCCTGGCGTGCCGACCGGCGTGTTCGCGGCCCAGCTGGTGTCGCGGGTAGCTCGCTCGTTCCGGATCGCTCAGCAAGCTCCGCTGGGGATCTCGGCAGCAGCGGGCAGGAAGGTCGCGGTTGGCGGTTGCTTCTGGCTGGCGCTTCGAGGCTTCAGCGATGCGGCTAGAGCCTGCTGATCAGGCGCTGGCCTGGGATTCCACTTCGCTGACGGAGCCGATCGGCAACACCTTGGCCTTGCTGCGTTGTTCCACCAGGTCGCGGGTGACCGTGAAGAACTTCACATCACGGCGCGAGGGCAGGTCGTACATCACCTCCAGCATCAGCTCCTCGACGATGCCCCGCAGGGCTCGGGCGCCGGTCTTGCGGCGATGGGCTTCCCGGGCAATCGCCTCGACGGCGTCCGGTTCGAATTCCAGCCGCACGTCATCCATGCTCAACAAGGTCTGGAACTGTTTGACCAGGGCATCCCGCGGCTCGGTGAGGATCGCCTCCAAGGAGCGACTGTCGAGGGGGTCGAGCACCGCCGTGACCGGCAGACGGCCGATGAACTCCGGAATCAGCCCATAGCGGACCAAATCCTCGGGTTCCAGGTGCCGCAACACTTCGGCGGCATGTTGCTCGCGGCCGGCCCGGGGACGGCTGTGGCCGTCGGGGGAGAGGAAGCCGATGGCGTTGCGTCCGAGGCGCTTCTGAACCACATCCTCCAGGCCGACAAAGGCGCCGCCGCAGATGAACAGGATCTGGCTGGTGTCGACCTGGATGCAGTCCTGATAGGGATGCTTGCGACCTCCCTGGGGC
>JBKCTK010000039.1:0-14297 GCA_046319055.1 Synechococcaceae cyanobacterium
GCGCTCGCGCCTCAGGGCCCTGTGGCGTCGCCCCCTCTCGGAGCGGCTGCAGCACCAGCTGCGCGGCCTCAGCATCGACCTGCACCTGATCTCCGAAGGCCTGCCGCGCCATGCCGCGGAGGACACCCGGTCCTGATGCTCCTCCCGCGGCCGGCCGCCAGGCTCCGGTGCCGGCCGCCAAACTGGGGTACCGCCGCGTTTGACCATGCCCCCAACCCGTGACCAGATCCTCGCCGCCTCCGCCGGCTGGGTGGCGGTGGTGTTGAACGTGATCCCCGGCCTCGGTGCCGGCTATCTGTATCAGCGCCGTTGGAAGGCCTACTGGATCACCTCCGCCCTGGCGACGGCCTGGTTCGTGGCCGGCGCCGTGTTGGCTCAGAACGCCAATGCCGCCGCCGAGGCCCAGAACCAGCTGGTGGGGCTGATCGGCCTGCTGCTGCTGGCGGCCATCACCGCCACAGAGGCGGGCCTGGCGGTGAAGAAGTTGCGCTGAGATCGGCATAGCCTGGGCGATGCATGGCCGTTCAACCGGTTCTGGAGGCCCCATGGGGCCTGCGAGGAGCCCCCGGCACTTACGCCTGTCAATTCTTTCTGGAAGCCTGACCTGGACTGTCTTAGGTCATCCCGCGATTCTGGTGAAAACCCCAGATTCTCAATTGACTTCTCGGGGGCATTCGCATGCTTCAAAGAGATCATGCCACGACTGACTTCGTTGGCAGCTGCACTAGGGCGCGAAACGCGGGACGACTTGCTCAGGGGTGCGATGAGCCTGATTTTTGATTAATGCACGGCTGGAGTTTTGGGTTTCACATTGTTCAGCGGCGCCTTGCTGCTGGCAGCGGCGCCACTCGTGGTATTGACGTGGATGTGCAAGTGCTGATAGCCAGAAGGGAACCCCCTTGGATTCGTGTCAGAGCGGACCACTGAACACGACCACCCCGGCGCACAGAAATCAACGGGATTATCGCGGTGCGAAATCCAATTGATGGAGTTGTTGCTGCCATCTGGCGAGGATAGGATGGAGAGTGCAATGGCATTCTCTTCTGTTGCAATCAGTTGGGTCAAGGCTGGATCGGCGTAAACTGATGTCGTGACATGGCAGTCGCCCTTTGATTCAATGAAACTGCTGGACTGCGAAGCAACAGCCCAAACATTCTGGCCGGCATTGACTGTTTGTGTTTGCCCGAAGTTTTGGCCGCCGACACAGGATCCCGGAAAGCTGGGATTCGTTTTGCTGACGCTGTAGACGGTCTGAGATGAGCTGTCGTTGTAAACGTACACGGTTGCATCGGCAAGGCACCTCTGGCCTGAAAGCAGAAGCACGGCAGCGAGAAAAACTTTGCCTACAAATCTTGACATCGTTTCGTCAGGCTCTGGTCGGAGCATGCAGATTGGCATTTGCAACCCTAGCAGCAGGAGCTGGCTTTCCTTATTCTTTAATCTTTCCGGCGCAGGAGCGCAGCAACCTTGCTCACGCAGGGCCAGCCGTTGGGGCGGCTCTGATCAGGCTGCGGTCTTGGCTTGAGGCGAGATGACGAATCAATGGCCCCCGTTCGCATGGAGACGTTGCTGAGCGTTGACATGTTGCTGAGCGCTAGTTGCCCAGCGATAGCTTCTCAGCGCAGATTGCCCAGCACTAGTTGCCTAGCACTGATGGCTCGGCGATAAGACTTGCAACTGGATGATTCGCGACTGGCCGAGCTTTGTCGATCCGAGGCTTCTCTGCCCGAGCTTGATCCTTCGGTGCCCAAAGCCATCGCTGCGATGCTCGTGCCGCAGGGGGGCTCAGGGTGCAGGTCTGGCCTCAGCGCACCAGGGCATCTGATCGCCGCCCAGGGCCGTGCCCAGGTGGTGGATCAGGGACGAATGGCCTTGGTGCCGCAGCTCTGCTTCCAGGGTTACGGGCCCAGCCTTGGTCTGCGGAGCCGATGTCCCAGTTGCGGCGGGAGACGGGGAACCCTCCGGGCAAGCACCCTTTGGCCACGCTCAAGCGGCGAGAGGTCCAGCAGGCTGAGGTCCAGCGGATCGAGTACCCCCAACTCTGGCGATGATGGAGGAACCGTCAGGGCTAGGCCCCGGCAAGCCCAGATCCCGAGAGACCCGTGACGTTCAGCCCCATGCCAGCCCCCACGAGCGCGTCCCCCGCCCGTCCAACGTCAAGCTTTGCTGCGTTCGCCCAACGGGCCGATTATTCGCTGCTCGATTGCCTGCGGGCGGATCCGCAGGCGCGCGGCGATGGCGCTGATCACCAGCCCCGCCAGGTGTTCTCCGGTCATTACGTGCCGGTGACGCCCAAGCCGCTGCCGGCGCCGGAGTATGTGGCCCATAGCCAAACCTTGTTTCACGACCTGGGCCTCAGCGATGCCCTGGCCCATGACGAGGCCTTCCGTCGTTTGTTTTCCGGCGACATCAGCGCAGCACAAGCGCCGATGCGACCGGTGGGCTGGGCGACCGGCTATGCCCTCTCGATCTATGGCACGGAGTACAACCAGCAGTGCCCGTTTGGCACCGGCAATGGCTATGGCGATGGCCGGGCGATATCGGTGTTCGAAGGCCTGTTTGAAGGTCGCCGCTGGGAGATGCAACTCAAAGGCGGTGGGCCTACCCCCTACTGCCGCGGCGCCGATGGTCGCGCCGTGCTGCGCTCCAGCGTGCGGGAGTTTCTGGCCCAGGAGTTGATGCACGCCCTGGGCGTTCCCACCTCCCGCTCGCTGACGCTGTACCTGTCCCGGTCCGAAACCGTGCGCCGGCCCTGGTATGCGCCGAACTCCTCGTCGTTCGATCCCGACATCCTGGTGCAGAACCCTGTGGCGATCACCACACGGGTGGCGCCATCGTTTTTGCGGGTCGGCCAGCTGGAGCTGTTCGCCCGCCGCGTCCGCCGCGCTGCCCATCCAGAAGCGCTGCTGGAGTTGCGGCTGATCGCCGCGCACCTGATCGAGCGGAACTACCGGCCGGAGATTGACCCCACGCTTGCCTTCAGCGAGCAGCTGCTGGAGCTGGCCGTGTTGTTTCGCCAACGGCTTGTTGCCCTGGTGGCCCACTGGTTGCGGGTTGGCTATTGCCAGGGCAACTTCAATAGCGACAATTGCGCCGCTGGTGGCTTCACCCTCGACTACGGCCCCTTCGGATTTTGCGAATTGTTTGACCCACGCTTTCAGCCCTGGACCGGCGGCGGCGAGCATTTCTGCTTCTTCAACCAACCGGTTGCCGCCGAAGCCAACTATCAGATGTTTTGGGCGGCCATTCGGCCGCTGCTGGCCGACAACCCGGAGGCCCTGGTGCGGTTGGATCAGATCCGGGAGGGCTTCAGCGACGCGATGAGCCGGGAGCTTGAGGCGATGTGGGCCAGCAAGCTCGGCTTGAGCCGCGATGACGCAGCGCTTGTGAACGAGCTGCTTGAGCTGATGGTGCTCAGCAAGGCTGACTACACCATGTTGTTCCGCCGGCTGTCTGATCTGCCAGAGCACATCTCAGCCTTGAAGGAGAGCTTCTACGTGCCCAGCTCAGAGGAGCTCGACCGCCGATGGCACCAATGGCTGCAGCGTTGGCGCGCTTCGATCGCCGCCAATGGCGACCTGACAGCAACTGCTGAAGCGATGCGACGCACCAACCCCAACGTCACCTGGCGCGAATGGTTGATCGCACCGGCCTATCAACAGGCTGAGCAAGGCGAGTTCGGCCTGATCGCGGAACTCCAGCAGGTGTTCAGCCAGCCCTATGCCGACCAATCCCCAGAGCTGCAGGCGACCTACGACCGCTTGCGGCCCCAGGAGTTTTTTAACGCCGGTGGGGTGTCTCATTACAGCTGCTCCTCCTAACGCCGTTGCGACTGCAAAAAACCGTCGCGGCGGTGGGTTCCAGCAGGTCAGCAGGCGGTGGCGCCGCCGCCGGGCTGCTGAAAACGGCAACCCAGGTGGATCTGCCCTTGATCCAGCAGTCGGCCCAATCGCTGCATCGCCGCCTGCTCGGCCCTGGAGAAGCGGCTTTGCTGGGTTAGCAGCCAGTCGATCTCGGCCTGGGTGATCACCCCGGAGCTGAGGCTCTCGAGGAACAGCTCGCCAGCGGTCATCGCTTTGTAACGAAGTCGTTACATCCTGGCACTTCGGCGGCGCCGCTGGGGAGGCGTTGCTGGGCATCTGGGCCCCAGGTCGCCTGCGGTGACTGGCCTCGCTCCGGTTCGGCCGCTGCTTCACGTTTCGTAACGTCACTTGCCATGATCTCAGAAACGCGTCTTCCAGCATGTCCACGTCCACCCTCCTTGAGTTGTGCGGCGGCTTCATGGCCGCCTGTTTCGCGCTCTGGTTCGTGACCGTGAGCCAGCCCGCGCCTCGGCCTGATCTTCTGTCTCGCCTCGCGCCGCTGGCCCCGTGGGTTCGCGCCTATTTGCAGCGCCCTGGTTTCCTCGCGTCCTTCGGGCTGCTGCTGTTGCGGCTCAGCATTGGTGGCCTGATGATCCATCACGGCCAGGAGAAGCTCGCCGATCCCCAGCAGTTCGCCAACACCTACGTGGCCTCGCTGCATCTGCCCTTCCCGTTGTTCTTCGCCTACGCCGCCGGCTTCTCGGAGCTGATTGGCAGCTGGTTGGTGATCCTCGGCCTGTTCACACCTGTGGGGGCCTTGGCCTTGAGCGGCACCATGACGGTGGCCGCCTACCAGCACATCTCCACCGCCGGCCTGAACATCTATGTGCTCGAACTGGTGCTGCTGTATCTCGGCGGCAGCCTCGCCCTGTTCTGCAACGGCCCTGGCCGTTTTTCCTTCGATGCCGGCATGGCGCCTGCGCTCCTGGATGGCCTCAACGCCAATGGCTCTTCCGCGCCGGCCCAAACCACCCCTGATGCTGCCGAGCTGATCACGGTTCCAGTCCGGGTGAGCGGATCGAATCGCTTCTGATCGCCTGCGTTCGCCTCGCAAATCCCCTCGGCGTCGGTTGTGGTAGTGCCCTTCCCCCTTGGGGGAGGGTATCGCTTCAGGGATTGCAAGTTTGCGGGACGTTCGGCAGTCGTCGCAGGTTTGGGTCGAGATCCCCATGGCGGGGCCCTCCGGAACCACCGTTGGTGTCTTGGGATCCAAGAGATAACCTGCCCACTCCGATCGGGCCCGGGATTGCAGGAGTGGAGCGTTCAAACAAGCCGTCGATTTTCATGGGTCCATCCTCCGGTAACGGTCCATCCTCCGGCAACAGTTAGCACCTGTAGAGAGTTGTGGCCTGATTATCGGCATCTATCGCTTGGCGAACCGGCATCCGAGGCTTGACGCAGGTGCCCTCGCCCCAGCAGGCCCCACCGCCATTGCAGACCACCATCAGGCCATCACCGCTGCTTTGCTGAAACCAGAAGACGCCGCTGGGAGCGGTGTCGCCGAGCAGGTGGTTTTGTCGAGATGCCCTTCGACATGCACGGGCTTCGGGGCCTGCTGCAGCCTCGGCCCGCAGGTGATCGCGTCGCTTGGGCCGCGAGCACTGGCAGGCTGCCACCCCGGATCCCGGCCAGCCCCAAGGGTCGCCTCCAAGTTCTCTGCGGCGGCCTGGCCTCAGGGCTCTGGCCCCGCCAGAATTCGTGTCTGCCCCAGCTGACTTGTCTCCGAACGCAGCTGAACCCCAGCCTTACGGGCTTGCGGCGAAACTTTCAGGCAACCCTGGCCCACCGCCAAGCTCGTCACCTCTGCCGTTGTGCGGCCTCCCAGCGCCAATGCTGTTGCTGCAATCCCCCCATCATTCCTCGGCAAAAGCCGCACCAACGCCGTTGCCTGCCATCCCCAGCCCCCGCCTGCCAGCTCCGGTCGCGTCAGCCGTCTGACAGGGAGATCGCCACGTCCCACAATGGAGGCGAACGGCTTCCCGGACCCAGGTCTTGGGAGGCAACGAGGAAAGTCCGGTGGGGGGCGGGTTCGACCCCGCTCCGAGTCCGGCGCTGTCCCGCAACTGTGATGGAGCCCCGCTCCTCAGTCAGAACACTCGCCGTTCCTGTTCCCTCATCCCGGCGTGGAAACCGGCCGAGACCATGACCTCCCATCGCTTCACCAAGGTCCTGTTGCCCCAGGGCCTTATCGCCGCTGCAGCTGCTGTGGTCGCCTCCCAGCCCGCCCAGGCCCACAACCTGGCCACCGGTGGACTGGCCGCTGGCTTCCTGCATCCCCTAGCCGGTGGCGACCATCTGTTGTTGCTGCTCGCCGTCGGCGGAGCCTCGGCCTCCATCTCCCCCCAGCTGCTGCTCTGGGCCCTGGGAGGTGGTCTGGCTGGGGGCCTGTTCGGGGCGATGGGCGGCGGCCTGCCGTACGCCGAGTTGCTCGCGGCCCTGGCCATCGCCGTTGTCGCCTTGCTGGTGGTGCGTCAGCACCGCTGCGCACAGACGCCGGCCCTTGGCTGGAGCGGCAGCCTGATCGCCGCCGCGGTGGCCGTGCACGCCATGCTGCACGCCCAGGAGGCCCACAGCGCGGCGGCCGCTGGTCTGTGGTGGCTCGGCGCCTTGGGGGCCTCGTTGCTGATCGGTGGCGGCAGCTTTCTGTTGTGGCGCCGCTTGCCCTCCCACTGGGCCGGTCTGCTCGCCCTGGTGCTGGCCCTGTTCGGAGGCCTGCTGGCCCTGGGGCCGATCGCTCCGCTCACCCGTTGATGGCCCGCCGCTGCGCTCCTCGGCACAACGGCCTCACCATTCCGCCGTCCTGACGGCACCATGCCGCTGTCCTGAAGGCTGGACACACCTGCCCCTCTGCAGCAGAGGTCTCCCTGGTGTTGCTCCAGTGCAACACCAGCGGCCTTCGCGGTGGCAGCAGAGCCCTTCGCCTGTTGGCTTCGGGTGGCTGATCAGCCATGATGCCCCCCAGAGCCAGCCGGCAATCTGCAACCTGTCCTAGCGGCACAACCTGCCAAGTAACAGCCAGACGTGTCACTGAACCTTTTCAGTCTGAGGTGGCTGTTGCTAGCTGGTTCACAAGAGTAGCGTAGGGTTTGATGAAGCAGTTTTCGATCAGCTTGGCCTGTTGATCGGCCAGCTGATCGCGCTCCTGCCGGTCGTATCGCAGCGCTGGTGTTTCGTAATCTTGATTCCCTAGAGACGCCTGGGATGATACGCCTGGTTGTTCACTGAAGCCCCGGCGACTGAGATAGATCTCTGGTCGATAGATCCGCTGAAAGTTTGCCATCACGGCAATCAGCGCTGCGAGATAGGTATCACTGGCTTCTGTCAGCACCATGCCGCAGTAGAAGGCTAGCGGCGCTGGCAAGCCAGACGGTCTAAAAAACTGTGCCTGTAAGCCCATTTGGGCAAAGTATTGATCGGTAAGGCTGGAGGCTTCCGCCTTGTATTCTCTGCCCAGGATTGGGTGCTGGTGATCTGTGGCCCGATACCGGTGGTTCTGGGCGATGCTGATCGCGATGGCGAGTGGATCGGGAATCACACCAGCAGCGCCGAATTGCAGGTGACTGAGCATGCCATGCACTCTGCCGAATGAGGCCATCTGCTCAGCCGTGGCATGGGAGCTGAGCAGCTGTGGCAATACCACGCGAAAGTCATCGTCACGCAGGTAGGAGGAGAAGTTGAGACCCGTGGGACCTGGGAGCAACTGGCCGCTGTGTTGATCAAGCACGCCGGCCCGCATCACCTCGGTAAACAAGATGCCGCCAGCAGACAGTGGCTGCATGATGTGGCCATAGAGACTGAGGATCTCCAGGCGAATGGCAAACCGCTGATCATCACCTGGCTGACCCAGGATCCGATTCAGATTGCTGTTGACCAGGTCGAGAAACAGGCTGATCCGCTGCTGGTTGAGGGACGGATGACGGGCAAAGTTTGCAAAGTTCGTGGTGGCTCGTGTATTTTCTCCTGCCACATACTGACTGTTGTATGGAGTGAGCTTCACGCTGAAGGAGATGTCATTGGTCACAGTCGTGCTTGCGCTCAAGGAACCTCCTCAGATTTGACAGCTGGAATAGTTTAGTGCCGGTTGTGTCAGTCAGCTTGTTCCCTGGCTTGAGCGGTCAAGGCCGTTGGCTGTCCGGGAGCGTTTGCCCAGCAGCCACGTCTAGGTGATGCGGTATCCAGCTGAGCTGATCACCAGCAGCTTCTCCTCCCGGGCGGCAAGATCAGGCCGCCCGGCCGCAGCGACGAGGTGATGCACCTTCAGCTCGCTCGGAACGCGGTTGGCCGCGTTGGGCATTTGTAGGGTGTTTGATTCTGATCCGTGAGCAAACTGAAGTGGTCGTGGCTGACTTGATTGAGGCGCCGCTGCACCTGGGCTCGGGTAACGCGGGGTCCAGTGATGGCTGAAGAATGCCATGCGGGATCCAGACAACGGCCGCCCTCGGTTTCCTGCACAGACTTGGCCATGGAGATCATGCCTTCGTCGTCGACGTGCGTTTGCGGGGTTGGCTGGGCTCGTCCTCGAGAAGCTCTCTTGCGATCAGGTTCCATGTAGCCTCTTGTCCTGTATTAGAGTACTTGCAGATTCGCTCGAGTTTAGAGATCGGGATGCCGAGCATCTTGGACATTTCCTTGTTGCTAAAGGCATCGCACTCTCGCCAACCCACGCTCCCGGCTGGGCTGAGTCTGGAAAAATCTGTCGTTAACGGTGGGATCAGTGGCAGGACAGCAACGCGTCGCGCCTCTTTCGGAGCCGCGGCATCAATCGGGGTCTGCAGCCTTATCGGCTGGTGGTCCTTGGCGAGGTGCCGCAGGGATTGGTGGATCTCGTCGACCGTGGCGCTGACGGGTTCCGGTCCAAACACCTTTCAGGGGAGTCAGTGTTCCACCACAGCGATGGCGTTGCTGCAGATCGGCCCACTGCGGATCTCTACCACCTCCGGCATGCCCAGCCATTCGCCATCCAGCTTCTGCCAGTCGGCCTTGGTTTAGGGGTTAACGTTGGGGCCCATTCTGGCCAGGGTGAACCGTTTCGTCGACCTCAGTTCGCTGACGGTTGTCGATCTCAAAACCCTTGGAATGGGCCGACTCGGTCCATCCTCCTTTGGTGAATTGCAGCGATCCAATGCAGAGGACATAGCTCCACCTGTTGCGGGATTCCCTGCATCACTATGACAATAGTGTTCATGATGATACTTTTTGGGAATAGGGCTGCTGCTACCTTCCCTTGACCTGTTCATGCCGTGATGTCTCATCTAGGCCAAGCTGCCCATCGCCCGTTTGAGGCGCTGCGGAATGCTGGCTTCTGGAGCCCTGGCCACCGGGAGGCCAGTTCGTCCGATGAGCAACTGGAACCCAGCAGGATCAATAGCCGTTACATACGATTCAAGCGTGAAGCTCTGCATGGGCTGCCGGCGCCCGGTGCACAACTTTCTTTCTGGGCATTGCGGGCATGGCCAGAACTGTTGGCGTTCGTTTGCTGTTAGCTCAGACACCAACCTGTTGACCTCGCCCTGCCGTTGGCTGTGGTGCTGCGGCTTGCTTGGCTGGTGGCCGAACTGGTTCATGGCACTGGCCACAGCCTGGCCCGGTGTGTTGTCGATCGGGATCCCCATGCCTGCTGCTGGAGCAATATCCGCGAACATCGCAGCACCGTAGACCTGATCGGCCTGCTGCTTCCCTTCGCCCCCCTCCTGTCCCTGGGCGTCTCCAGGGTTGTGGCCGGAGACCCACCTCGCCGCAATCCGCAACCCCCCTTGGCCTGGCTGGCCAGCGGCGATCTCACACCTTGGAAAGTGCGCGTTAAGGCTTCTGCGGGGCCTTTGGCCAATTTGCTTGTCATGCTTGGAGCAACATTTCTCTTGCATTTGCCTAGCCTAAGTCTGGCATCCCAGCGCTCAGCTGAGGCCTACTACCAGGTGGCTGAGCTCGATGCTGGGTTAAGTCTGGTATTCGGCCCCGCAGTCGCCCTGGCGCTGTGGGGCCTGCTGGTGGCCAATGGATTAGTGCTACTGCTTTGCCGTTCCGATTTTCAATCGTTGCTCAGTGGTGAGGGCGTCTTCCTCTGCTGTGGCAACTTTGGCCTGATTACCGTTCCGGCAAAACCTCAGGCGGGAGACTTGTTGCCGAAAGAATTGCTCCATGCCTATCGGCTCATGGGGCGGGAGACCGAGGTGCGTGGCAGCCAGGCTGGTGGAGGTTTGGTGCTCAGCAAGGATCGCGCGGGCCAGGCACGCTTGATCGGCCACAAAATGGTCAATGCCAAGCGTGGGGATCTCACCCAAGCCCTTGAGCAAGGATTTCGGCAGCGCCGCCGACTGGCGCGACTCAGTGGTGTGCGTCCCCATCACCGCACCTTGTTGGCCTGTTGGCATTATCGGTTTGGCACCAGTGGTCCTCCCGCCGTGCAAGAAACCCACTGGTTGGAGTGGACACCAGCGCAGGCGCGTCGGCTTTATCGGCAGCACAACGGTCGCTGGATCGCTGAGCAGAGACTGGTGCAACACCGCATCACCCATAACGGTGATTTCGAAGCGATCCAGCTGGGTGGGGTCGAGGTAGATGTCTTGAACAGCCTAGGTCCTTGGCTGGAGCAAGTGCTGAACCAACCCGCTCCGGGTGTGGTGGATTCGGCCCGGATCGCCGGAATGATGGATCTGATGATCTGCCAGGGTGATTGGTTCGCAGCTGTGCGCTGGGGTTATCTATCTGCCTGTAGAGGCTACCCAGAGCCAGCCTCAGCAGAGTTGATCGAGCACTGTAGCCAGATGTTCGAATCGGCTTTTTGTGAGCTGGTGAATCGTGCGGCGGCAGAGGCCCGGGATCCGGACTACTGGATTGAAGTTCTGAGCCAGCGCATGTTGACGCTGTTACAGGCTGATCTCCCCTCAGCTGATCAGTCGTTGCCCGTCTTACGTGCCTGGATTGAAGCCGCGATTGATGCATTTCTGCACTTCAATCCAGCCATGGCGGTGCAGCAGTTCATGGAACGTGCCCGTGGCAGCTTCGGGCTGGTGGTGGTTTCGACCTGCCAACCGGACGAGCTAGTACTGAGCAGCCTGGGTCAACCGATCAGTATTGCCATGGATCGGCAAACCAAACTGGCCGTTTACGCCTCCGAGCCGGCAGCGGTGGATGCGGTGATGACGCCCCGGCAGCGCGGCTGGCGGCTTGATCTCGATCAAAATGCTGGCGAGATCGCCGTGCTGCGGCCCGATGGCCTCGATCTTTTCTCGATGTCGTTGGAGCGGTATCTTTCCCCGGAGGATTGGCAACAGCGAAGGCTTTTCTATGGCGATCCGCCACTGGCCAATCCAGCTGCCCAAACTCTCAGGTTGCGCTTCCCACGTCGTCGTTGCCGCGATCCGATCGCCAGGGATCTCGCCGATATTCCTGCCTTGCTGCAACGCATTCATAACGACTGGGCCAATCCAGGCTCACCGAATCGCCAGAGTGCTGAGGCCCTTGCCAATCTCCTTATCACCAAGGCCATTAATGTTGACGCCAAAGAGATAGCTCTGCAACGGGCTGGTCTCGACCCAAGCTTGGCGAAATCATCCCAGGCAGACTTGTTGATTACAGGGATGGAAAATAGCTTGTGGATTGGCCAACAGTTCGCTCGCGATCTGATGCTGCTGTATCCCCAGCTGAACGTAAGGGTTGTATCTGCAAACACCATGTTGGCCTGCTTGCAGAACGATATTGAATCCTTGACCTAGCGCGCCAGTCTTTGGTGCTGATTTTGAGTCACTCGGGGCAGACTTTTCCCTCTAGGCAAGTGATGGAGGCTTGCGATGTGTTGGTGCGCCATGCGGTCATCCGCGAGTTTTTTGTGATGGTGGGAGAGGCGGATAGCCTACTCGGATCCCCCTTCCTTGATTGCCAGTGTCCCGGTGAGGCCTTCAGTCGTCGCTTATTCACGACTGCCGCCCTGCGTCGCCGTGCCGAACCGGCCACGATCACGGTGGTGGCCATGCAGCACACCCTGACCGAACTGCTGTTTTGTATCAGTCGCCAGTTGCAACAGGCCTTCCCCGAGGGTGGACCCACACCCCTGGGGTTCAAGCTGCCACGCCACCAGCTCTGGCGGCTGTACAACCAGGAATCCGCTGCCCTCCTGGAGGACTGTTGCCAGATTCTCGGACGCGATCAGCAGGGTGAATCTCAGCCGTCGACTCCCTCCAGACAGCTGTTGCAGGCAGGACGACGCTGGGGCCAACATGTGCGGGAGAGCGCAACGGCGTGGTTCCTGCATGCGATCTACATCTTCGTTTCTGTGGAGTTCAATCTTCCCCTTGTCCAAGCCACCACCGGGCTGTTGCTGCACCAATCCGCTGTCCCGTTGACGCCGGCGGTCCAGGAGCTGTGGCTCCAGCTCGCCAAGGTTGGCGATGTGGCCGTTTATATTTTTGGTGCTTGGTTGTGGACCCTTGTGCTGCGCTGCTTTCAGGGGCGTCCACTCCTGGCACGCACAGGCCGTCGCACCGTCGTGATCGGCGAGAGTCCGCTGCTGCACCAGCTGCTTTCCAACTACGTCAGCAAGTTGTTCGCCTTGAGCTATGGCATCGCCTCTGTGGATGTGCAGGCTGACCATGCCGCTGACCAGCTGCTGCACACCCAGGCCCATCGGGTGGTGCGGGGCACTCTGCTGTGTCTCGGCATCCCGGATGGCCGCAGCGGCTTGTTGCAAGGATCGCAAGCCAAGGCCGTGATGTTGGCGGGCCGTCAATCCGATGGCATTCGCCACCTGGGAACCGGGCCAGAGATCGTGGCTGTCGGCAGCGACCCATCGATCCTGGCCGGTCCATTCCAGCGGGCTATCGTCGTTCCCAACGGCGCCCAAGTTGCCGCAGCAGGGCCAGTTCCCGGCCAATCCAGCCAGGTGCTGGAGTCCCTGTGTGAATCGCGCTACGGCAGCCTGCGCCGTCTCTTGGCCGGCTACCTGCTGTTTTGGGCGATGGCGCGCCACGTGGGCAGCCTGCCGTTCTTACGTTTTGCCTGGTGGCGGTCCCAAAGCCGAACACGCATCATGACCACAGCCGCGTCGATTTCCGCAGCCCAGCTGGATCTGGCTGAGCCCAAAGAAGTGGAGGTGCTTGCCCTCAAGACCGTGGCAAACCGGGATCAGAGCTAATCCTTGGGTCCCGGCGGGACGCTCCATTGGGGTGCGCAGACCTGCCAGCCCTGTTGGCGCTTGCGTTGCCACAGCCGCAGCGCCTGGTCGCGATCGAGCTCCAGGCGGCGCTTCAGCAAGGGCACCGGCTGATCCGGCAGCAGCTCGCCGCTGGTGACCTCTAGCAGCTGGCTCCAACGGTTCCAACGGCTGGGGCGGAAGTGCAACACCCGCCTCCCATCGCTGAGCCAGCCCTCCCGCGGTGTGTTGGGGGGGCGTGGTTGGCGGTGGCCCGGGTTCACGATGCCTCCGGCGCCCAACCGCGGCGCTGCTGGTGATTGGCGGTCCAGCTGGAGCAGCGGTGGTTGAGGTGCTCCCCATGGGCGATCAGGCCTTGGTGCAGATGGCAGGCCAAGAGGGGAATGCAGTTGGGAGCCGGATGGTGGCGAAAGAAATGGCAGGTGAGGCAGACCTCCTGGCTGCGGCTGGTCGCCAACGGCGGCTGCTCCAGCCACGGCCATTCCTCCACCGGCTCCTGGCGGGAGGGCGTGACGCGGGACAGGGGGACGGGGACCATGGCCTTCGTGCTTCGGTACGCCAGTACTAGCGCGATTTGGCCCGGTTGTCAGCCCCCCGGCCGCCATTGGCGGGTGTGGCGTGGCTTGCGCCAACCCGTCTGGAGCTGGCTGCCGCCCCCGGGGATGGGTTTGGAGCGAAGCTGGAGTGGTTCGGCTCCACCGCGCTCCGAGCCGCTCACTTCAGCGCCTCGCCCAGTCTGAGCGCCCCAGACCGAGCGCCCCAGTCCGAGCGCCCCATCTCCCGCTGCCGTTGCCCATGTCCCTCGATCAACTCAAGGCCTTCCTGCGGCGGATGCAGGACGACCCCACCCTGCGCAACCAGGTGCTCGCCGCCGCCACCGCTGATGATGTGGCCCAGATCGCCCTGAAACTCGGCTTTGAATTCTCGGGCGATGAGCTGTTGCGGGTGTCGGGCCAGAAGTTTGATCGGGTGACGGTGCACAAGAACGACATCCCCGGCGAATACAACTGAGCCAAGCGCCCACGCATCAGGCCCCTGCCCGGCAACGCCGCCCCGGTGGCGTGATCGGTGTTGCGGCGCCTCTCACGCCCACGGGTCGGCGTCGTGCCGCCGCTCGGACCGCGTCCCCGCCATCGTTGGGCCCGCAGGGTTGCCTCAAAGTCCTCTCCAGGGGCCTGGCCTCACGGGTGCGGCGCCGCCAGGGCTCACGTCAGCCCCTGCTGAATCGTCTCCGAACGCAGCCGAACCCCAGGCTTTCATGCTCAGCAGCGAAACTTTCAGGCAGC
>JBKCTK010000040.1:0-6300 GCA_046319055.1 Synechococcaceae cyanobacterium
GGCCATGGCCCATTACGACACCTTGCTGGCCAGCCACGCCGAGGACGCCGAGACCTGGGCCCTGGCCGCCAGAGTCCACAAAGATGACTGGGTCGCCAACTGGCGGCAGGACGGCTTCGATCCAGCCCGCAAGCAGGAGGAAGCGCTCGACAGCATCGACACCCTTCGCCAGGCCCAGGACCACTACCTCAGGGGCTTTCGTGCCGATCCGACGCACTACTACTCAGGCATCAACGCCCTCACCTTGATGCACCTGGAAGGCCACCTTGATGGTGCTCCAGCCGACGAAGCGACGCTGGCGACCCTCGCCGGCGCCGTGCGCTTTGCCGCCGAATCGGCGAACACCGATGCCCACGGCGACCCCTCCTTCTGGGCCCTCGCCACCCTTGGCGATCTGGCGGTGCTGGAAGGAACAGCAGCGGAGGCTACGGCCGCTTATCGCAAGGCCATCTCCCTACGGGAGACCGACCGCTTTGCCCTGAACTCCTGCCGCGCCCAGCTGCTGCTGCTTCAGGATCTTGGCTTTCGGCCGGATGTGGTCGCGGCCGCGATCGCCAGCCTGGATCGGGCTCTCGCCCGGTCGGCGCCGCAGCAAGCCACCTGGCAGCCCCGCCTGGTCCTCCTGTTCAGCGGCCACATGATGGACGCCCCTTCACGGGAGAAGCCCCGCTTCCCGCCCGCGTTGGAGGCGGCGGCCACCCAACGGATCGAAGCCGCCTTGGCCGAGCTGGAGGCCGGAGCCGACGACCTGGCCCTCTGCCAAGCGGCCTCCGGCGGTGATCTGCTGTTCTTGGAGGCCTGTCAACGGCGCCGGGTGCGCTGCCAGGTGCTACTGCCCTTTGAAGAAGCGGAGTTCATCCAACGGTCCGTCGTGCCCTCCATCCAGGGCGATCGCTGGCGCCAGCGTTACTACGCCATGCGCGACCAGCTCGATCCCAGCCTGCCGATCCGGATCATGGCGGAGGAGCTCGGCCCCTCTCCGAGCAGCCGCAGTCCCTACGAACGCTGCAACGACTGGTTGCTCTATTCCGCCTTGGCCTATGGCATCGAGCGCCTGCGCTTCCTCTGCCTCTGGGATGGCGAAGGCGGCGACGGGCGCGGTGGCACAGCCCACATGGTGCGGGTGGTGGAGGAGCGCACCGGCCGTGTGATTCGGATCGATACCCATGACCTCACCCCCACCTGAACCGTGGCTGCCCGGCGGGCGGCTCGCGATCGAGGAGCGCCCCAACCCACCCGGGGCTGCCGGTGTTTCGCTCGTCTGCTGGCAGCCACCCTTCATCCCAGGTGTGGCCGTTGATCCCAGCTGTTCATCCCGACAGTGGATCGCCTCTTCAGAGGCTGAGACCCATGGATGGCTTGCCATCCATGGGGCCCATGGGGGCCACCTCCATCAACAACCACGGCCGTGGCCGTTGAGGCCCATGCCTTGCAGACTGGGGGCAGCGCTGCGCAGAGGTGCCCACCAGGGGCAAGCCCCGCCGGCAGCAAGCCCCGCCAAGACTTGAATCCGCCCACGCCAAACCATTCCCGCCACTCCCGCACCATGAGCATTGCCACGCCCAATCCAATCCTGGAACGGATGCAACAGCCAGGGCCGAAAAAGATCCTGGCCTGCGATGGCGGAGGCATCCGCGGCCTGATCAGCGTTGAGATTCTTGCCTATCTGGAGGCGGAGCTGCGTCGCCATCTTGAAAAGCCCGATCTGGTGCTGGGAGACTTTTTTGACTTGATCTGCGGCACCAGCACCGGAGGAATCATCGCCACCTGTCTCGCGACGGGCATGAGCATGGAGCAGGTGCGAAGTTTTTATTTAGACCAAGGCACCGCCATGTTTGAACATGCCAAGTGGTTCAAACAATTCCACGAGAAATATGATTCAGCGCCCCTCTCCAGGATGCTGCGGCAAGCCTTCAATCAACAGCTCAATGGCTCCGATTCGCCGCCGAGTGACCAGGATGCGGCGGTGGAGCTGGGGGATCCCAGGCTGCGGGGCTTGTTGATGCTCGTACTGCGCAACCACAACACCGATTCACCTTGGCCCGTGTGCAACAACCCCCGGGCCAAGTATAATCAACTTGACCGCAAAGATTGCAACCTGCGCCTACCCCTCTGGCAGGTGGTTCGGGCTAGCACGGCAGCGCCAACGTTCTTCCCGCCCGAAGTGGTCACGCTGGGCGCCGGCAGCGATGAGGAGTATCAATTCATCTTTGTGGATGGCGGCATGACCACCTACAACAATCCAGCCTATCTTGCCTTTGAGATGGCCACCGCCAGCCCCTATCGCATCAACTGGCAAGCTGGTGTGGATCAAATGCTGGTCGTTTCGATCGGCACCGGCAACGCCCCCAGCACCAAAGCCAACGCCAAGACGGAGGACATGACCCTGCTCAACAGCGCCATGACGGTGCCGGGGGCCTTGATGAATGCCGCCACCGATGGCTGGGACATGGCCTGCCGGGTCCTGGGGGAATGCCGCTTCGGGCGGCCGATCGATCGCGAGTTCGGCGCCATGATTCAAACGCCAGACACCCCCCCAGAGCAAAGCAACTGGACGGGCACCAAACAGTTCGCCTACGTGCGCTACGACCCCCTCACCAGCCGCCAGGGGCTCGACGCATTGGGGCTGAACGATGTCAGCGCCGAGGCCCTGGCCCGCATGGATGATGTGTCAACAATTCCAGAACTGCAGCGGGTGGGCAAGGTGTTCGCCGAAAAGAACCTCAACCTCGACCATCTGCGCGGCTTTGTCTAATCAGGGTTGGATCAGCCCTCCGCCGCGTGGTAGCTGCTGCGCACCAGGGGACCACTGCGCACCTCAGCGAATCCCAACTCCCGGGCGATCTGGCCAAGCTGCTCGAACTCCTCGGGCCGCCAGTAGCGATCCACCGGGATGTGGGCGAGGGAAGGCCGCAGGTACTGGCCCAGGGTGATCCGCTGACAGTCCACCTCGCGCAGATCCCGCAGCGTGCTCACCACCTCGGTGAAGCTCTCGCCTAACCCCAGCATCAGCCCGCTCTTGGTCGGGATGCGGGGAGCCAACGCGCGCGCCGCCGCCAGCAGCCCCAAGGAGCGCCGATAGGTGGCGCCCCGCCGCACCTCGCCCTGGAGCCGCTCCACCGTCTCCAGGTTGTGGTTGAAGCACACCGGCTCCGCCGCCAGCACCGTGGCGAGCCGGTGCCGCTGGGCCGCCAGGCCGGCTTCGGCATCCCGCTGCCCCCCCCAGAAGTCGGGGGTCAGCACCTCGATCGCCACGGCCGGATCCCGCTCCCGGATCGCCGCCATGGTGCTGGTGAACAGGTTGGCGCCGTGATCCTCCAGGTCATCCCGGGCGACGGCGGTGAGCACCACATAGCGCAGCCCCAGGGCCGCCACGGCCTGGGCCACCCGCTGCGGCTCGGCCCCATCAACCGGCTGGGGAGCCTGCCCCTTCTCCACCTGGCAGAAGGCGCAGCTGCGGGTGCAGATCGACCCCCCCAACAAAAACGTCGCCGTGCCAGCGGCGTAGCACTCCGCCCGGTTGGGGCAGCGCCCCTCCTCGCAGATGGTGTGCAACCGCTGGCCCTTCACCTGCGCCTGCACCCGCTCCAACTGGGAGGCATCTCCCACCGGCCGCCGCAACCACGCGGGCAACCGCTCCGCCGGCGCGATGGCGCTGTACCGCGTGGTCAGGGGGCGCATCGGTCGACCACGGCGAATGAACTGCCGCCCACCCTGTCATGCCCCAGGCGGGAATGGAGACCTCGGGCGTTGACGGGAGCTCGTGACGCCACAAGCGCCTGCTGCGAACCAAGGCAGCACGCCAGGGAAGGTGAGCTGCTGCGAACAGGCAGCGCCCCCCCAGCGGGAAGCTCGCCGGGCTTCCTGGGGAATGACCTGCGGCGAAGGCTCGGCAGCGGGCGCCCAGCGACGAGACACGCGATCGAGGCGACGCCCGTGGCTCACTCCACCGGCCGGCGGCCCTCAAAGGCCCGCGCCAGGGTCACAGCGTCGGCATATTCCAGTTCGCTACCCATCGGCAGGCCATAGGCGATGCGGCTGACGCAGGTGAACGGCCGTAACAAGCGGGCCAGATAAAGGCTGGTGGTGTCGCCCTCCACGCTGGGCGTAAGGGCCAGGATCACCTCCTGGGTCGCCTCCCGATCCACCCGTTGCACGAGCGGCTGGATCTGCAACAGCTCGGGGCCGACGCCATCCATCGGCGAGATCAGCCCGCCCAGCACGTGGTAAGCCCCGCGGAACTCGCGCGAGCGCTCCATCGCCAACAGGTCGCGGGAATCGGCCACCACGCAGATCTGGCCGTTGTGGCGGGTCTCATTGCGGCAGATGTCGCACAGCTCCTCGGCCGAGAGATGGAAGCAACGGCGGCACTGGCCCACCTGGCTGCGGGCCGCCAGCAGCGCGTCGGCGAAGGCGCGGATCTGCTCCTCCGGCTGGCGCAACAGATGCAAAGCCAGCCGCTGGGCCGTGCGCGGCCCGATGCCCGGCAGTCGCTCGAACTGATCGATCAGGCGAGCCAGGGGTCGGGTGAAGCCGCTCAGACGCCTCAAGTCGATTGGCGGCGACTTTAGGCAGCCCTACCGGCGACGGTTCCGCCCCGCACGGCACAGGCCTGTCGTGAGCTCACCGGGTCCAGTGCCCGCCCAAGGCGGAGGCCATGGCCTCGCCGCGGCCTCCCAGGGCTGGATCCATTCCGCAGGCCATCCGTCGCTGGACCGCGGCGTCCGGCCGCGGGGGACAATTCCCCAACACCGCCGCCGCCGCCCGCTATGGCCTTCCGCCGCCTCCTGCGACGCTTCCTGCCGGTCTGCAGCGCCCTGCTGCTCGGGGTGGCGTTGCTGGGCTGCAGCGCCGCCGCCGCCGGCCTGAACTCCTACCAAAGCCCCGATGGGCGCTACGCCTTCCTCTACCCCACCGGCTGGACGCGGGTGCAGGTGAGCGGCGGTCCGAAGGTGGTGTTCCACGACCTGATCAACAGCGATGAAACCCTCAGCCTGGTGATCTCGGAGGTCAGCGCCGACAGCGACCTCGAAGCCCTCGGCAGCGCTGTGGCGGTGGGAGAGAAGCTGCGTCGCAGCGTGATCGCCCCGGCGGGCAGCGGCCGCGATGCCGAACTGGTCGAGGCCCACGAGCGGGAACAGGGTGGCCGCACCTATTACGACCTGGAGTACAGCGTGCGGCTGAGCGATCGCGAACGTCATGAACTCGCCACCGCGGTGGTGGATCGCGGCCGGCTTTACACCTTCGCGGCCAGCACCAACGCGGTGCGCTGGCCCCGGGTGAAGGAGCTGTTCGAGCGGGTGATCACCTCGTTCAACCTGCTGATTTGATCTCACCCGGCAGGCCCGAGGCCAGGGAGTGCTCCATCGGTCGGGCCGCGTTGATGCTGCGGCTGTGCGAGCGGTAACCGTTCGCCGTGTCGATCCATCCATCTGTGGGGGCCGGTCGATCAAGGGAGCCCCGGATGGCACCACGTCAGCACCCCTCTGCTTGAGGGCCCCCTCCAGGGCTACCGCCCCGGCTTAGCCACTCTCCTTGGAGGGTCTGCCGCTCCAATGGGGAGCGCCAGCCCTCGCGGCCACCTGCCGCAGCAATGCCCCCATCAGACCCACAACCCAAGCCCGCACCCAGTGAGCGTGCAGCGGCAGCCAGCGCCGGACGGCCTGAGGCCGGGATTCAGAATTGCGCTGGAGCTGTCGCCGCCCGCTCCCAGCCTCCCCTTTGTTCCAGCCAGCCCCGCCGCTCCCCAAACTTCCGCCAGGCGCGCCCGCTCCCAGCGCGGAGCCCACGGCCGGAGGGTCCCCCGCCCCGGCAGGCGCACAGCCGGCGCGGATCAGCGTGATCGGTGCTGGCCTGGCGGGCTGGCTCGTGGCCTTGGCCCTGGCGCGGCGCGGTGCGGCCGTGACCCTGTGGGGCACCTTTGAGCCATCCGCCACGGCCCTCAGCTACGGGGGCCTGCTGGGCCGGGCCGCCGCCCAAGACTGGCGGCGGCTGGAACAGCGCCACGGCCCCCTGGGCTGGACGCCCGCCCGGGTGGTGCTGCACGGCTGGCCGGCGCCGCTGAAGCAGCTGCCGCCCAACTGGCAGGGGCTGGCCAGCTGGGCGGTGCCTTGCTCCCGCCTGTCGATCCCGAGCCTGGCGGAGGCTCTTCCGGCCGTGGCACGCCGGAGCGGCATCGATAGGCAGCCAGGGGTGGTGCGGAGCCTGGAGCGCCAGGGGTCGGGCTGGTTGCTACGGCTTGAGACTGGGGAGGGATCAGGCGTGGCCTCCGCCGGGGGGCCAGCGAGAGCGCCCGTGCAC
>JBKCTK010000041.1:0-42712 GCA_046319055.1 Synechococcaceae cyanobacterium
CTACTGACAGGGCTGCAGGTCTTGCTGCTGCCGCTGCAAGAGCGGCTGTTGGTCGAACCCGGCACCTCTCTCCAGCCCGTGGACGGCCTGCTGTTCCTGTTGGGCGTCAACCTCAGTCTGGCGGTGAGCCTCTGGGGCAGCCAGGGCATGGTGCGGGGAGCCTGGGCGGCTCTTGAGGGCCAGCGTCCCAGCTTGATGAGCCTGCTGCGTTGGGACGGGCGAGGCTTGGCCCGACTGGTCAGCGCCTGGGCCGTGCTGGCGGTGCTGCTGCTGATCCCGCTGCTGGTGCTCCTGGCGGCGTTGGTGTTCGCCGCGCTACTGCTGGCGGGGCCAGCATGGGGAGGCCCCCATCAGCAGGAGCTGCTGCTGATCGCCAGCGTGCTGATCGGCGCCATGGGCTTGGCAGCGATAGGGGTCTTCGGCCTGCTGCTCACCTACCTGTGCGTGAATCAACAGTTCCTGGCCCAGATCGCCCTGCTGGAGGGCCGCACCGGAATCGCCAACCTGCAAAGGGGGCGGCGCCTGGTGGATCACCAGTGGCTGCTGTTGCTGCTGTTGCTGCTGATCAAGGGACTGCTGCTGGTGCTGGGCGGCCTGCTGGCCTTCATCACCCTGGGCATCGCTTGGATCCTGGCCTGGCCGTTGGTGAGCTGCATCACCACCGCGGCCTACCGCCAGGCGCTCCAGCGGCAGGCGGAGGAAGCTCCGGAGCGGCTCAACCCAGCCGACTGAAGGCGGAGCTGGTGGTAAGCACCACGAAGCCCAGCACACCGAGCAAGCTGAGCAGACCCTGGGCCAGGCGGCTCACCAACATGCCAACCACCACCGCCAAGCCCACCTGCAGCGAGCGGGCCAGGCGCCGCGGCAGCGGACCGTCGCCAGCCCTCGTCAGCTGAGCACCGAACTCGCCGGCACTGGCGCCCAGCAAGGGCCCCAGCAAGGCTCCCAGCAGCGGTCCGCCGATGGGCAGGGCGGGCAGCAGGCCGAGTAGCCCCACCAGCAGACCAACGCCAGCGCCGAGGTAAGCCCAACGACTGGCCTGAAGCCTGGCGGCGCCGAGCAGCAGCCCGAGCGCCTCAGCCCCCCACCCCAGCACCAGCAACAAGGTGGCCAGGGCCAGCGGCGGCCAGCCGGCCTGCCAACCCACCGCGAAACACCAAACGGCAGCCCCCAACGGCAACAAGGTGAGGCCAGGCAGCACCGGCAACAGGGTGCCCGGGATTGCCAGCAGCTGGATCAGCAGCGCCACCCACCAGATCACGTCAGCGGTGTGCAGCTGCATCGTGGGCCGGCGGTCGATCAGGTCAGCGCCTCAGTCTGCTGTCTGGCTCAGGGACTGCCCCACGCCGCCAAGCGGAGGGCGAGCGCAACGGATGACGCCTCAAGCCTTGGAGGGCTCGACGGACAGGCGACGGGCAAGGCGCAGGCGGGCCGAGCGGCTGCGGGGGTTGGCCTCCTGTTCGCGCTCGGAGGCCTTGATCGCCCGGCGGCTGATCCGCTCCAGACGCGGATCGCTCAGGAAGGCCTGCTTGACCCGCCGATCCTCGAGCGAGTGGAAGCTGATCACGGCCAACACCCCTGCGGGACTGAGCCAATCGGGAGCCCGCCGCAACAACTGGTCGAGCACCTCCAACTCGCGGTTCACGGCGATGCGCAACGCCTGGAAGGTGCGGGTGGCGGGATGGAGGCGGCCCCGGCGGGCGGCGGGCGGGTAGCAACCGGAGACAAGAAAGGCCAGGGCGGCGGTGTCGCCAGGGCGAGCCGGATCTCCCCAGGGCCCCTGCTGCTTGATCCTTCGGGCAATGCGCCGCGACAGGCGCTCCTCGCCAAAGGCATAGATCAGATCGGCCAGCGCCGCCTCATCGAGCCGGTCGATCAACTGCGCGGCGGTTTCGCCGGCGGTGGTGTTCATGCGCATATCCAGTGGGCCAGCTTGGCGGACGCTGAAGCCCCGCTCCGGCCGATCCAGCTGCGGGCTGCTGACCCCCAGGTCGGCCAGCACCCCCTGCACCGGTCGCTCCGGCACGAACTCCGCGAAGTTGCTCGCCACGATGCTGACGCGCGGGGCGAAGCGGGCCAGGGCCGTGGCGGCGGCGGCGCGGGCGGTGGGGTCCTGGTCGAGGCCGATCAGCCGCAGGCTGGGATGGGCCGCCAGCAGCAGGCCCGCGTGACCGCCGCCACCGAGGGTGCAGTCGAGCAGGGTTGGCGGCTGGCCATCGGGCAGCGCGATGGGCAGGTGGGCCAAGGCGGCCAGCACCTCGGCCGCCAGCACGGGACAGTGCTGAAAGTCGCCCTCGGGCGGCGCGGCGGGGGAACCATCCATGGGGTCCGTCCTAAGCGAGCCGGGGTGCGGTGGAGGATGCCGCAGCGGGGGGCCAAGCCTGGCGGCAGTGGCTCCAAGCCCGGCGGCGCTGGGTCGCCACCCGCGAATCAGCGGCAGCCAGCGAAGCTTGACCCCGCGGCGGCGCCGGGCTGCCGGAGCTTGTCGCCCAGCACTGAATCGGGCCCGCCACCCCCGGGGGCTGAGGGCTGAACGCGAAGCGGACTGGAGACCTTTGGGGAGGATGACGCCTTCAGCGCGACCGCCTAAGTGGGCAGGGCTGCCTGAAAGTTTCTGTTGTGAACTCGCAAGGCTCAAGTTCTGCTGCGTTCCGGGATGATCCAGCAGGACCTGACGTGAGTCCTGGCGGTGCCGAGGCCGTGGGATCGGGCCGCCGGGGATGACTTTGAGGCAGCCCTGCCTACGTAGGGCCTGTTCACGGATAACTGAATCGCACAAGCAGAGCGGTGACCATCGCGGCGACCAAGGTCTGGCGATGTGAGACGCATGGGTAGACGTCGGTGCGGCGGCGCCGTTTGGGTGTCCGAAAGAGCAGGCGCGCGCGGCTGCCAGGCCACGCCCAGCGACAGGGCTGGGCAGCGAGAGGGCGCTCAGGCCGCCGCAGCCGACGAATCGCGATGCCTGAGGCGTGTCTGCCCGGCCCGTTGGTGGCTTCGCTTCTCTCGGCCCCTCCCCTCGCCCAGCGCTGGGTGAGGCCCAGGACGCCCCGATGCCGCCAACCAGTTTCCCGCCCCATCCTTCTTAGAATCGGCGCCACCAAGGCCACGGCGCCCCGAATGACCCAGCTGGAAACGCGCACCGAGCCGATGGTGATCAACTTCGGCCCCCACCACCCCTCAATGCACGGGGTGCTGAGGCTGGTGGTCACCCTCGACGGGGAGGACGTGGTGGACTGCGAGCCGGTGATCGGCTACCTCCACCGTGGTATGGAAAAGATTGCTGAGAACCGCACCAGTGTGATGTACGTGCCCTATGTGAGCCGCATGGATTATGCGGCGGGCATGTTCTATGAGGCCATCGTGGTGAATGCTCCTGAGCGGCTGGCCGATATCCAGGTGCCGAAGCGGGCTAGTTACATCCGCGTGTTGATGCTGGAGCTCAACCGGATCGCCAACCATCTGCTGTGGCTGGGCCCATTTCTCGCTGATGTGGGCGCCCAGACGCCGTTCTTCTATATCTTCCGCGAACGGGAGATGATCTACGACCTTTGGGAAGCCGCCACCGGTCAGCGCCTCATTAACAACAATTATTTCCGCATCGGCGGCGTTGCCGTCGACCTGCCCTATGGCTGGCTCGAGAAGTGCCTCGACTTCTGTGACTGGTTTGGGACCAAGATCGACGAATACGAGAAGCTGATCACCAACAATCCCATCTTTCGTAAGCGCATCGAGGGCTTGGGTGTGATCAGTCGCGAGCAGGCGATCAACTGGGGCCTGTCGGGCCCGATGCTGCGCGCCTCCGGCGTGGCCTGGGATCTGCGCAAGGTTGATCATTACGAATGTTATGACGATTTCGACTGGGATGTGGCCTGGCAAAGCGAAGGCGATTGCTATGCACGCTATCGCGTGCGCATCGAGGAAATGCGCCAGTCACTGAAGATCTTGCGCCAAGCCTGTGCCCAAATCCCCGGCGGCCCGTTCGAGAATCTGGAAGCCCGCCGCATGGCCGAAGGCAAGAAGAGCGAATGGTATGGCTTCGATTACCAATATGTAGCCAAGAAGGTGGCCCCCACCTTCAAGATTCCCTCGGGCGAGCTCTACACCCGACTGGAATCCGGCAAGGGTGAAATCGGTGTCTTCATCCAGGGCAATGATGATGTCACCCCCTGGCGTTTCAAGATTCGCGCAGCCGATTTCAACAACCTACAGATTCTGCCCCACATCCTCAAGGGCAACAAAGTTGCTGACATCATGGCGATTCTTGGCTCCATCGACGTGATCATGGGCTCAGTGGATCGTTGATCCGCCCAGCTCCATCCCCCAACCCCAAGGCTCGCAACCAGCCCGTTAGGAAACCGCGGTTCGTTCTTGCCCCTTCAGGATCGATCCCGAGGGAGACCAATCGGCTGCAGTTTGAATGAGCCGGCGCCCACGTTTCACTTAGCTTCCCTGTTCCGAATGCGCAACGCAGACCCACAGGGGCGACTGCTCGGCGCTCGGTCGCAGCGGACCCCCAGCAGACGGGGCGGACGACGCGGCGGCCCATCGCTGCCGTGGGACCTGGGGCGGTTCGGCTTTTTGCTCCCCGGCTCCCTCACCGTTTACCTCGCCGCCAAGGGAGCCCATCCCGTTCTGCCGGGCATCCCCTGCCCCCTGCGGGCCCTGACAGGCATCCCCTGCCCCACCTGCTTTCTCACCCGGGCCATCGCCGCGGCCCTCAATGGCAGGCTCAGCGATTCGCTGCAGCTCCATGCCTTCGGGATCCCCCTGGCCCTGCTGCTGCTGGGCTGGTCGGGGTTGGCGATCCAGCGGCGGCGTCTGCCACCCTTTCCCCTACGGGGGCGAGCGCTGGCCTGGGCGGCGACAGCCATTGGGCTCTACTGGCTGTTGCGTGTGATCAGCCTCTATGCCCTGGGGCTGCCAGCCTTTCCTCGCGGCTGAGCAGGGGCCGCGCACCGGGGCGGTCAGCGCAAAATCCCCAGGCGGTAGGCGGAGTTCTGCACATAGAAGACGGCCATCTGCGGCAGGATCAGCCATAGGGCGAGGCAAGCTCCAATCACCCCAAGACCCAAAAGGCTGAAGCCGACGAGCAGGGCGAGATTCTGGCTTTGCACGATGCTGACAGCAACGGCCACAAACAACGCAAGACCAAACAACGAGCCCACCACCAGCACAAAGACCAGCAGCCCAGCGATCAGCTCGATCAGCAGAAATCTCCACCCCTTAGCGTGGCCATAGACGGCCTGGAAGGAGTTCATGAAGGCTTCAACAATGGGCTGATCCGTGACGAAAATTCGATTGATATAGACGGGAAGCACCAGCATTGCCGCCAGGCCAGGCAACAGGCAGAGCAGCAGGCCAACCGCGATCACCAGAGTCGCCAGGATGCCGGCGAGAAGGTAGCGCAGAGGCCGTTGGAGTAGCAACTGCAGCGACTTGCCGGGGCTGATCGGCTTGCCGGTTTCGTAGTAAAGCGCCGGCACCGCCGTGAGCAGCACACTCACCAGGCTGGCCGCCAGCATGAACGGCAGCTGCAGGAGCTGGTGCAGCAGCACCCTCAAGCCATCGTTCCAATCCGCCAGGGGAAGCTGGCCGCTGCCTGGGGCACTCTCCAGCCCGCCGCCGACGAAGAGATTGGCCAGGCCATAGCCCAGCAGATTCAAGACAGCGCTGATCCCATAGATCACCACCACCGTGAGCAGATGGCGACGCACGCCATCCCATGCACTCTGCAGCGTGGGTTGTTCATAGGCAAACGGGGCGGTCATGGCAAAACTCCGACGAAATGAACATGCATCAATCCCCTACAAATTAGGGGGTTCGGCCATCTCGGCAAGGGTTGGGCTGACCCAACCCTTGCCGCCGCCCCCCTTGGGTGAGGCGAGGGGCTTGCGGGGCAGATGCGGCCGGCTGGATGCTCCCCGGGAGCCCCATGCCCCCTTCCCTCTCGATTGGGCATCCCCCCCCGGGCCGGCGCCCGCAGCCTCAGGGCGCCATGGACGCGGGGCCAGGCGCAACATGGCGGCGGGCCCCTCATCACGTTCGCCCCATGGATCCCACCTCCTTCACCGCGCTGCGCCGCACGGTGCGGTTCGGCGACACCGACGCCGCCGGCGTGATGCACTTTCACCAGCTGCTGCGCTGGTGCCATGAGGCCTATGAGGAGAGCCTGGAGCGCTACGGCCTCGATTTGTCCGCCATCTTTCCCTGCGGCGACCCGGCTCCAGTGGTAGCCCTGCCGATCGTGCACTGCAGCGCCGATTACCGGGCGCCGTTGGTGTGTGGCGATCACCTCACCATCCAGCTGAACCCCGAGCGGCTCGATCCCGGCGGCTTCCTGATTCGGTTCCGGTTCGAGCACAGCGACCACACCGCCGCCACCGCCCTCACCCGCCACCTGGCGATCGAGCGGCTCAGCCGCCGGCGCTGCCCGCTACCAGAGCCGATCCAGCGCTGGCTGGAGGCCGCCGGCCTCGGGCAGGGGGTGCGGCCCCTCTGAGTCCTGACCTGCAGAGCCACCCACAGTCATTCCGGCGGCGGCGGTGGCGGCGGCGGTTGTGGAGACTGCCGCGCCAGCCAGGCGCGCCAGCGCCCCAGGTCCCATTTGCCCGCAGCTGTCGGCTCCAGCTCAGGGCAGAGCAGCCAGCGACACGGTCGCTCCGCTGGAGGCAGCTGGCGGGCCACCCACACCAGCGTCTCCAGCCGGGGCGGTGCCGGCATCAGCCCGGATTCCGGGCCGGTTCCAACCCCTGGGGCAAGCCGGTCGCCTGTTGTGTCGCCAGAGCCAGCGTCGTAACCCGCGGCCTCGCGATCGCCACGGCTCAGGCCAGGGGCCGGGTCCTCGGCCTCGCTGGAGCGTGTCCGCGGGCCGGGGCCCCTGTCCATGGCCGCCATGTCGCCAGCTCCGCCCTCAAGACGGACCAGCGCCACCAGCCGCTGCCCCCAGCGCCGATCCTCCTCCGGCAGAAGCAACAACTCCGCCACCGGCAAGCCGGCGGCCGCAATCCGATCCAGCAGCCGATGGCGCACCTGCTCGGGGAAGACCGTCTCGCCGCCGCTGTGGATCGCCCCATCGAGCCGGCCCCGCACCACCAAGCTGGCGTTGGGCCCACCCGCCTGTCCGCTCCAGCCGCCGGCATCGCCCCTGCGCCACCCGCCGTCCGCGGTGGTGAACGGCCGCAGCCGGCCCGCTTGCCACCAGCCTGGGCTGAGCCGCGCCGTGCGCAGCGCGATGGCGCCGCTCTCGCCCTCCAGGCGCAGCTCCACATCCGCCAATGGCGGACCGCATCCCGCCTCCCCCGCCAGGAACCGCTGGGGCGTCAGGGCGCAGACCATCGCCGCGGTCTCGCTGGCGCCATAGCAAGGCGAGAGCGGCAGGCCGGCCTGGCGGGCCCGACGCGCCAGGTCCTCGGGTAGAGCCGAGCCCCCCACCCAGATCACGCTGCAGCCCGCCAGCCAGGCCACGGCCTCTGGGCAGTCGAGCAGCCGCCGCAGCTGGGTGGGAACCAGCGACAGCAGCACCGGCCGGCCCGTTGGCAACGCACAGGCCTCGCTCAGCAGCTGCGGACGGCGCAACAGGTCTGGCGGCAGCCAACGCAACTCCGCCCCCCAGCACTGGCAGCGGATCAGCGGCAGCAGGCCGCTGACGTGATGCAACGGCAACCCCACCAGGTGCAGGCAGGCCTCGGGATCGATCGCCTGAGCCGCCAGCCAGGAGGCCGTGGCCGCCACCGAAGCCTCCAGATGGCGGAGCGGCTGCAGGCACCATCGCCGGCCGCCGCTGCTACCGCCGCTGCCCAGCACCACGGCTGGCCCCCAGGCCGCCAGCGCCTCCCCGATGGCGTCGGAGGCGGCGGCGAACAGCCCAGGCCCTCCGGCCCCGGAGCTCGCCGCGGAGCCGGCGGGCCCCGCCGCCAGCACCGCCTGGCACAGCGCCTCTCGCTCCGTCGCCAACGCCAGCCCGACCAGCGCACCATCCCGCCAGTGGTGGTGCAGCTCCATCAGCAGGGCCTGGGGATCATCCAGGCTGTGGGCCAGGGCCAGGGTCATGGTCATGGTCCGCCCGCCGCCCGCCACAGCCGCTGGGGGTCGGCCGCAAACAGCGCCCCCCTCGGTCGCCAGCCCGGGGCCAGGCCGGGCGCCGCGGGGGTGGGGCCGCGGCTCTGCAGGGCCGCCAGATGCGCCAGCCAGCGGCGGCCGATGCCCGTCTCCAGAGCCGTGCTGACCATCAGCCGCGGCTGGCCCTGACGCAGGGCCGCCAGCAACGGCCGCGGATCCCCCTCCAGCAGCGGTCGCCGCACCTGCCAGCCCGGCCAGGGGTGGGGCGGTGGGAGCACGTGGCGCAGCGATTCATCCAGGGCGACGGGCAGCCGCTGGGCCAGCGCCAGCAGCCCATCGCGATCCGACGGATCCAGGGGCTGCTCCAGCCACTCCAGGCGGGGCTCCGCCGCCAAGCGCCGCGCCCAGGCGTTGGCGGTGGGGCGGTCCCAGCCGCCATTGGCATCAAGCCGCAGCCGGGCCGTGTGCGGCAACAACGCCAACAGACGCTCCAGGGTGTCGCGCTCTTGAACATCATCGCCCGCGGCCACCTTCCATTTGAAGGTGCACGGCACCGGGGCCGCCGCGGCGGCGGCCCCCGGCTCGACCCCACCGATGTTCCGCGCCATCAGGGCAACGGCCGGAAGCCGCCCATCCGGCGCGGCACTCTGGGCCGTGGGCTCGCCGCTGCGCGACGATCGCTCCAGGCACGCCGCCAGGGCCGGCAGGGCCGCTTCACCCGCCGGCAGCAGCCAGGCGGAGGCGGGCGCCTCCAACCAGCCGCCGTCGCCGGCGATGGGTTCGCCCGCCATTTCCGCCAAGGCCGCGCCGAGGGCAAAGGCCAGCGGCGCGGGCAGGGAGGGCAACAGTCCCTCCAGCTGGCGGCGCCGCCAGACTCCTCCCAGCGGGGCCAGGGCGGCCGCCAACTTGGCCTCCTGCCCCGGCCAGGCCACCGCCTCGCCCCAGCCCAAGCCTTCGGGGCCCCGCAGCCGCAACAACCAACCGCGGCGCTCGTTCAGGGCCCCATGGGCCGTGACCAGGGCTCGGGGCAGACGGAAGTGATAAGGCTGCCAATCCAGCCCCAGGCGATCGCCAACGCCAGTGGCCCATGCGGCCGCTGGCGCCTGGGGTAGCCCGGCGTCGATGTTGCCCGGCGAGCCGCTCACCAACGCAAGGGCAGGCCCAGATCCACCAGCCACGGGGCGACCGCCAGGCCTGCCGCCAGCCCCAGGCCGCTCAAGGCCTGGAAGCGCAGAGCCAGGAATTTGCTGCCCACGATCCGCTCCGGCGCGTCGTGATGGTCGCGCAAGAGAGCGATCAAGCGCCGAGCGGGCGCCAGTCCGAGGGCCGCCAACAGCGCCGTGAAGGGCCACTGGCCCAGAACCACCGGAGCCGACTGCAACGCCAGCGAACCGGCCACGAACCATGGCACCAGCGCTGCCGCCCGGGCGGTACCGAGCCGCACCACCGGCGAACGCTTGCCGTGGGCCGCATCCTCCGCCACCTGGTGAAAGTGCGAGCAGAACAGCACCAGCGTGGTGGCCAGGGCCGGGCCGCTGCCCAGGATCAGCGCTCCCCGCCAGGGGATGCCCGCCGCCGCCTCGGCCGCCGGAGCCAGGGCCAGCAGGGCCGCCGCCGTGGCGCAGGGGCCGAAGGCCAGCCAGCAGAGCGGTTCCCCCAGGCCCACATAGCCAAGACGGAACGGGGGTCCCTGGTACAGATAGCCAAGGCCACAGCAGGCCAGCACCAGCGCCAGCACCAGGCCGCTGCTGCGCCAGGCCACGAGCGCCATCAAGGCCAAACCCAGCAGCAGGGCCCCGTGGGCGAGCAGCGCCACCCGATCGCGGCGGCCGGTGAGATTCACCAGCGAGTGGGGCTTACCCACCGCATCGACGCCCGTCTCGGCATCGAACACATCATTGGCCAGGTTCTCCCAGGCCAGCAGCAGCACCGCCGCCAGCAGGAAGGCCACCAACTGCTCCAGCCGCACCGGCAGGCCCTGGGCGGTCCGCCAGCCAGCCGCCAGCAGCACCGGCATCACCGCGACGGCATACATGGGCCACTTGATCGCGGCCTTCCACAACCCCCGGCGGGCGGGATCGGCGTAACGGCTTGCGACGACCTGGGGTTCAGAGATCACGGCAACGGGCGCCAGACCAGCGAAGGCCCATACATTTGAGCAGCTTTCCCAGCAGGTCCCGAGGCCGCAAACCGGTGCAGCCCCCTTCCAGCGTCGCCACCGCCAGCTTCAGCGGGCTGCTCGACACCGCCAACCAGGCCTCCCGGCGCCTTGAGGCCGACTGCCTGCGGCGCGGCGAGGTGGATGGCGTGCTGAGCCTGGCGGTGCCGCTAGCCCCGCTGGATCCCCTCGCCCTGCTGCCCCATCTGCCTGCCGACCGCCCGGCGGCGAGCGACGGCGAGGGCGCCCTCGGCGGTGGGTTTCGCATGCTGTGGGATTCGGCTCCCGGTCTGTGCCTAGCCGCCAGCGGTCGCTGCAACAGCTTGGAGCTGAGCGGTCCGCGGCGCTTCGAACTGGCCCAACGCTTCAGCAGTCTCAGCCTGCGCCGTCTGGCCGAGGCCCCGGCGGACGCTCCGCCGCTGGCCCGGCCGCGGGTGCTGCTGGCCTTCTCCTTCTTCGACAACCCCCTGGAAGCCGGGTCCGGCCCCGCAGGGGTGCAGGCCGTGCTGCCGCGCTGGCAGCTCAGCCGCCAGGGGCCCCACTGCTGGCTTCGGCTGCAGCGCGGCCTTGGCGGCGACATCACGCCGCGGCGGGTGGCGGAGGAGCTGTGGGAAACCGCGCGGCAGCTGGAGCGCCTGTCCCGCGACCCGGAGCCCTCCCCCGGCGCCGCCATTGGCATCACCGAGCGGTCCCTCTGGCAAGGCGACTACCGCGCCGCCCTGGAGCAGGCCCTGGCGCTGGTGAACGACCACAGCCTGCAAAAGCTGGTGCTGGCGGTGAGGCAGACGCTGGTGCTCGACGGTGCTCTGGATCCGCTGCTGCTGCTCGACCATCTGCGCCGCAGCCAACCCGGCAGCTGCCGCTTCCTGTGGCAGCAATCCGGCCGGGAGGCGCTGCTGGGGGCCTCGCCCGAACGGCTGCTGACGGTGCGGCAGGGGCAGTTGCGCAGCGATGCCCTTGCCGGCACGGCGCCTTGGATGGCCCCCGCCGCTGAGTTGCTGCTGTCCGAGAAAGACCGCCACGAGCACGCCCTGGTGGTGGAGACCATCCAGGCGGTGTTGCGCCGCTCCGGGCTATGTCCTCGGCGCCCACGCCAGCCGCGGCTGGCGCGGCACGGCTCCCTGGTGCACCTGCACACGCCGATCACAGCGGCCTTGAACGGCCAGCAGCCCCTGCGGCTGGCCGAGGCGCTGCATCCCACACCCGCTGTGGCGGGCCTGCCGCGGCGGGAAGCGATGGCCTGGCTGCGCAGCCTGGAGCCCTTCGAACGCGGCCACTACGCCGCCCCGATCGGCTGGATCGACAGCGCCGGCGACACCGACCTGCGGGTGGCGATTCGCAGCGGCGTGCTGCGTGGACGGCGGTTGGAGCTCACCGCAGGCGCTGGCCTGGTGCGAGGCTCCCAGCCAGAGCGGGAGCTGCGGGAGGTGGAGTTGAAGCTGGGGGTGCTGCGCCAGCAGCTCATGGCACTGACCCCAACCGTCGCGGCAGCCTGCCGATAAGGTCGAGCGGATAAGGACAGATCCCGGGGCACGCCGCATGCACGCCTGCCAGCACCTCAGTGTGGTGGTGCCGGTCTACCGAGGAGAACGGTCGATCGCCGCCCTGGTCGAGGAACTTGAACCGCTGCACGCTGAGCCGCAAGCCACACCCGCGGGGCTCCTCTACCGGGTAGAGGAGGTGTTGCTGGTGCACGACTGCGGGCCGGATCGTTCGGACCTGGTGCTGGAACAGTTGCAGCAGAGATTCCCGTTCGTGCGGGCCATCTGGTTGAGCCGCAACTTTGGCCAGCACGCCGCCACCCTCGCCGGCATGGCCGCAGCCTGCGGCGACTGGGTGGCCACCCTGGATGAAGACGGCCAGCAGGATCCCGCCAGCCTGGGCGGCATGGTGGATACGGCGCTGGGCGAGGGGTTGCAGCTCGTATATGCCGAGCCGCTCAATCCCCCCCCCCACGGGCCCCTGCGCAACCTCATGAGCCGCCTGGCCAAACGCATCACCGGCCTGTTGCTCGGCAATAGCCGCCTAGGGCGCTTCAACAGTTTCCGGCTGGTGGAAGGGGAGGTGGCGAGAACCCTGGCGGCCTATTGCGGCCAAGGGGTGTATCTGGATGTGGGGCTTTACTGGATCGCCGGCCGAATCGGCCATTGCCCGGTGCGGCTGCGCCAGGAGCGAGGACGCAGCTCCAGTTATTCCTGGCTGGGGTTACTGCGCCATTTCTGGCATCTCGTGCTCACCACCGGCACCAAACCCCTGCGCCTGATCACCTACATCGGCCTGGGTTCGGTGTTGCTCTCCCTGGGGCTCACGGGCTACGCGCTCGCCCAGAAACTTAGCGGCAGCGTACCGGTGCAAGGCTGGACATCTCTACTGCTGATTGTGGCCTTCTTCTCGGGCTGCATTCTTATCTCGCTGGGGATCATCGCCGAATATCTCGCCATGACGATGGGAATCATCATGGGGCGGCCGCTCTACGTGGTTTCCAGCCATCCAACCCGCCCGCCCCGCGGCCGAGGCGATGGTTGATCCCGTCGGTTCACCGCAGGCCTCCCCCGCGCTCCGCGGCCGCTGCGGGCATGGCGAGAAGCCACCGCTCACCTGGATCATCGGGGCCGGTGGGCTCCTCGGCAGCGCCCTGGCGGAACGGCAGCGCCTGCGGGGCCGGGCTCGCTTTGCTCCAGCGGCCTCCTGGGCTTGGGATCAACCCAAGCTGCTGACCAGCCAAGTGCTCCAATCCCTGAGCCGCTTTCGCGACCAGCTGGAGCCAGGCCAGCCGTGGGAGATCCACTGGACCGCGGGCCGCGCCGCGATGGCCAGTTCCGCCGAGGAGTTGGAGGCCGACCGCCAAGGCTTCCATCACCTGCTGGAGGCCATCCGCAGCGATGCCGAGCTGCGGCAACATCGGGGCTTGCTGGTGCTGGCCAGCTCAGCGGGTGGCATCCACGCCGGCAGCCCGGCCCGCCTGATCGATGAAGACACCCCTCCCCAGCCCAATAACCCATACGGCGCCTGGAAGCTGGAGCAGGAGCGGCTGACGCGCCAGCTGGTGGCCGACGGCCATGCCGATGGGGCCTTCATCGCCCGGATCTCCACCGTGTACGGCGTCGGTCGGGCGAGGGGTCACCGTCCAGGCTTGATTCAGACCATCGCCCGCCGACTGCTGCGGCGCCAGCCCGTGCGGATCTTCGTTCCGCTCGACACCATGCGGGATTACATCGCGGTGCAGGATGCCGCGGCCATGATCCTGGCCGGCGCCGACCAGGCCTGGGGCCAGGCCAGGCGAGGTGATCCTTGCGGCTGCCTGACCCGCCTTGTGGCCAGCGAGCAGCCCACAGCCGTCTCCGAACTGCTGGGCATCTTTCGCCGACTGGCCCGCCGCCAGCCCCTGGTCGTGACCAGCATCAGCGGCCCGGCCCATCTCTACGGTCGCTGCGTTCGGTACCGATCCCGCGTTTTCCCGGAGTTCCGGGGATTGCTGACCACCCCATTGCCCCTGGGGATCGCCAACGTGCTGGAGGCCGAACGGCGGGCCCTGGCGGATCAGGATCAGGTGGGGCGGTGAGGGCGATGCGCCAGCTGCTGCGGATCCTGAGGCGGGCTCGGCTGCATCGCTTCATGCTGGTGGGCCTGCTCAACACCTTGGTGGGCTATGGCTGCATCCTGGCGTTGCAGGCCATCAGCCACAACCCGGTCTTGAGCAACCTGCTGGGCTATGGGATCAGCGCCGGCTTTAGCTATCTCACGCACAGCCGTCTCACATTTGGGCAAGCCCCCAGCTCCCGCAGCGCCCGGGCCTACTTGGTCGTTCTGCTGGTCAGTTATGCCTTCAACCTAGTGGTGCTCAAACTAAGCCTGCTGGTTGTACCAGCGGTAGCAGCCCAGGGGCTGGCGGTGCTGAGCTTCGCCGGTGTCAGCTATGCGGGTCAAGCGTGGCTGGTGTTTCCCGAGCGCCAGCGGCATCACCAGGATGGAGCAGACGCTCCAGGGTGATGTCTGCCAGGGGGATCCCAGCTAGCCGCTCCACCTCCCGCACCCCGGTGGGGCTGGTGACATTGATCTCGCTGAGGCGTCCATCGATCACATCGATACCGACGAAGAACAGCCCCTCTTGACGCAAAGCAGGAGCCAGTTCGGCGCAGATGCGTCGTTCAGCAGCACTCAGATCGGCGGCTTCGGGTGAACCACCGAGGGCCAGATTGCTGCGGAACTCACCACCACGTGGCACCCGGTTAACAGCACCGAGGGGTTCTCCATCCACCAGCAAGATGCGCTTATCACCCTGTTTCACGCCCGGCAGAAAGGTCTGGGCCATCACGGGCAACTGCTCCCGGGCGGTGACGAGTTCCAACAGCGCCTCCAGACCGGGCGTGCCAGCGGCGGCAAACACCACCCCCTGTCCAGCCCGGCCCCCCAGAGGCTTGATCACCACCTCGCCCTGCTCGGCCGTGAACCTGGCCAGCTGGGCGACCCTAGAGCTCACGAGAGTCGGCGCCATCAGGTGGCTGAAGCGCAGGGCACCGAGCTTCTCGTTCCAGCCTCGCAGGGCCGCGGGGCGGTTCAGCACCCTCACGCCGCGGGCAACCGCCAGATCCAGCAGGTGTGTGGCGTAGAGATAGGCCTCATCCACGGGTGGGTCCTTGCGCATCCACACGCAGCGGAAGCGATCGAGACAGCGTTGTTCCGCAGCGCCGACGTGGAACCAGGGGTTGGGGACCTCCCAACCGTCCTGATTGGGCTCCATGGGCTCGAAACGCACAGGCGTGGCCACGGCCGCGGCGGTGTGGCCGGCTGATGCCGCGCGGCTGGACGTGGCGACGTGGGGATCGGCGATAGCGGTGAGATCAGCGATACCACAGACCCAAACCTGTTCACCAGCCCGTTGGGCAGCCTGCATCAAAGCGACGCTGGAATCGCGACCGGGATTGAGATGCTGAAGCGGGTCGATGATGAACAGCTGATCACCACCCGCGCCCATGGGGACCATCACGCTTTGAGACCAAGAATATAATCGAGCTCGCCGGATCGATCGAGCTCCATCACCTGACGCAAACCACCAATGTGGCTGCCATTGATGAACACCTGAGGCGTTGTTTCCTGCCTGTTGGTGCGCTGGCTCATGGCTGAACTGTTAACGATGTCGCTGTCGATCAGGTACTCATTGTACTGGATTTGCTTGCGATCAAAAATGCCCTTTGTTCGCATGCTATCGGCGCAAAAGCGGCGCGTGTAAATCTCAACCTTGGCAATCCAGTGAGGCGCATTCTCTGCTTCCAAAGGGACGAAGCGCGCCTGAAAACTGCCCATGGGTTTGGCTGCGGCTTGGCGCGGCTCTAGCGGTTCCGATTGCGTGGGGCTGCCGGGGATGGCGTCGTCCATCGACATTTAGAGACTCCAGCTTGCGAACAGGGTATGGAGATAAGAACAGGAAAACTTGATGATACGCTTTTGCCCTGCGCAGCCCGGCGACCAGGGGTGAGAGAGCGCTGAGCGGTTGGGGAGAATCATCGTTAAGGGAGCCTTCCCCCCAGCTGATCAGCCGCGCACACGGCCCCAGCCTTGCCAGGCAAGCCAGAGAGCCTGCATGGCTGTGGTGCATAGCTGTGGCGAGCGGCCCTGATCGCCTTGGTGCCAGGTCCGGCAGGGACGCCCCGGGGACGGGCGCCGCTCCTGCCGTCGCGCTGATACGGTCAGGGTTGGCGCAAACGGTCGATCGTGATCGACATCACCGATTTCAAACGGGACCTCTCGGAACTCACCGACCGCCTGGGCCATGCCCAGGACTGCCTTTGACGTTCCGGCCCTGAAGGCACGCCAGCGCGACCTGGAACAGCTGGCCGGCCAACCCGACTTCTGGGATGACCAGCAGGAAGCCCGGCGGCGGATGCGACAACTCGACGATGTGCGCGCCCAGCTGGAGCAACTGCTGCGCTGGCGTGCGCTGGTGGAGGACGCCCAAGCGAGCCTAGAGCTCCAGGAGCTCGAGCCCGAGCCCGAGCTGCTGGAGGAGGCGGCAACAGGATTGGGGCGGCTGCGCGCCGATCTCGACCGCTGGGAGCTGGAGCGCCTCCTGAGTGGCTCCTACGACAAGGAGGGTGCGGTCCTGAGCATCAATGCGGGAGCCGGCGGCACCGATGCCCAGGATTGGGCTCTGATGCTGATGCGCATGTACAGCCGCTGGGCCGAAGACCATGGCATGAAGGTCACGGTGGATGAGCTCAGCGAGGGCGAGGAAGCGGGCATCAAGAGCTGCACAATCGAGATTGAGGGGCGTTACGCCTACGGCTACCTGCGCAATGAAAAGGGCACCCATCGGCTGGTGCGCATTTCCCCCTTCAACGCCAACGACAAACGCCAGACCAGCTTAGCGGGAGGGGAGGTGATGCCGCTCCTCGCCGAAGACATCAAGCTCGACCTCCCCGACAAGGATCTGGAGATCACCACTTCCCGCTCTGGCGGTGCCGGAGGCCAGAACGTCAACAAGGTGGAGACGGCCGTGCGCATCCTGCATATCCCCACAGGCCTGGCCGTGCGCTGCACCCAGGAGCGCTCCCAGCTCCAAAACAAGGAAAAGGCGATGGCGTTGCTCAAGGCCAAGCTGATGGTGATCGCCCAGGAGCAGCGGGCCGCAGAGATCGCCGACATCCGCGGCGACATGGTTGAGGCGGCCTGGGGAAACCAGATCCGCAACTACGTGTTCCAACCCTACCAATTGGTGAAGGATCTGCGCACCCAGCAGGAAACCACCGATGTGCAGTCGGTGATGGATGGCGAGCTCGATCCCTTTATCTTCGGCCTGTTGCGCCAGGGCGTGGAGGTGGGCGGCGAGGAATGAGCCCGCCGCGCGGGGGGTCCCAACCGCTCCAGCCGGGGTCGGGCCAAGCTCCTGCAGCGCCGCCCCCTCGACTGAGCTCAGGGCCGAATCACTTGGGGCTGCCGATCTGAAGACGCCGACGAATCCGTCGACTCGCCCCAAACGCGGCCGCAACACCAACGATCGGGAGAGGGCCAGGGACACTGATCTCCTGAGGGTTGAAGGAGACATTGTCAAACCCAGCTACATTTGCAGTGCCTGTAAATGTTGCAGAGTAGGCTACTCCAGGCAACGCAACGGCAACCTTGGTCCAACAGTCGAAGTACCCGGTGGGATCGCCACCGCAGCCATGACCGTTAACGCCAAGATGCTAGACAGGAGCCACTTGAGATCCCGTTCCATCTGGGCCAGCCCAGAACGACAGGAAACCCCAGGGGCCTCGGTAGAGTAATAAAGGGAAAACTGGCTGAACCCCGGCGCAAAATTCATGTGCGTATCGACATCGTTGAGCCAAAACATAATAGATTTGGACGATGGCTCGTTGGCAAAGTTGCCGCCTCCGCCATCGTCCGCATCGACGAGGGATAGAGCGCTGCCTGCGAATGTCACATCGTAGTCCGGGCCGATTACCCCATTGCCGGCTGCTCCACCGTTGCAAAAGTCCTGGATGGCGACATTATCGCCAATGCCCTCGAAGGCGAGCAGCACGCCCTTGGCATGGCTTGGTCGAGGAGCCAACGCTGCGTACGTCTGATTTGCCATCAGAAGTAGCGCCGGTCGACGGATGGCAAGCTGGAAGCCAGAAGTTTTCATCAGTTTGCAGGATCCACAAACCAACCACGCAGTTATTGCTGGCCTTGCTGCAAATACCATCTTCCGATTCACCGCATTCCGCCGTATTCATGCAGCTGAATGCGGCGGGATGACTGCGCGCGAAGGCAAGGGCCGGTCCGGCTGGCTTGCGCGAAGAAACGCGGAACACCTGAAGCCGACGAACTGGGAGCCAGCACGCCAGCTGGCCTGGCGATTGGGCGGGCTGCGCGGCAGGGTTACTGGCATGCGGATCCGACCCTGATCTCGGCGCTGGGCGGTTTCTGCCAACGCCGGCCGCGGCTGGGGATGATGAGTGCCAGGATCACCGCGTCGGCGAGACCTCGGCAGCGATGGCCCGCATTCAGCCCTCCAGCCCAACCAGCGGCGGCCCCCCCGAACCTGCCCTTGTCGCCACAGGCCCTGGCCTCGCCCATCCCGCCGCGGCGGAGCCACGGGCAGGCTTCGTCAAGCTGGCGATGCGCAACATGGTGCGCAAGGGGCGTCAGAGCTTGCTGCACTTCGGCCTGACCGCCCTGGGCCTAACGGGCTTCCTACTGCTGATCGCCTGGCTCGGTCGGCCCCACCTGCCCCAGTAAAGATGCCCTATCTGTCCGAGGCGCGCCGTCCAAGGGCCGTGATGCGTTCAGCAGCCTCCCTCGGCCCAGGCCAACCGTGAGCTCCACCCCTTCCTCGGCCCAGGTTTCTGATGCCGCGGTCCCGTCCGTGGAGCTGGCCCTGATGCTGGAGGTCGAGACCGGCGCCGATCAACGATCCTGCGGGCCCGACCCGCTGCTGGATCCCGACGCTGCCGAAGCCGTCTGGAGCCAGCAGCTCGCGCTTTGGCTGGGGGATCTGCGGGCCGAGCTGCCAACCCCATGGCGCTCGCCGGCCTACAGCCTCAGCCTCAGCCTGGTGGATGACGCCAGCATGGCTCGCCTCAACCTGGATTGGCGCCAAGTGCAAGGCCCCACCGACGTGCTGGCCTTCGCCGCTCTGGAGGAGGCACCGCCGTTGCCCGAGCCGGCCGATGCCACCGACGCGCCGCAGGATCCCTTGGAACTGGGTGACATCGTGATCTCCCTCGACACCGCCAGGCGCCAGGCGCTCGAGGCAGGCCAGACCCTCAGGCGGGAACTGCTGTTCCTGGCCAGCCACGGCCTCTTGCACCTGCTGGGCTGGGATCACCCCGATCAGGTCAGCCTTGAGGCGATGCTGGAGCGCCAGGAGCGCTTGATCCGGCTGGCCGGCGAAGCGAGCTGAGTTGGCGGCTCCGCCCCGGCCGATGGAAACCACGGAGCGAGGACAGCACGGACACCAAACGAGGCTTGCCAGCGTGCTTAAGGTGCAAGCACCCGTACCGAGGCAAGGTATGACTAGGCTGGCTGCGGACGACTTTCCCAAGCCACTGCGCTCCCTGCCCCCCGCTTTCGGACACGACAACCACCAACGTGGACGTCGGCTGCGGATCGGAGCCTGGAAGGTGGCGGGAGACCTGCCCAGCAGTTTTCGCTACGCAGCCCAAGGCCTGGCCTACAGCTTCGCGAGCCAACGCAACTTTCGCATCCATGTCACCATCGGCGCCGTGGCGTTTGGCCTCGGCCTCTGGCTGGGGCTGAGCGTTGACCGGCTGGCGGTGCTGGTGCTGACCGTGGCGGCGGTGCTGGTGCTGGAGCTGCTGAACACCGCCACGGAGGCCGTGGTCGACCTGGCGATCGGCCGCCAGTTCCACCCCCTGGCCCGCATCGCCAAGGACTGCGCCGCGGCCGCCGTTCTGGTTGCGGCCCTGTCGTCGCTGATGATCGCCTTACTGCTGCTGATCCCCCCTCTCTGGGCGAAGCTGGGCCACTAGCCCGCCTCCGGGTCCTCCCTGCCGATGCTCCTGGTTCTCGACAACTACGACAGCTTCACCTTCAACCTGGTGCAGTACTTCGGCGAACTGGCCGCCGACCACCCCCTGGCCGCTGAGCTGCGGGTGGAACGCAACGATGCCCTGGATGTGGCGGCGATCCGCGCCCTAGAACCCGCGGCGATCGTGATCTCTCCTGGTCCGGGAGACCCTGACCAAGCTGGGGTCTGCCTGGAGGTGTTGCGGGAATTGGGTGCTTCAACGCCGATCCTGGGGGTGTGCCTTGGGCATCAGTGCCTGGCCCAGGTGTTCGGCGGTCGGGTGGTGCGGGCCAAAGAGTTGATGCATGGCAAAACCTCGCCGGTGCTGCACGGCGGTGCTGGTGTGTTCAGCGGTCTGCCCAACCCCTTGATCGCCACTCGATACCACAGCCTGATCGCCGAGCGGGAGAGCCTGCCCAGCAGCCTTGAGATCACCGCGTGGCTGGAGGACGGCACGATCATGGGGCTGCGCCATCGCCACTGGCCCCATCTGCAGGGGGTGCAGTTCCATCCCGAGAGCGTGCTGACCGAAGCCGGTCACCAGTTGCTGGCGAACTTTTTGCGCGAGGCGGCAAGCTAGCGCTGCTAGTTTCATGCCACATCTGGGTTCCAGGACCGCCAGTTCCCATGCTCCGCTTGCCTGAGCCCCGCACGTTGCGCCTGATGATCTGCGCAGCCGTGGCCGCCGGGGTTGCCGGGCTTGGCGCGGCGTCGATGGTCCAAGCCGGCAGCAGCGGCACCGTCAAGAGCGGCGGCAGTGGTGGTGGCGCCGTGATCAAGGGCGTCAGCGGTGCTGCAGGTGGCCCGAGCCGGGCCGGTGGTGGCGTCACCATCACCAGCTATGGCCACAGTGCCGTGTTGGTGCAGGGTGGCGGCAAGCGGGTCTTGCTGAATCCCTTCAAGGCCGTGGGCTGCGCCGCCGGACTGGCCGAGCCGCGGCTGCAAGCCGATGTGATTCTCGCCAACAGTCGCCTGCTCGACGAAGGGGCTCCCGTGGCTTCGGGGCGGCTCCTCTCCAAACCGGGCTCCTACCGGGTCGGGGGCATGCAGTTTGAAGGGATCGCCAACGCCCATGATCGGGTGGGCGGCAAACGTTTCGGGCAGGCCACCATCTGGCGCTGGCAGCAGGGGGGCCTGGAGATCGCCCATCTGGGCTCCACCGCTGGGCCCCTGAGTTCCAGCGACCAGGTGCTGCTGGGTCGACCAGACGTGTTGATCATCGGCGTTGGCGGCGGTCCCAAGGTGTACAGCGGCCAGGAGGCGGCGGAGATTGTGCGGCAACTTCAACCGCGCCGCGTCATCCCCGTGCAAACCCTCAGCGGTCGCCAACCGGCAGACTGCGAGCTCACCAGCGTGGAACCCTTCTTGCAAGCGATGGCCGGCGCCCCAGTGCAGCGCGCCGGGGGCTCCATCACCCTCACACCGCCGTTAGGGGACAGCACCACGATCACCGTGTTGCGCTGAGCGGGCCTGCAGCACCGCCGATCAACCCTGAGGGGCATTGCCACCGCGTCGGGACAACCCCGGCAGAAGCTGGGGCAGCAGCACCGCCACGAGCGCCAGGCTGAAGAAGAACATCGCGAAGATTCGCACCAGACCTTGGTCCTTGGCATCGAGGATCTCCTTGGCCGGCACAGTCACGATCTGGGCACCCACAATCTCGCCCAGCTCCCAGCCGAAGCCGCTGATCGTGCCGAAGGGAGCCAACTGGCTCCGCGGCGCTTTGTCTGGGGTGGAATGGCAAACCAGGCAACTGGACTTCGACACCGTGATCGGACGGGCGACATAGTGCAAAGGACCGGCAGGGGCTTGGCGCTCACCTGACTGAATCTGGCGTGAGGGATCGGCCCGAAAGATCTCCACAAGGCGGGCTTCAAAAGGATCAGCCCTATCCTTCAGATTGGTGGGGTTGAGCGGGGCTTCACGGTAGGAATAATGCTGGTAACCCGGCTTGGCATGCAGATAGGAATAAACCTTGGTAGCGGAATAGCTTGGCACGGCTTCAGGCAGAAAACGATCGCCGCTTTGGTTCAGCGGAGCGATGATCGGATTAACGTCCTTACTGGTGTATTCGCGTACGGCCAGCATCGTATCCATGAACTGGCTGGCTCGAGGCTCGACCTGCAGGCTCGCCTGTTGCAGCAGAAAACGATCAAGCAGGAATCCTGACATCAGCAGCGTGGCCACCAAAGCCAGAGAGGTGAGCAGAATGCGTTTGCGTCGTTGCAATCTAGGAGCCAAGTCGTGCCGCAATGAAGCCATCCAACACAAAGATTGTTAACGATGGCCCTGGCGCAGCAGCGCCACCACAATGGTATCGCTGCCGCCAGGTTCTTACCGAGGCATTGTTCGCGCACCCAACCCCAGCCGATGCCAACAGCCATGGTGTTGAGGCGCTGCTGAGATCGGCAACTGGGCTAGCACTGCCCCCCTGCCGTTGCATCACCTGTTCAGCCTGTATGTGCTCTGGTTTCAAGCCAGGGCCGTCCATCAGCCACGGCAGCATCCGGTCGCAGGGGCCCAGAGCTGCCAGCGGACCCGCAGGCCAGAACCCTGCCCAGCTGGTCGGCGCCAACGGGGCCTGGATCCGCCCATGTCTTCGGCCCATGGCCCCACGCAGGAATCCTCTCGGGAGTGGCATCACCCTCAGCGCCTGTGTCATGGCGTTATTCGTCACCCTGGTGGCGATCCAGAATTTGGAAATCCCGAACTCCAAGGTATCGGATCCGGTGGTGCAGACCGCGGCACCCTCGGTCACCCTGCGGGGCGCCAGCGTGCTGGTGAACGACACGATTCAGCCCCGCGGCCGCCCCGCCAGCCTGAAGGAGCTGCGGGATGACCAGCAGCAACTGAGCCGAGCACCCCATCGCCTGCAGGTGGGGGTATTCGTGAACAACAACTTTGAACTTGATGTCGACATACCAGCCTATTCGAGCAACGGTCGGATCTGGCTGAAATGGGATCCAGCCTTGCAGCAGGAGCTGAGCAAACGCAACCAAAGAATTCAGGATCTGCTTGTGCTCGCCAACCGCATGGATGACTAGATTCGCAATGGGCTACAACCGGCGACGCCAGAACCCCTGACGCTGGCGGATGGCTCACTACTGCAACAATTCGGCTACAAAGGCAAATTCAAGATCGACAGACTGGATCTGCGCACTTTCCCCTTTAATAGTTTGGCCTTACCACTGATCTTCGAGGCGGATGATCCCAGTGGTCACCTCAATTTCCAGGAGCTGCGCCTCCTGCCCGATACCGAAGACAGCGGCCTCGGTCAATTCAAAGACATCAGTGGCTGGATCAACGAGGGTTGGTCGATCGCGGAATACCGGCGCCGCATCAACAGCGACTTCGGCCAGGCTAGTGATGGACGCAGCGTGGAGCACAGCCAGGTTGTGTTCGAAAGCGTCTATCGCACCTCCACCTGGGCCTCGTTCTGGAAGTTGTTGCAACCGGTGAGCGTAGTGCTGGCCATGACGATCCTGATTCCCAAGATCGACCGGCGTGAGTGGGATCTCCGGGCCGGCGCTCCCATCACCATCCTGCTGACGATGGTGTTTCTGCATCAGGGATACAAGCAGTCGCTACCGCCCTTGCCCTATCTGACCTTCCTCGACCGCATCTATGTCTTCGCGTACATCACAGCCCTCGTCACTTTCCTCTTCAGCCTCTGGAGTTGCCGGCGCGAAGCGGCTTTGCGCGAGCTGCCGGAAGGCCCCGAACGCGAGCGGGAAGATGCTCGCCTCGACCGGCTTGACCACATCTTTCCTACGGCACCCGTGCTCACCGGCATCCTGGTGGTCGCCCTGGCATGGGTGTTGCCGTGATCTGCCCGGCAGCCCCCTGCTACAGCGCGAACAGCCACGCGTTCCAAGCTTTCAGATCGACCATCAAAACCGAGCCAGAGTTGTAGCGAGATTGGCATCGCACCTCTGGCTTATTTTTTATTCTGGTAGATCAGACAAGCCTGCGATCAACCTGTAGGAACTCCAGAACCGCTGCATCTGCTCCCGCGTGCCAAGGCTCACCCGCAAGCTGCCATCGATCAGAGGCTTGCCGGCCATGGAGCGCACCAGGATGCCTGCCTCATGGCGCAGGCGCTGGTCCAGCTGGGCTGGATCCCCCTGGGGCCAGATCAAGAGATAGTTTCCACCGTCAACATGGTGGCGCACTCCAGCCAGCCGTAACTGTTGCGCGAGCCAGTCGCGGGCGGCGCGCACCTCCGCCACGTAGGCATCCACGTAGTCCTGGTCCTCCAGGGCGGCGAAGGCGGCCGTGACCGCAACGCTATTGATGTCGTAGGGGCCGGTGACCCGGCAGATCCGGTCGACCACCGCGGCATGGCCGATGGCAAAGCCGATGCGCAACCCCGCCAGGCCGGCGGTCTTGGCCAGGGAGCGCAGCACCAGCAGGTTGGGGGTGGCGTCGAAATCCGCCATCGGCAAGACGCTGTCGCCCGTGAAGGCTTCATAGAGCTCATCCACCACCACCAGCGTGTGGGGGGCGGCGGCCGCCAGCTCCAGGATCCGCTCAGGGGCCAGGCGGGTGCCGGTGGGGTTGTTGGGGTTGCAGAGCAACAACAGCCGCGGCGGCACTTCTGGCGCGGACACTTCTGGAGTGGACACTTCTGGGGTGGACCAGTCGGAGCTGGCAGCGCCGGGAGGGGCAGGACCAACCAGGGCGGTGCGGATCTCCTCCAGCGGGAAGGCGAAATCGGGCAGGCGGTAGGGGATCGCCTCAAGCGCCATGCCCTGCATGCGGGCGCAGGGGCTGTAGTAGCCGAAGGTGGGGCTGGTGGTCAGCAGCGTGTCGCCCCGCTCGCCATAGGCGTGGAACAGCGCATGGATGGCCGCGTCGACGCCATTGAACAGGCCCACTTGGCTGGGCTCCAGGGGCTGGGCCAAGCCGGGCCGGCCGGCGCGACGGTCGCTGAGGTGGGCCACCACCGCCTCCCGCAGGCCGTCGTATTCGGGGTAGATGGCGAAGTGATCGGCGGGAATCGCGCGGATCGCCTTCACCACCTTCGGGCTGGGACCGATCGTGTTCTCGTTGAAATCCAGCCGCAACAGGCCGCGCCGCCCCTCCAGGGGTGCGCTGTAGGCCTGCAGCGTCTCCACCTCGGGGCGGGCGAACGGTCCAAAGAAGGGAGCCGGCACGGGGGCAACGGGATCGATCACGGCGCAATCGCGGCTGAAGGCGACGTCGGGGGGACGGTCGGCGGCGGGGGTTGTCGCCGTTGAGGGGGGACGGGTCAACGGCCCTGGGGTGCCACGGCTTCGAGTGTGGCAAAGGATGGCGGCGGTGGCCGCAGCCGCGGGCGGCGAGGTGGCTCACGGCGGTCACGGCACCGCTCCGGCCCAGCCGGCTTTCGGTGCACAGACTCAGGCTGAGCCTCCAGCCGCAGGCCAGGGCGATCCCGATGCGTTCCCTCAAGCTGATCCTGGGCTTCTCCCCCTGGCTGGCCTTGCTGGTACTGGCCCACGGCGGCCTCGAGGGGCTGCGCTGGGGCCTGCTGGTGGGGTTGGTGTTGAGCCTAACGATGGGGCTGGCAAGGCTCCAGCGGGGCAGCATCCTTTGGACAGAGCTGGGGTTCTTCTGCCTGGCGAGCCTCGCCGTGGTGGGCTTCCACAACCTCTGGATAGCCCGGCCCATGGCCATTCTTGCTCCGCAGCCCTAGCGGTGGGCACCTGGAGCACCCTGGCCGCCGGCCATCCCCTTCACGCTGGAGTACGCCCGCGAGCAACCCGACCCGTCGCTGTGGAAGCATCCCGAGTTCCTGGGGCTCAACCGAGAGCGGACGGCAGCCTGGGGCCTCACCTTCAGCATCAATGGCCTGTTGGGGCTGGGCAAGCTGCAGCGCCTGCCGCTGCCGCCGCTGGGCTACGAACTGCTGACCGATGGGCCGGATACTGGCGGCGGCCCTCAGGCAGGGAAACTGCGGCTGATCGTCGGCATCACCGCCTGGGCGATGCCAACGTATCCAGCCCAGCGATTCAGGGGGCGGGGCAGGAGCAGGAGCCGCAGGGCTGGAACTGGTCAGGCTCTGAGTGAGGCCACGCTGAAGGCCAAGCACGCCAAGCCCGAGACATGCCAGCACTCCCCGGCAAAAGGCAGCGCCCTTGTGAAGGAAACCCAAAGGTGTTTAAGATCTACCGTCTACTGTCGACGCTTGGCAAGCCCATCCGGCCAGGCTGGCGCGGCGGGATGTTTTCGATTACCCATAGCCCCCGCAAGGCTCATGTCTTCCAGGCCAGCCCAAGGCTTGGCACTACCCACTCCTCATGATATCCACCCTTCTCGAATGATGTTTTCGTTTCCCAAGTCAGCCGCAGCCATAGCTTCACTCCTGGCAGGTGCGCTGGTTGCGCTGCATGCGCCGACCGCCAAAGCCAACCTGGTGATCAACATCTTTGACACCAGCAGTGGGGACTTGAAGATCACGGTTAACGGCAAGCTTGATACTCTAACAACACCTCTGTCACCACCCTTCCCAGACCTGTTCAGCTGCGGCGTCAATGGGTTGATCGCAACAACAGTAATCTGCACCGGCCCGAATCATACCGACAACCTTTTACTATACTCTGTTACAGGCAGCATCGACGAACTCCCGCTCTCCATTATTGGCATCGCTCCAGCCAGCGAAATCGACGGTCTAACTTTCAGCCTTGCCACAGCATATAATGGCTATCCAGAAAATGCCATTGGCCTGCGGGATAACTACGTTGCTGGCACTCCTTATTTCAGTAGCGCCACGTTTTTTGGTGAGAGTTTAAGCAGCATCGGGCTGGCCCCTGGATTGGTGGGTGTGTGGTCCGTGGATGGCACCTCGGAAAAGGTTTTCCTGCTCGCTGGCCCGGTACCTGGTCCCTTGCCGCTGTTGGGCGCCGCCTCCGCCTACGGCTTCTCCCGCCGCCTGCGTCAACGCATCCGCTCCCGCCAGTCCTGCTGAGTCCCGCCCGGCACTGCTGCGCCGGTCGGCCCTTGGCCTGCCCAGCGCCCTTGGAACCTACAGGCGCGTTCGAGGCGCCAATCGCTCCTGATCCGCCAGTCGCTGCTGGCGGATTCGCTCCTGCTCAGCAGCATGGCGCTGTTCCCGATCGCGGGCCGCATCGGTCTGAGCTGGGTAGAGTTCATCGAAGAACTTGCCCAAGCCCACCGACACGCTGCGCAGACCATTCATGAACTGCGGATCATTGGTGAGCTTCTGAACATCACCGCCCACAGCTTCCCAGCGGGCGGTCAACTTTCTGGCGTTGGTTAAGGTATTTTTTAAATCAGCGATCGAGCGCGGGTTGTCGAGGGCCGCCGTCACGTTGGCCACATTCTTGGTGGCCTGAGCAGCACTGAACGAGGCGCGATCCAGGTTGTGCAAAATCGGATCGGCCTGAACCACCATATTCTGCAGCTGACGGGAGAGCCGCTGGACATCGGCGATCAGCCGATCGGCGCGATCGGCCGTCGCCCCGAACGCCTTGGTGGTGGCCACCAGCTCCGGCACCAGCTGCCGCTGTTCCGCTTGATTCAGCAGCCGCTGCATCGTTTGGGTCACATCCCCCAAGGAGGGGGCCACAACGCCCTCAACCACGCCGCCATCGCAGAGCATGCGGCGGTTGTCGCAGCCGCGACTGCGGGGATCCACCAGGCTGCCCGGCTGGGCCCGGCCCTCGGGCACCAGGGCCACGATCGCATCGCCCGCCAGCAACGAGCCGGTGCCGACCCGGGCCAGCACCGGCCGCGCCAAGCGCAGGTGCGGATCCTTGATCTCCAACTCCGCTTCCACCGCCTGATCGGTGATGTGGATGTGCACCACATTGCCAACCACCACCCCTCGGTAGGTCACCGGCGAGCGCGCCGCCAGGCCGGCGGCATCAGCAAAGCGCGCCCGAAGGGTCCAGGTGTCGCGCCGCAGCGAGATGCCCTTGAGCCAGAACCACAGCCCCAGCCCTCCGGCAACGGCCGCCAGGATCGAGAAGCCCACCAGCGCTTCCCGCACGCTGCGCCGCATGTCTCAGAGCTCCCTGGGCTGCATCGGGCCTTGCAGACTACCGCTACGGAACTGCTTCACATAGGGGTTTTGGGTCTGCCGGAACTCCTCCAGGGTTCCCCGCCAGCGAAAGGCCCCTTCGTAGAGCAGGATCACCTTTTCGGCACAGCGCTCGATCGTGCTCAGCACATGGCTCACCACCACCGAGGAGGCATGGGTGAGTTCGGTCGTGCGCACGATCAGGTCCTCCACCCGGGTACAAGCCACCGGATCCAGGCCGGCGGTGGGCTCGTCGAACAACAACAACGGCGGCCGCCCATCCGCCATGGTGGGATCCTCGATCAGCGCCCGGGCGAAGCTGACCCGTTTCTGCATACCGCCGCTCAGTTCACCTGGCAGCAACTCCTCCGTGCCCAGCAAACCCACCGCCTCCAGGGCGTGCCGCACCCGCTCGCGGATCTCATGATCGCTGAGCCGGCTGAAGCGGTAAAGCAGAAATCCCACGTTCTCGCGCACGGTGAGGGATCCCAGCAGCGCCGGGTTTTGAAACACCAAGCGCACATCGGGGGGATGGCGCTGGTCCAGGCGCAGATAGGTCTGGGGTTCGCCGTGGATGCGCAACTGGCCAGAACTGGGCAACAGCAACCCGGCCAACAGGCGCAGGATCGTCGACTTGCCGGCACCGGAGGGCCCCACCACCACCAGCCGCTCGCCTTTCCATAGGGAAAGATCAACCCGATCGAGCACCGGCCGACCGCCCCAACCCATCGTGAGCTCTTGCATCTCCGCCACGGGTTGCTCGCCGACGGCGTGGCCCGCTGGGGCCGCGCCGACTGTGCGAGACCTGGCGGAGGAGGGGGCGGACACGGGCCAGTGCCACAGGATTGAATCCATCCTGGCGACTCCACCCCCCCATGGGGGATGGGCGGGAGCTGGGGCGGTTCGTAGAGTTTCGAGGTTAACAATTCCCTCCGCTCCCTTGCCCCGCCGCGGCCCCGCAGCGTTCCGCCTCAAGCGGCGCCGAACCATGGACCGGCCCGGCCGACCCGATTGGATGGGGCGTGGCGAGTTGCGGCAGCAAGACCTGATGAGTCGCTCGCGCCGCGCCGCCCGCTGGCTGCAGCCGGGGCTGGTGGTGAAGCGCTGGCTTGTGACCTCCGGCTTTGGGCTGCTGATCGCCCTGCTGGGAGCGGCGGTTTGGGCGGACTTGCAACCGATCTACTGGACCCTGGAGACCGTGAAGTGGAGCCTGGGCAAGGTCACCCAAGTTTTGCCACGGGGCATCACCGGTCCGCTCGTGCTGGTGCTGGGGGGCGGCTTGATCTGGTTGGGTCAGAGCCGCAGCTTTGGCTCGATCCAACAGGCCCTCGCCCCCGAAAAGGACACCCACCTGGTGGATGCCCTGCTAGCCCAGCGGCGGCTGCACCGAGGCCCGGCGATCGTGGCGATCGGTGGTGGCACCGGCCTCTCCACCCTGCTCTCCGGCCTCAAGCGTTACAGCAGCAATCTCCCGGCGATCGTGACCGTGGCCGATGACGGCGGCAGCAGCGGTGTGCTGCGGCGGGAGCTGGGGGTGCAACCGCCCGGTGATATCCGCAACTGCCTGGCGGCGCTCGCCACCGAGGAGCCGCTGCTGACCCGCTTGTTCCAATACCGCTTCCGCGCCGGCAGCGGCCTGGAGGGGCACAGCTTCGGCAACCTCTTCCTCTCGGCGCTCACGGCGATCACCGGCAGCCTCGAGTCGGCCATCACCGCCAGCAGCCGGGTGCTGGCGGTGCAAGGCCAGGTGGTGCCCGCCACCAATGTGGACGTGCGCCTCTGGGCGGAGCTGGAGAACGGCCAACGCATCGAGGGGGAATCGGAGATCGGCCATGCCTCCAGTCCGATTGTGCGGTTGGGCTGCACCCCAGATCGCCCCCCGGCCTTACCCCGGGCACTGGAGGCGATCGCCCACGCTGATCTGATCGTGCTTGGACCGGGCAGCCTCTACACCTCGTTGCTACCCAACCTGCTGGTACCGGAGTTGGTGAACGCCATCGGTCGCAGCAAGGCCCCCCGCCTCTACATCTGCAACCTGATGACCCAGCCGGGCGAAACCGATGGGCTAGATGTGCAAGGCCATCTGCGGGCAATCGAAGCCCAGCTGGCCAGCCTGGGGGTACAGAAACGGTTGTTCACGGCGGTGCTGGCCCAAGACCGCTTCCCGCCGTCGCCCTTGCTGGATAACTACCTGCTGCGTGGCGCCGAACCGGTGCGCTGTGATCCGGCGGTCTTGAAGACTCAGGGCTACGAGGTGATGCAGGCACCCCTGCAAGGGGCGCGGCCGACAGCCACCCTGCGCCATGACCCACGCAGCCTGGCCCTGGCGGTGATGCGCTACTACCGCCGCCAGCGCCGGGACAAAACCGTTTCCAGCCTGGTGGAGGGCTGAGCCTGGAGGGCAGCCAGGGCCAACGACGTTGAAGCTACCCAGGTTGAAAAGCGCAGATTGAAGAAACGCTGATTGGAAACGTCAAGACTGAATCCGGTCAGCAACAAAGCGCAGCACGCTGAACCCAAAACCCATAGCCCAGCGCTCAAAGCAGATCGGCGACAACCCGGACAGACGCTTCGGGTTCCTCAGCAAAACTTTGCCGAGGATCAGGAGGGTGAATTAGCCAAGGAAATCTAGATGGAACAAGGTAAAAGCCCTTCCAGAGATCAGAAGGGCTTAGGGGTTGAAATGTTGGCGCTGGTGGAAGAGGTCCTTCTGAATCAGTAAGCGTCTTGGAGCTCGTAGAAGTCGGGCTGAATGTAATCCTTGCGCAGTGGAAAACCCTTCCAGTCCTCCGGCATCAACAAACGCTTGGGATGGGGGTGGCCGTCGAAGTTGATACCAAACATGTCGTAGGTTTCGCGCTCCTGCCAGTCGGCACCGCGAAACAACCCATACAGGCTGGGAACCCGCAGCTCACCATCCCGGCGCAGGAACACCTTGAGGCGTACCTCCTCGGGACGTTGATCCGCCGGCAGGGGTGCTCCCTTGGGGGCCTGGGCGAGGCGATCGGCCAAAGAGGCCATCGCCACAAGGTGATAAAACACCACCAATTGGCCGCCGGGGCCTTCGTCGTAGCCGCCCTGGCATTGGAGATAGTCGAAGCCTCGGGCCCGCAAGGCGGTGGCCAGCAGCGGCAGGAAGGCGGGCTCCACCCCCAGCACCTCCACCCCGAGGTGGTCGGAGGGCAGCACCTGATGCTCAAAGCCCTGGCTGGTCAGCCAGCTGCTCAACGGCCCAGAGCTCGGGGCCACCAGGCTGTCGCCGGCGGTGGAGGTGGTTTCGGGGGCGGGAGTGGCCTCAGGCATCGGAGCTGGAGGGGGACGGCGTGGAGGCGGGAACGGGCTGCTCGGCGCTGGCGACGCCGCTGGCCACGGGCAGGCCAGCAGCCGCGGCCAGGGCCGCCCGCTGGGTTTCGGCTTGGAGGTAGGCGCCCGTGATGATCGGCGCCACCGGCTTGAGCTGATGGGGGATCGTGCAATAGCGATGGGTGGGCAGGAGCCGACCGCGTTCGGCCAAGGCCTCGTTGCCAACCTTCTTACGCAACTTGATCACCGCGTCGAAGATCGCCTCAGGCCGCGGCGGGCAGCCCGGGAGGTAGAGATCCACCGGGATCAGCTTGTCGACCCCGCGCACGGCGGTGGTGGAATCGGCCGAAAACATGCCGCCGGTAATCGTGCAGGCCCCCATGGCGATCACGTACTTCGGCTCAGGCATCTGCTCATAAAGGCGCACCAAGGCCGGCCCCATCTTCATGGTTACGGTGCCGGCCACGATCAGCAGGTCGGCCTGGCGCGGGCTGGAGCGGGGCACCAGGCCGAAGCGGTCGAAATCGAAGCGGGAGCCGAGCAGGGCGGCAAACTCGATAAAGCAGCAGGCTGTGCCATACAACAGCGGCCAGAGGCTGCTCAGCCGGGCCCAGTTGTGCAGGTCCTCCAGGCTGGTGAGGATGATGTTCTCCGAGAGGTCGCTGGTGACCTGGGGAGGCGCCACGGGGGCGCAGGAGGAAGCCCTCAGATCGCGCAGGGCGGCGACGGAGGGGCTCTCAGAAGCGGGCGTGATGGTCATGGGAGGTCTGCGGATCAGCTCCACTCGAGGGCGCCCTTGCGCCAGGCATAGGCCAGGGCCAACACCAAGATGGCGATGAACACCAGCGCTTCGATGAAGGCGAGCAGGCCTAGCCGGTGGAAGGCCACGGCCCAGGGATAAAGGAACACGGTCTCGACATCGAAGATGACGAAGACCAAGGCAAACATGTAGTAGCGGATGTTGAACTGAATCCAGGCTCCCCCCATGGGCTCCATGCCGGACTCATAGGTGAGGGTGCGCTCGCCTTCCCGGCTGGTGGGGGAGAGGAGCTTGTTCGCCACCAACGCCAGCACCGGGACCGCCGCCGAGATCAGCAGAAAGCCCAGAAAGGCGTCGTAGCCGGACAGCACGAACATCGGATCTGGCTGAGGCGCCGGCAGTCTGGCATCAACAGCCGAGCGCTGGGGCTCGGAGCGAACCGCGGGCCTGGGCGCCATGGCTGGAACGCCAGCGGCGCAACGGCGCCAGCGACGCCAGATCCCAACCCGCGGCGGTGACTTCGGCGCGTGGGAAGCCCCGCCCGCGGCGGCTAGCCCCCGGCCCAGCCCCGGCACGACGGAATGGCGGCGGCACCGGGGTTGGGCGGCTCGCGAACGCTGGCGGTCGACGCGGGACCATGCGCCCACGGGAGCCTCCAGCGACTCGGGAGGCGCTGGATAGAGTCTGCACGCGCGATCAGGCCCTGGCATGAGCAATGATCACCCGGCCGCCGCGGCGCCGGAGGAGAGTGGAACGGTGGCGGCCGATCCGGCCGGCGACGCCCTGGCGGTCGATCCGGCGCCCCTCCCGGAGGAACAGGTCGGTGCTGCTCGGCCCGACGCCGCCGCGGCCGACGCCGCACCGGCAGCCGATGGCGCCGGCGCCCCAGAGGCTGCCCCCGCCGACGATCCCGACCAGCACCGCTTCGAGTGCCGCAGCTGCGGCTTCGTGTACGACCCGGCTGAGGGGATCCGCAAGCTGGAGATCCCGCCGGGCACCCCCTTCAGCGCCCTGGATCCGGTGGGCTTTCGCTGCCCGGTGTGCCGCAGCCGGGTCGGCGCTTTCCGCGACATCGGCCCGCGCGACAAGCCGAGCGGCTTCGAGGAGAACCTCAACTTCGGCCTGGGCGTGAACCGGCTGACGCCGGGCCAGAAGAACGTGCTCATCTTCACCGGCTTCGCCCTGGCGATCGCCTTCTTTTTGTCCCTTTACTCCCTGCGCTGACGTGACCCGCCTGCCCTCCCGCTCAACGCCTCGGCCCTGGCTGCGCCCGCTGATCCAGCTGCTGCTGGTGGCGGCCATCGGCCTGGGCCTCTCCGGCTGCGTCACCACCCGGCTGGCCAGCGCCAGCACCAGCCCCTGGCAACCTCTCACCTTGGAGACCAGCTCAAACCCGCTGGATGTGGCCTTCAGTTCCGCGAGCCACGGCTTCCTGGTGGGCAGCAATCGCCTGATCATGGAGACCGAGGACGGTGGCACCAGCTGGCAGCCTCGCTCCCTGGATCTGCCTGTGGAGGAGAACTTTCGGCTGATCAGCATCGACTTCCAGGGCAAGGAGGGCTGGATCGTGGGCCAGCCTGGCCTGCTGCTCCACAGCGAGGACGACGGCCGCAGCTGGACCCGCCTGCTGCTGGACACCAAGCTGCCCGGGGAGCCTTACCTGGTCACCGCCCTGGGGCCACGTCAGGCGGAACTGGCCACCAATGTGGGCGCCATCTATCGCAGCTCGGATGCGGGGGCCAGCTGGCAGGCCCTGGTGAGCGATGCGGCCGGCGCCGTGCGCGACCTGCGCCGCAGCCCCGAGGGCCGCTACGTCAGCGTCAGCAGCCTGGGCAACTTCTTCGCCACCTGGAACCCCGGTCAGGCGACCTGGCAGCCCCACCAACGGATCAGCAGCCAGCGGCTGCAGTCGATGGGCTTCCAGCCCGATCAGGGCCTGTGGATGCTCTCGCGCGGCGCCCAAATGCGCTTCAACAGCGATGGAGACGAGCTCGACCAGTGGAGCAAGCCGGTGATCCCGATCACCAATGGCTATGGCTACCTCGATCTGGCCTGGGATCCCCAGGGCGCCATCTGGGCCAGCGGCGGTAGCGGCACCCTGTTGGTCAGCCGCGACAGCGGCTCCAGCTGGAACCGCGATCCGGTCGGGGAGGAGCAGGCCGGCAACTTCAACCGCATCCTGTTCACGGACGGCAAGGGCTTCGTGCTGGGCGAGCGCGGCGTGATGCTGCGCTGGGTGGGCTGAGGGGGATTGGGGGCGGTGGGGGGACTGCATCCCTCTGTAACCAAACCCGGCCCGCCCCGGCCGGATCCCTCCCGCCGACCCCTAGGATCTCAGCGCTGAATGCTTGGTGCCATGGCTGCCGGCTCAACGGGGGAACGCCCGTTTTTCGAGATCATTACGAGCATCCGCTACTGGGTCATCCATGCGGTCACCCTCCCCGCCATCTTCTTGGCTGGGTTCCTGTTTGTGTCAACGGGCCTTGCCTACGACGCCTTTGGCACCCCCCGTCCTGACGCCTACTTCCAGGCCCAGGAATCCAAGGCGCCGGTGGTGAGCCAGCGCTACGAGGGCAAGTCCAAACTCGACCAGCGCCTGCAATAAACAATGACGCCATCCTCTTCCACCACACCTCGGAACTACCCGATCTTCACGGTTCGCTGGTTGTCCCTTCACGCCCTCGGCATTCCCACGGTTTTCTTCCTGGGAGCGTTGGCGGCCATGCAGTTCATCCGCCGCTGAATCTCGCCATGCAGCGCAATCCGAATCCCAACAATCTGCCGGTCGAACTGAACCGCACGAGCCTCTATTTGGGGCTGCTGCTGGTGTTCGTCACCGGTGTTCTGTTCTCCAGCTACTTCTTCAACTGAACAGGAGCCACCTTCGATGAGCGGTAAAAAATCCTCCCTGCCCGACGGCCGCATTCCCGATCGCCTTCCCGATGGCCGCCCAGCCGTTGCCTGGAAGAGCCGCTGGACCGAAGGCACCCTGCCCCTCTGGCTTGTGGCCACCGCCGGTGGCATGGCTGTGATCTTCGTTGTGGGTCTGTTCTTCTACGGCGCCTACGTGGGCGTGGGTTCGGCCTGATTCCGATCCCTGCAGCCATCTTTTCCAGCAACCTCCATGCGGGCCGATCCAATCTCACTGCTGTGAACCGCGGGCTCCCGAGCCCGCTTTTTTTTGGCCTGCCGCCAGCAGCGGGCGGCCAGCGCTGGTGGAGCCCTGCTGGTGGCACCCAGCTAGGCTATTGGCCTGTTGGTCAGTGGGTCACTTTCTGATGCGAACGGTGGGGCTGGCTGAGGCCAAGGCCCAGCTCTCGGCGCTCCTGGATGCTGTCGAAGCGGGCGAGGAGGTGGTGATCACCCGCCGCGGGCAGCCGGTGGCCCGGGTGATCCGTGAACGCTCGGATCCCGCCGGAGCGACGGATTGGGTAGCAGAGCTGCGGGCTCTGCATCGCCAACAGCCAGGGCCGCAGGCATCCGCGGTGGACCTGCTCCGGCAGCTCAGGGATCAGGAGACTTAAGCCCCCGGATGGCCGGCTTTTACCTCGACACCTGTGTGCTGGTGTCGCTCTTCCACGGCGACAGCGGCTACATGGCGGCGGAATCCTGGCTGGCGGCGGCCCTGCCCCAGCAGTCCTGGATCAGCCATTGGGTGGTACTGGAGTTCGCCCAAGCCACGGCCACGCGCCTGCGCCGCGGCGAGCTGCCAGTGGCCAAGGTCGCAGCGCTGCAGCTCTCGTTTGAGGCGTTCCGCCAGCAGCGGCTGGCGCTGGTGGAGCCCTGCGGGCGCGATTTCCTGCTGGCTCGCGACTGGATCCAGAGCGACAGCGTTTCAGGCCTGCGAGCGGCCGATGCCCTGCATCTGGCCCTCACCCAGCGCCAGGGCCTGCGGCTGGTGAGCGCCGATCAAGGCCTCGTGCGCGCCGCCGAACAGCTGGGCCTTGAGGCCACCCTGGTGGGCTGAGCTTCAATGCAGCCCCCAGGCAGCTCCCGGAGCCAGGCAGCGCTCGGTTCCACACCTGTCCCCGCCGGCGAGATCACCCTGGCCCAGGCCCCAGGCCGCCGGTCTGCCGCTTCAGCCGCGCCCCAGGGCCCCCGCCACCGCTTGGGGCGGCAGCCGGCGCTCCGGCTGTTCGCCGCGCAGATCCTTGAGCACCACCACGCCATCGGCCGCCTCGCTGTCGCCGAGCACCGCCGCCCAGGCGGCGCCGCTGCGGTCGGCCCGCTTGAACTGCTTGCCGAAGGCGGCGCCGCTGGCATCGAGCTCCACCGCCACCCCCTGGCCGCGCCACTGGCGCGCCAACACCAACGCCTGCCGTTCGGCGGCGGCGCCGCGGCTGATCACATAAACATCGGGCGGCGGCTCGGCGGGGGCCGTGTTGCCAGCCTGCAGCAGCAGCGCCAGCCGCTCCATCCCTAACGCCCAGCCCACCGCCGGGGTCGACGGCCCGCCCAGCTGCTCCACCAGGCCGTCGTAGCGGCCGCCGCCGCAGACAGTGGCCTGGGCGCCCAGCTGGTCGCTGGTGATCTCAAAGGCGGTGTGGCCGTAGTAATCGAGCCCGCGCACCAGGCGGGGATTGAGGCGGAAGGGAATGGCGAGATCCTCCAGCGCCTGGCGCACCAGCGCGAAGCGCTCATGGCTCTCGCCGCTGAGGGCAGCGGCCAGGGTGGGGGCCCCCTCCAGCAACGCCTGGGTGTCGGGATGCTTGGAATCCAACACCCGCAACGGATTGGTGGCGATGCGCTGCTGGGAATCGGCATCGAGGCGCTCGCGGTGGGCCTCCAGCCAACGCACCAGCTCGGCGCGATAGCGGCGCCGATCCTCAGACGTGCCGAGGGAATTGAGCTCCAGCTCCAGCCGTTGCACGCCGAGATCCGCCAGCAGATCCCAGGCCACGGCGATCGCCTCGGCATCGCTGCGGGCTTCGGCCACACCCAGCAACTCCACGCCGATCTGGTGGAACTGGCGCTGGCGGCCCGCCTGGGGCCGCTCATAGCGGAACATCGGGCCGCTGTACCAGAGCCGCTGCGGCCCTTGGGCCAGCAGGCCGTGCTGGATCGCCGCTCGCACCACCGAGGCGGTGCCTTCGGGCCGCAGCGTGCAGCTGCGGTCGCCGCGATCGAGGAAGGTGTACATCTCCTTGCCCACCACATCGCTGGCTTCGCCGATGCCGCGGGCGAACAGCTCGGTGACCTCCAACAGCGGCGTGCGGATCTCGCGGATGCCGGCGCGGCGGAAGTGCTGGTGGGCGGTGGCCTCGATGTGCTGCCACAGCGGCGTGCGATCCGGCAGCAGATCCACCATGCCCCGCAGGCTCTGCAGCGACTCCAAGACAATCCGGCGCAATGCCCCCCCAGTGTGCCGAGCCTGGGGCCCCGAGGGCACCGCGGGCGCTTGGGCGGGAGCTGAGGGGCCTGGCCGGCTGGAACGGGTCTGCTGAAGCTGTTCTGCCGGAACCGAGCGGTTGCACCTGTTCCCCTGGAACTGGTCTCCTGGAACTGGTCTCCTGGAACTGGACTCCTGGAAATTGTCGGATGGAACTGAGCGGCTGGGGCTGGCCGGCCCCGGACAGGATCGATACCATCGGCTCCGATCCGGCGACCCCATCCACCGTGACCAACACCATGGGCGCTGAGCAGGACCTGCAACTGCAGCGCAAGCTTCAGCAGGACAGCATCCTGCTGGCCGGCCGCACCATTTATCTCAACCCCTTCCTCTACTGGCGCCGCTTCGACGCCAACACCGATCGCTGGCTGCGGGAACCGGGCCAGCTGGCGGAGGAGCAGATCCAGGCGAACCGGCTGCGCTTTTACCCCGAGCTGAGCTGGGATCAGCTGGAGGCCGACGAGCTGGCCATCAAGGATGGGGCCGTGGAGATGTTCCTCAAGACCCTGGAACTGATCAGCACCTTCAATCCGGAGCTCACCGCCGGCCAGCTGCTGGAGGTGGAGCGCAAGATGGCGATCACCAAGAAGCGGGCCTTTGAACGCTGGGTGGGCCGGGCCCTGCGGCGTCGGGAAAGCGAGGCCCAGCGCCAGCGGCGCCGCTTCGACCGCGAACGGGTGCTGCGGGGCTGGGGCGAATGGCTGGGCCATGAAGGCACCCGCCACGCCCTGCTGCCGCTGACGGCGGTGATGGTGCTGGTGTTCGGCGCCGGCTGGTGGTTCGGCAGTCAGGCCTGCCGCCAGCAGGTGGTGGCCCCGGCGGTAGAGCGCCCCCAGCCCTGAGCCCCGCCCTGCCCCAGCGGCAGTCAGACTGAACCAACAACGACCTTGGCGCCGGCCCCATGGCCACCGATCCCCTCGATGCCCTGCGGCTGACGTTGATGCAGGACGTGCTGCCGGTGAGTCTGGCGATGGTGGAGCGAGCCCGGCGCGGTGGGGCGGCGGAGGTGATGGCCGCGTTTGATGGCAGCGCCAGCGATCCGCTGGGGCGGCTGCGCCAGGAAGGCGAGCCGGCGGCCAGCGAGCTGCGCGAGAACCTCGACCGGATCCAGCCGGGCCTGGGGAATCCGGTGATGAAGGTGGATGTGCGCGATGTGGGGGCCGAGCCCGCGGCCCGGGGCGCCAACACGGCGACCGCCGTCAGCGGCGACCCCGATGGCGCGGTGGAGGACGACGGACCGGCCCTGGCGGAGCTGCGGCAGCGGCTGACCCAGATCGGCCAGCGCCTGAGCCTGCTGGAGCGGCGCCTCGAGGACGCCGCGGCGGAGCGCAGCGACGCCGCCTGATGGCGGTGCTCCCAGGACCCAGCCGTCGCACGGGGGTCGGCTCCCAGGCCGCGGTGCTGCTGGCGGTGACCCTGCTGGCCGCCAGCGCCATGGCCGCCCGGTTGGCCTGGCTGCAGCTGCTGCATGGCAGCGCCAACCGGGCCTTGGCGGATGAGAATCGGATTCGGCTGATCCCGCGCGATCCCGTGCGGGGCCGCCTGTTGGATCGCCACGGCCGGGTGCTGGCGAGCAATCGCCTGGCCTATCGCCTCTACCTCCAGCCGCGGCTGGTGGATGATCGCCGCTGGCCGGCCTTGCGGGATCGGGTGGCGGCCCTGCTGAACCTGCCGCCCCAGCGCCTGGAGGAGCGGCGCCTGCACGGCCAGAACGCCGAGGGCTATCGGATCGCGCTCACAGGTGCGCTGACGCCGGTACAGGTGCTGCGCTTTCGCGAACGGGAGGGAACGCTGCCGGGCTTGGAGGTGGAGGCGGATGTGCTGCGCAGCTATCCCCACGGCCGGCTCGGGGCCCATGTGCTCGGCTACACCAGCAGCATCACGGATGAGGAATACAAAGAGCTGCGGGAGCAGGGCTACCGCATCAGCGATCGCATCGGCCGCAGCGGCGTGGAGCGGGCTTTCGAGACCCATCTGCGCGGCGAATGGGGCGGCCAGCAGCTGGAGGTGAACGCGGCGGGGCAAGTGCAGCGGCTGCTGGGGGAGAAGGCGGCGCGGGCGGGCCGGGATCTGCGGCTCACGCTCGACCTGGATCTGCAGCAGGCGGCGGAGCGGGCCCTCGATGGCGTGAGCAAGGGGGCGATCGTGGCCCTCGATCCCCAGACCGGAGCGATCCGGGCGATGGCCAGCCGCCCGAGCTTCGATCCCAACATCTTCTCGGAGGGGCCGACCATGGCCCAGTGGGCGGAGCTGAACCGTCCGGAGGCACCGCTGCTGGACCGGGCGTTGCAGGGCTTCCCGCCCGCTAGCACCTTCAAAATCGTGACCACGATCGCCGCGCTCGAATCCGGCCGTTTCAAGCCCGATTCCACCCTGCCAACGATGGGGTCGTTCTGTTACGACGGCCAGTGCTACGGCGACCACGGCGCCTTCGGAGCGATCGGCTTCCCGTTCGCATTAGCGGTGAGCAGCAACAGCTTTTATTACCAGGTGGGGCTGAAACTGGGCCCGGATCCGCTATTCCAGGCGGCACGGCGGATGGGTTATGGCCGCCGCACCGGCGTGGAGCTGCGCAATGAGGAAACCCCCGGTCTGCTGGGGGATCCAGCCTGGAAGAAGAAGGTGCTGGGCGATGCCTGGACCTCGGTGGACACGATCACCTCGGCCATCGGCCAGGGGGCGGTGCTGGTGACGCCGATCCAGATGGCGAGGCTCTATGCCGCCGTGGCCAATGGCGGCTGGCTGGTCACGCCCCACCTGGTGGAGCGCCCCACCCCGCGGATCCGACTGGGCCTCAAGCCGGAGACCCTGCAGGTGCTGCGCAAGGGCCTGCGAATGGTGGTGACCGAGGGCACCGGCAAGGTGCTGAACGATCCGAGCCTGCCGCCGGTGGCGGGCAAGACCGGCACCGGCGAAGATCCTCCCCGCCCCGACCACGCCTGGTTCGGCGGCTATGCGCCGGCCCATCGCCCCACGCTGGTGATCGTGGCCTTCGGCGAAAACTCCGGCGGCTACGGCGGCACCGTGGCGGCGCCGATGGTGCGAGCGCTGATGAGCACCTGGTTCCGCGGGGCTCAGCCGGGGGTGGGGGCGGCTGGCTCAATCAAGGCAGCTCAGTGAGCAGGAACCCCAGGGATTCATTCAGGGCTTTGCATTCACCCAAGCACTCGCCTGAAATCTTCGGATAAGCGTCTCACCCTGATCAGAGCGCAAGCCAACCACCGCAGCCTGCCCCGGATTGAGGCCGAACTGGATGATCTGCTATCGCCCAGAATGACAGATTTCTCTCATCTTGCCGATTTGAGCAATCCGCCGCTGCTGGAGCCCATTGAGCGAGTGGTGCAGGTGCTGCAATGCCGCGGCGGAACAACCGGAGAGTAACCATCATAACCAGACGGCGCAGCCACTGTAGGACAGCAGCTACTCTGCACTGAACCCATTTGGATGGAAATCCAGGCTGCCAGGGACTGTAAACGCCCATCTTAACGACAGCAAGCTCCCATACCTCACAGCCACGCAGCTCAGCTCCCTTTCGCTAGCTTGACTCGCTTTCGCAGGCGGCCACTGCAGGCGAGGCTGACGCCCAAGCCCACAATGGGAAGCGGGCCGGGAGCAGGAGTTGGGGGCTAATTCTGCTCCGTCAGCCACACACCATCGAGCAGTGCCATCGCACCACTTCCACCATCTGCCCGGAATTGCAGGGTTTCGGTTGTGGCAGTGGCCGTGAACGTATGGGCCGCAGTGAACCAGCCCATGAACCCATGCCACAGGAGATCAACAAAAGGGCATTATACCGCTCAGCGCCCAAATAGACTTACCAAGCCTGCCTTGTTGCCCCGTCACAAGGGCCGCAGGCATCTTGCCCGTGAGCATAATAGAAGCTGAGATCATACTTGCCACCCACCGTCAATCCCGTGATCTCTTGCCCCACCCTTCCGCGGAAGGAAGAGTTGCCATCGGCTGCCCCAAATAACCACCGTCGGGACTACCGGTAAAACCATTGCCATTTTGACAGCCCGGACTGCCCCCCAAAAACATAATTGACTGGGTGTCATTGATCCCGGAATGGTCCTCTGCATCCAATTCCATAAATCCATTGGTGCTTATAATCCAGTCTTCAAGAGTGATCTCGGTTGAATTAAATGCAGTTTCACCAGGACCGCCGTTCGATTCAAAACTGCCATTCTTAACCAGATTTGTCATCACAAATACAGGCACCGTCAGGGCAGACAAGGCGAAATCTGGCGCGATCTGCTTGCGAGGCGAGAAACTTTCTGAGCTGAGCTGGGCTGAACAGATGGCAGAGAGTTCATGATTGATCTTAGCAAGAATTGGGGGGGGGTATCGAAAGGCCAGGAAAGCTATCAAGCCATTCGGAGCAGGCAAGAAGCTCCAGCATTTAAACCCGGCGCGGCTAACTTACGCCAGCTTTTTTCAATCTCCGCCACGCTGTAAAGTTTTTGCCAATAAGCCACCTTCGTGCAGGACTTTTCGTATTGATTCTCCAATCACGCCACGGAGGGATCAGCCGCTGCCGGCTGCTCTTGGTCAACACGATGCTGGCGACAACAGGCCCGCGATATCTGGCAAACGTTCCGGGAGCAGGCCTGTGCCCATCACCGTGGCGGGGTACCGAAGCTCAATCGCGGGGTTGGCCCACTCCCATGGCCACCTGAATCTTCAGCAGTGGGCCATGGACATGGAGCGGGATGCGCAGGTGATCGATCCGCCGGAACGCAACGAAGGAGACTCGGGCTCTCCCAATCTCCAGCCGATCCATGCAGTCCGATGCCGAGCTTTTCGAGCTGGCGGCCCCTGAGCTGGGCCGCGATGGCCTACAGCAGAGGATCGGGACCCAGCTGCGAGCGGGGCGGCCATCCGCCGCCTGCAGCCCCACAGCTAAGCGAGGGGATCAGCTTGGCTCTTCCTCCGGCGGCGGCTGGCTGATCAAGGCGAGGAGGGCCTGGAGTCGGGCTCGGTTGGCGTCGGAAGGGTCAAGTTGGAGTCGGGCGGAAAGCACAGCCGTTTGATGGAGGCGTCCAAGGCTTGATCCCAGGCGTTGAGCCTCGCGAGCCTGGCATTCTCTTGCCTCAGCTGCTCGGTTTCTTTCTCGATCCGCCTCGTTCTCTCGTCGATCCGCTTTATTTGCTGCTCGTAGAGCATCTTGCGCCGCTCGTAATCGGGATCGCGTCGCCAATTCAGCATCGACAACAATGATCGCCATCGAGGCAGCGATGAGGGGGATGCCCCATTGTTGGGAGATGGGGAGAGTGCGCCCGGCGACGGTGATGTGGTCATAGGAGGAAAAGAGGGCGATCAGTCCAAGGGCCACGCCACCACTGGCTTGGGTCACACCAAGCCGATCGAGCACCAGAGGGCCAATGCCACCCCTGGGGAACAAGGCCTTTGTTGAGTCTGGCGGAAGCGGCGGCGATTCGCCCTCAGCGGTGGAACCTGTGGGCGGGGGAACGGGGGAAGACACAGAGGGCAAGCGGCTCTCGGAAGGGGGG
>JBKCTK010000042.1:0-10387 GCA_046319055.1 Synechococcaceae cyanobacterium
CGATGGAACTGCTGGCCGCCGCCCTCGACCCCGCGGTCATGGATCAGCGGGCCCTGCCGCCGGTGCTGGTGCTGATCTCCGATGGTGCCGCCACGGACGACTTTGACGCCGGTTTGGCGGCGTTGCTGCGCCAACCCTGGGCGCGCAAGTCGGTGCGCCTGGCCTTGGCGATCGGCCACGATGCTGACGAGGACGATCTGCAGAAGTTCATCGGCCCCGTGGCCTCCATGCCGTCCCGCGGTGTCGGTCTCCATCTGGAGGAGGAGCCGGGCCGCAGGCCGCTGCAAGCGAACGATGCCAGCACCCTGGCCCGCTACATCCGCTGGGCCTCCACGGCGGTGGTGGGCGCGGCATCCCGACCGCTCAGCCAGCTGGGGGTCCTGCCTGGGGTTGAATCGCCCATGCCCCTGCCCGATCTCCCACCCACTGTGCTCGATCCGATCGACGCCAGCTTGATCGTGTGGTGAAGCGCTGGGCTGATCCCCGCTGTGAGACCCGCCTCGGCGCCTCCCACAGGCGGCGCGGCCAGCCCTGCCAGGATGCCAGCGGCTGGATGGAGGCCTCAGACCGACAAGGCCGTCCTGTTCGTTTTCTAGCGGTGTCCGATGGCCATGGTGCGGCCCAGCATCCCCAAAGCGCCACCGGTAGCCGGCTAGCTTGTGAGATCGCCCTGCGGAGGGCGGCCCACGATCTCGCCCAACGGGACACCGCCGAGGAGCCCGAGACGTTTTGGCGCCAATGGCTCAGCCGGGAGCTGCCGGGCGCGGTGGTGGCGGGCTGGAACCAGGCCGTGGCCCAGCATTGGAGCCTCAGCCTGGGTGAGCCAGCCGACACCTTTTCACCAATCCTCTACGGCGCCACCTTGGGTCTGTTGGTGCTAACCCCGAGGGGCTGGGGTTACACCGGCCTGGGGGATTGGGACCTGCTGGAGTTGGCGCCCCACACCGCTGGGCGCTTCGTGAGCCAGGAGCCCTGGATTGCTGGCGATCCAGAGGCCACCCATTCGCTCTGCCTGCCGGGTGCCGAGCGGTGGTTTGCCAGCCGTAGCGGCTGGTGTTCGCTGCGGGATCGGGCGGCCCCCTTCTGCCTGGTGTTGAGCAGCGATGGGTTGCGCAAGTCCTGCCGGAGCGATGCCGACTTTTTTACCCTGGCCCAGTTCCTCAGCGAGCTGCCGCTTGGGCAGCCCCGCCCGGCTGCTTCTGGCGCCATCGCCGCCGAGGGCCTGGCCCCAAATCGCGGCCTCAGCAGCCCTGCGGCCGATGCGGCCCTGAACGGCGGCGGCGCACCGCCCCCCCAGGACCCGGTTGAGGACTCCTTGGCCGCGGCTTTGGATCGCATCAGCAGCCAGGGCAGTGGTGATGACATCAGCGTGGCGATCGCCGCTTGGGGGAAGGCTGATGCTGACCATGCCGAGCTCCCCGACACCGGTGCGGCGGCCGACGGCTGCCCTAGGAGAGGCTGGATCGTGCAGCCCCCGTTTTCGGGTCGGATCGGCCTTGGGGCCCCGCCCGCTGAGCTGGGGCGCCACGGCGTCTCCCCAGCGGACGGGTCGGACCGAAGCCTGGGCGCTGGCCTGGTGCCGCCGCGCCGGGCTGAAGCGGCCTCCACCCCGCGACGATCGGCAACTCGGCCATCCCGGCGCTGGCTTCTGGCATCGCTTCTGGGTCTGGGGATGGGCCTGGTGTGGCTGCTGCCCCGGCCAGCGCCGCCGCCGTTGGGCCGCTCCAGTGGGCCGCACCCCCGCCGCGCCGCCCCCGGGACGCTGACCCCTCCCCAGGAGCGGGTTCTGCGGCGGTTGGTCGCGGAGCTTTGCCACACCGGATCGCTGCCGCGGGATGCCGAGGCTTCCGCTCGCCTGGCGCGGCGGTTGAAGGGGGCGTTCAGCGCCCGCAAGGCCAGCTTTGAGCAGTTGCGCCGCCAACCTGCGAGCTCCTTGGCCCAGCCGCTCAAGGCCTTGGAGCGGGATCCGCTGGGGGCGTTGATCGCCTGGAGCCACGACCCAGCCTCGGCCGAGGGCCTCTCGCCCCAGCGGCTGCGACGGCTCGGGGCCTGCGAGGCGTTAACCGCCAGCCTCAGCCAGCGTTGGCGTTCCACCACCCCGGAGTCGGCTGGGGCGGACCGCGTCGCCGCTCCCAAGGCCGCCGCCCCTCCCCTGGGGGCGGCCCCGCCATCCGCTCCCGCGGGGGCGAGGCCCGGGCGCAGACCCTGAAGCCAGCAACGGTGCAGCCCTTGAAGGCTTCAGACGATCCAGGATTCGAGCTGTTCTCGGTCCGCTCGCCGCGATGACCCCTCACCAGCTAGGCCAGACCCTGCGGCTCCAGGTGCTGGCGCAGCGCCAGCGCACGGGGCGCGTCCATGGCCAACGGCTTGTGGCCCTGATCCGGGATCTTTGCGCCGATGACCACCAGGTGTTTTGCGCCCCACTGTGTTTTTTGGTGACGTCGGCGGAGTTCGCCGCGGCTGTCGAGCGAGATCCCCCCTTGGCGGGTGCGGCGCTGCAGAGCGCTTGGAACCGCGAGCTGGCGCAGATCTACGCCAGCGGGTTGTGCCTGCGTTTGCGGCCCGTTGTGGCGGGGCTCTTGAACCTGCCTCCGACCGAGACCGAGACCGAGACCGAGACTGAGACTGAGATCGAAGCCGAAACCGAGACCGGGCCCGGGGCCGCCGCCGCCATCGCCGTTCCGCTTCCCCCTCCCTTGCCATGGCCCGCGCTCGAGGCGCCCAGCCGACGCACGGATCGGCCCCCGGCAGCCCCAGGCGCATCGCCTCAGGAGACCAGGCCGCCGCGGCAGCCCAAGACTCCCCTGAGGGCGAAGACTGCCCCGTCGACCAGCCCCACGGGCCGGTTTGCGGGCCCCAGAAGCCTCCTGGTCACGGCGTTGGCGTTCTTCGGCGGCGTGCTGCTGCCGCTGGCGCTGGCCCTGGCGCTGGGCATCGGCATCGGCCGAAGGCCGAACCCCAGCCCCCCCGTGGCCCAGCTGGATCGCAGCGATCCAGGCCCCCGTTCCAGGCCCTCGGCCAGCCCAGGCCCCGGGGTGGCGGTGCCGCAGCGTGAGGCCCCGGCTCCAACCGCGGCACGCACCAGCCCCGAGCCCGCGCCCCCTGCGGCGACGAGCCCTGCGATCGAAGATCCAACGGTGGCCCAGCAGCGGGCGATCCGCAGCGTGCAAGAGCTGTATGACGCCATCGCCTCCAGGGACTACGAACGCGCCCGCGGCTTCTTCCGCTCCCAGGCGGCGGATCAGTTCGATCCCAGCTATTTGGAGCAGTACGAGCAGGTGGCGATCCAAAACCTGCGGGTGACTGGCCAAAACGGAACCACCATCGAGCTCGAGGGGGTGGTGAGCTGGCTGCGGCCCGATGGCAGCCCCTACCTGGAAAGCCGCTCCTTCAGCGTCGATACCGCTTCGGATCCCGCGCAGGTGACGGCCAGCGCCTTCCAAAGGGTGCTGCAATGAAGGCGAATCCATCCGTAGGCCAGCCCCCGGTGGGGTGGGGACGACGGCGGTTCAGGATGGATCCAACCACCCCTGCTCATGGCCCGTTTCCTGCTGGTGTTTCGTCCGCTCACGCCGTTGGGGCCCGAGCTGCTGATCCCCCAGCTCGAGCCCCTGATGCGACGGCTCAGCGCTGAGGTCGATCACCGCACCCCGGCCCATCTCAGCGCGATGCTGCGCTGCGGCAGTGAAAGCCTGCGGCTGCAGTTGTTCGCCGATGTGCAGGCCAGGTCGGAAGGGCCGGTTCTTGAGCTTGTGCTGATGAGTCAGGAACCGATGGGAAGGGGAGCTCCCCAGACCTTGGAGCGGCTGAACGAGCTGATCGAGGCTGCTGACGACTGCCTGGCCACCATGGAGCTGGTCTTCCGCTCGGACCGGGATGGCCCGGTGCAGCAGCATGGCTGAAAAGACAGGGTTCATTCGGCCCATGGTGCGGCTCCAGGCCGACGAGACAACCCTGCCGCTGGAGGCCGTCAAGCTGGATCCTCCTCTCGGCTATAGGCCCTTGGCCTGGGCTGGCCTGATGGCCAACATCCTCGTGATTCCGCTGGTGCTCGCCTATATCCTCTGGAACCCGTTTTGGCGGACCACCAACATCGCCGTGGGCGCGGGAGGCGTGCTGCCGGCGGCTGTGGTGGGCATTGTGGCCAGTGTGGCCCTCCTGCGCTGGCGGCATTGGGGCCTCATCCTGGCGATTGTGGCCCTCTCGCTGGGCCTTGCCGTGTCGCTGCCCTACGGGATCGTGCGGCTCGTGTTGAACCCCGCCGAGCGCCCCCAACTGTTGGCCGTATCGCTGCTGCTTTGGCTGTCCCACTTGGCCGCTCTGCTGTTCTGGTGCCGTCCAGTGGTGCGCCGCTATCTGCTCTGAGTCTGGGGGCTGGGTCCCGGTGGAGGGCTCGAGGCGGCGATGGTTGCGGTTAAGCCCCTTGCGGTGTAAGGGATCCGCACCGGCTGATGTGGCGCAGGTGACAGTTTCTGGTTGGCACAAGGGCAAAAATACCCGAACCTGCCGTGGTCTTGATGGTGTCCAGTTCTTCCGCCCCTGCCGTCCGCTTCCCGAAGGTCAACGCCGCGTCCCTGTCGAGCCGTCGCAGCTTCCGGCTGGTGGATCAGGAGGGGGCCCCCCATCCTGTGCTCGACGATCTCTACGACAGCCTGGAGGCGGCCTGGTCCGAAGCCCTGGCCTGGTGGGGAGAGAACGGTCATGGCCAGACGCCACCAGCTATCGGGATCGAGGTCAGCACCACCAGTGGTTGTTGGCGCACCGTGCGGGCTCCAGGGGGCTGACGGCGGCTTCGGGGGGTGGTCAGGGTTGCCTCAAGGTCCTTCCCCGCTGCCTGGCCTCGCGGCTTCGGCACCGCCAGGACTCAGCTAAGCCCCTGCTGAATCGTCTCCGAACGCAGCCGAACCTCAGCCTTTCGAGCTCGGCAGCGTAACTTTCAGACAGCCCTGGCGGCGTGGTCGCTTCCGCTCAGGGCTCTGTCCAAGCCGCTCTCCACCCCCGTTTCTTGCTCAGCTCTCGGGAGGCAGGCATTTGGGGTGATCGGATCCTCTCCTTCGTCATGGGGCTACCAGCTTTGACACTCCTAAGGCGTTTCATTCGCTCGAAATTCTTGCATGTCTTGCCGGAAGAAAGGTTGATGAGAGCATCATGGGATCTTGTGCTTTGATCGTGTCAATCATCAGGATCTTGCCTCGGCCTATTAGGGCATTTGATAAATCATTGCGAGAAGAATCAAAGCCCTCTAATAGATCCGATCGTAAATCCGCGGGTTCACAGCGCCCGCGGGGCTCGTCTGAGGATTGTCCCCATAGGGATAGGCCACGACTGCGAACTCATAGATGTCTGCCTGAGCAGGATTGTGCCAAGGCTTCAGCACAACAGTCACTGTCGTTCCGGGCTCCACGGGTTTGGGGAACTCCAGGGTGAAGCGCCTGGTGCTGTTCTCGAAGCTGGCCAGCACCGGCACGCGCTCTCGTCCCTGACGGGTCGACCCCTCAACGCCCTTGGTTGATCCGCGAGGAAGGGGAATTGCCAGTCGAACCCACCGATCTGTTGCACGGTTAGCCGTGCCAGGGGGGCGCCGGCTGCTGCAGGAATCTCAAGGATGATGGAGTACTCCGCCGCAGGCGACCAGATATCTGGGTCATCGGTGATCAACGCAACGTCCGAAGGTGGGTGCACGAAGACGCTTCGCCCGCGCAGCTCCAGGGCGGGCAGCGGTGCGGCGACCCACAGCACAAGCAGCAAGAACGCCGAGGGCAGGGCGCAGGGCCAACCCCGTCGGTCACGGAACGGTCGCCGGACCCGCAAGGCCTCTTGACGGATCGCGGCCCCTAGGGACCCCCCAAGGGTGCGGATCCCTTCCCCGTCATCCCCCTAAAAATAAGCGTTGGAGTCGTCGGGCAGGAATGGCGCTGGATCCTGATCCAACCGGTCCCCTTGCGAGACCGGCACCGAGACAGCCTCCGGAAAGGTCGGATCGAGGCAGGCCGTGACTTCCAGGGCCTGGCGCAGCCGTCGGGCCGCGTGCAGGCCCATGTCGCGAGGCACGCTGATGCGATCGCGGAGGTAGCGAAGGCTGGCGGCGGATCCCGCCGGGGGGGCACAGGGCTGACCGCTGATCAGGGTCGTGAGCGCACAACGCAAGGGGCGGTCGAACTGGCTGCCTCCGGTGGCCGCTCGGGCTAGCAGGGGCTCGCGATGGCGGAGCACGCGGCTGAGAGCTTCCGCGGCGCTGAGATCGGGTTCAGGTTGACTGGTCTCCGGATCCCAACCGGCTTGATCAGTTCCCGAGAGAATTGGCCACGGCCCCCTGTCGATGCGTTGGGCCAACTGCCTCTGGCATGCCGTACCGCTGGCGTAGCAGCCCCCCATCTGAGGCGGCAGATCGTGGGCATGGGTATGGAAATCGGACTGACAGCCCAGGTAGGTGTCCCGCTGTTCAAGGGCCACCAACCAGCGGTCGATGGCGGGGTACCGCTGACGCAGCAGATAGCCCTTGTAATAGGCCAAGGACGCGCTCATGCGCTCCACGTAGGGGATGAAGACCAGATCGGCTGTACCCGGGCCCTCGGCAACGCCGTGGCCCAGCAGGAATGGACCGCTCCGCTGGCTGAGGGCGGCGCCGAACTCCGCGGCGAATCTCTCAAAAGTGTCCTGGGCGCGAAGCTCGGCGTTAGGCCCCAGCCCCGGGGTGCAGAGCCACTGGCACCAGGCTCGGAACAGCAGTCGCTCCAGCCGTCGCAGCCCCAGGACGGCGGGTGCTTCCATCGGGTCGCCTAACGGGCCAAAGCGGCGCTCCAGGGCCGCCAGGATCTGGTCGCTCTCGGTGTGCAATACGCCGTCCAGATCCAGGGCGGGGAGCATGCCGCTGGGTACCAAGCGTCGATACCACCCCTCCTTTTGGCCATAGCACACCATCGCCACCTTTTTCACCTTGTAAGGGATGCGTTTCTCCTCCAGCCACAGCCAGATCTTCTGGCAATAGGGGCACCAGGCGTGATGGTCCCGGTAGAGGGTGACGCGCACCTCCGACAGGGCGTGGCCGAACAGGCGCAGCCGGGCCTGGGAGGAGGTGGGGCCGTGACGTCGGTCCGGTTCTGGAAGGGCCTGCTCAGCCAGCTGGTCCCAACTGAGGGGCTGAAGCGACGGGCCTTGGTCGCGTGGCAGGAGAGCGGGATCCGTAAGGTCGGAACCGGGAATTGGCATAACCCGAGGATGAGGGCTGTGGCCGAAGCTGCGGCTCGGCCCTTGAACTTCATTTTCCCCCAGCGTTCGAAGCTTGCCGGCAGATCGTGACCAAATTCCTCTCGGATCGCAGCGAAACCAACCGTGCCGAGGTTTCGTAGTCTCTCGTGGCTCTGCCCGGCCCGGTTTGCGGGCCTAAAACCGCGCGCGCAGTCCGCCCCCGACTGTGGGGAGCATGGCGGCATCACAACGCAGCCAGGCTCAGCCCGGACAGAACATCTGGATCGCCGACCCAGCGCACCTGCCGCCATGGTCCTGGGCGCTGTCCCAGCCCAAGAACGTCACCCGCTTGGCAAGGCCAGGCCTGCAGCTGCTCGGCGCGCATCGAGACCTCTACCGGGGCGCGGTGCCGCTGCATGGCAATGTTCACGAACTGGCACATTGGCAGCTTCTACTTGCCATCGGTTTCGGTTGCTACAGAGAGGTGTGTTCCCGTAGGTCCACTGTTACCTCGTGAACTTCGGAGAGGTTTCCCCCCTCATGCCACGGACTGCCCTGTCCGGCGGAGGTGTGTCTGTCGAGACCACCTTTGACCGTTTCCGCACCGCGGTGTTGGCCGGTGTGCAGGAGCCCCAGCTGCGCCGCTTGGCCCTGCTGCTGCTGGCCTCGGCGGCGGGCCTGCTGCCGCTCCTGGCTGGCTCCGCCCACGCGGCCCTGCAGAAGATGCCCACCGATGGCGCCGACAATCTGCTGATGTTGATCGGTTCGGCTCTGGTGTTGCTGATGACCCCAGGCCTGGCCTTCTTCTACGGCGGCTTCACCCGTTCTAAGAACGTGCTCAACACCATGATGATGAGCTTCTTCCTCATGGGGCTCATCGGCGTTCTCTGGGTGGTGATCGGCTACAGCCTCGCCTTCGACACCGGTTTCAAAAGTCCCTTCATCGGCGGCTTTGGGATGATGTGGCTCAATGGGGTCGGCGGCGGCCTCGGCGATGCGCCCCTTGCCGATGGCATGGCCATCTCCGCCTCCTCCTTCGCCCTGTTCCAGGGCATGTTCGCGATCATCACTCCGGCCCTGATCTCGGGTGCCTTGGTGGAGCGTGTGAGCTTTAAGTTCTGGTTCTGGTTTTGCTTGATCTGGAGCTTGGTCGTTTACTCACCAATGACTAAGATGGTTTGGGGAGGAGGATTTCTTGGCCCGTTCGGAGCAATTGGCGCTATCGACTTTGCCGGTGGCACCGTTGTTCACATCGCGTCAGGAGTTGCGGCACTGGTTGCGGCGGCGATCATCGGCCCCCGTACCACCTACCCGGACAACACGCGACCGCCTCACAACGTGCCCTTCATTCTGCTGGGCGCTGGTTTGCTCTGGTTCGGCTGGTTTGGCTTCAACGGTGCCAGCATGTTTGCCGCCAAGACGGCCGGGTTTCCGTTCATCACGACCACTACATCGGCCTCGGCCGGCATGCTCACCTGGTGCATGATTGAGTGGTTCAAGGATGGCAAGCCCACGGCCGTTGGTGCCGCCACGGGTGCCGTCGCCGGATTGGTTGGGATTACTCCCGCCGCTGGGTTTGTCTACATCGGCCCCTCTCTGATTTTCGGTGCTATTACGGCGACGGTTTGCTTCATCGCCGTTCAGGTGAAAGCCGCCATCAAGTTCGACGACTCCCTCGACACCTTCATGGTGCATGGGGTGGGCGGCACGGTCGGTGCCCTGCTGACCGGGATCCTGGCGACCGCCACGATGATCCCTGAGGATTATTTCCCGCTGTCTGCCAAGATCATGAAGGAGTCCGGCAATGTCGGCCTCTTCTTCGCCCAGCTCAAGGCGGTGGTGTTTACTTACGCCTTCGTGGGAATTCTCACCGCCATCATTGTTTGGGTGCTTTCGGCGATCATCGGCTCCCGGGTGTCGCCAACTTCGGAAGACCGTGGCCTCGATTTTGCGGCCCATGGCGAGGAAGCCTACGATCCCATGACCAACTAATCAACGAGGTCACCATGAAAATGATCACAGCGCTGGTCCGTCCCACCCGGGTCAACGCCGTCAAGGCAGCCTTGGTGGCCCTTGACGTGATTGGCATGACCATCACGGACGCTCGCGGCTTCGGCCGCCAGAAGGGGCAGGTTGAGCGCTACCGAGGCAATGAGTTCACAGTGGAGTTCCTCCCCAAGGTCAAGATTGTTATCGTCGTGAATGACGACAAGGTGGAAGCCGCACTCTCGGCCATTTCCGAGGCAGCCCACACCGGTGAAATCGGCGATGGCAAGATCTTCGTCTCTCCCGTGGAAACCGCACTCCGCATCCGCACCGGCGAGCGAGGTCCTCAGGCCATCTAAGCTACTGCGCCCAGCATCGCCAGCCATCCAGGCATACAAACAATATTTGACTGCCGGGGGCTTCAATGCCCTCGGCACAGTGTTGTCTCAAGGTTCTCTCCAGGGGATTAACTCGGCAGGCTAAGCTTCGTCACAACTCGATTCAGCTTCTGCTAAATCATGTTGGGACTTAGCCAAACTTTAGCTTTGCAATCTTAGGAGAGCATCTTGCAGCAGAGTCTGCATCCAACACCAAAGTTAAGGGTGCCAGGGCCCAGCAGCTCAATCCGGAGCAGGCCGGGCAGAGCTGCTGGGTTCATGTCGTCGGGACTCTGCAAAGAGTCTCCACTTTGCTCTAGACGCTGACGGCCGCGAGACCCCGTTCGTTGAACATGCCTTCAAACAGAACGGAGCTGAGATACCGCTCTCCTGTATCGGGCAAGATCACCACGATGGTGCGGCCAGCGAAGGCCTCCTCCCGTGCCAGCCGTAGCGCCGCCACGGTGGCGGCACCGCAGGAGATCCCCGCCAGGATTCCCTCCTCGCGAATCAGGCGACGTGCCATCGCCACCGCTTCCTCATCGCTCACGGTCTCAACCCGATCCACAAGGGAGATGTCTAGGTTCTCGGGCACGAAGCCGGCCCCGAGTCCCTGGATCTTGTGGGGGCCTGGCTTCAGGGCCTCTCCCGCCAGGGTCTGGCTGATCACCGGGCTGTTCGCCGGCTCCACCGCCACGGAGATCAGCGGTTTCGCCAGCGTGGTTTTGATGTAGCGGCTCACGCCGGTGATGGTGCCGCCCGTGCCCACGCCGGCCACCAACGCGTCCACGCGGCCCTAATTGTCGTTCCAGATCTCAGGTGAATTGTTGTATTGT
>JBKCTK010000043.1:0-6029 GCA_046319055.1 Synechococcaceae cyanobacterium
GTGCAGGCGCAGGTCGGCTTCGGCGTTGGCCACCATCACGCCGGCTAGGCCGGTTTCGACCATCGCCAGGTCGTTGAGGCTGTCGCCGGCGGTGACCACCAGGCCGTGGTCGAGGCCGAGGGCCTGGAGCAACGCCAGCAACGTGCTGCCTTTGTTGATGCCGGCCGGCAAGACATCGAGATAGCGATCGCCGGAGATCAGGCAGTCGACGCCATGCACCTCCAGGGCCCGCAGATGGCGTGGATCGATCGCCGCCGGATCGATCAGATAGGCCAAGCGCCGGTCAGCGCTGACCGGCTGGGTTTCCCGGCCGGGGATGCGCCGCAGCAACGGCAGCAGCCGCTCCGGAAGCCCCTGCCATCGGGCCTCGATCGGAGCCACCAGCTCCGGCAGCGGCCGCAGGCTGTGGCCGCAGGCCACGGTGCAGCCCACATCGCTGATCACCAGGTGCGGGTGGGGCAGCCCCAGCCAGGCCTCGCTCTGGAGCAGCCGTTCCACCGAGCCCAGGTCGCGGCCGGTGCTGAACACCTGCACAACCCGCTGGCGCTGGCGGCCGAGCCAGCCGTAAAGGCGCTGGCGCCACGGGTCGGGCCCGGCCAGCAACGTGCCATCCAGATCGGTGACCAGCACCAGCTCCGGCTGGCGGGGCCAGGGGGCCACCAGCCGTTGCAGCAGCCGGGGGCGCAGGGATGGGGGCAGGGGCGGCAGGGTCATCGCGACCCAGCCTGCCGCCGAAGCGGTTGGGTTGGGGCTTGTTGGGCGGTGATCGATGTCGGCTTGGTCTGGCAGCCACCCCGCGGTGCGGGTTGTTGGGCATCAGGGCCTGCAATGACCCTGGGTGAGGCCAAGCTCGGAACCTTCTGTGGAGCCTGTGAACTGCCGCGGCTTTCATGTTGGGTTGGCCTCGGGAGCGGATACGCTGCAACTCCGCAGCGCATGCAAAGCAACGTGCTCGCAACTTTGTAGTTGCTCAGCTCTCGCGCAAGGCTGGAGCTATGCTCGCCAGAAGGCGCGGCATTGGTTATCCATGGATGGCGATCGAAATGCGAGTCAAAGTGGATTCTCTGGCGATGAGCATCTCAAGGAACGCCTCAACGATTTGGAGACCCGTATCAAAAGCGACGTGGAAATGCAGTTGCTTGGCCCCAAGTTCGAGTGGCTTGAAATTACCCAAAAAGTATCAAGAATCGTCAGTCCTGGCGGCACCGGAGCCGTGAGGCCAGGCCGCTGGGGAGGACTTTGAGTCAGCCTTGCTGTGCCGGATCGTCGCCTTGACCCGGGGGCGATGCGGTCGGCCCCTCTCTGGGCGCTGTCGGGGCGCTCAGCCCGCCGCTGTGCGGCGCTGCTTGACGGCGTAGAAGCCGGCCGCCGCCGCCGCCAGGCTGAGCCCGCCCATGGCGGCCAGGGCGATGAACGTTTGCAGCAGCAGCAGCGCGAAGCCCAATGCCGAGAAGGCGACGATGCGAATCCGGGCCTTGATCAGCAACGTCAGCAGCAGCAGCACAGTGGCCCGCAACGCCAGGATCTGGGCTGCACTGAACGGGCAGGCGAAGGGGCAGAACGGATTCAGCAGCATGGCGAGCGGGTGGGGCCCTCCATGCTGATGGGCGCTTGGCCCCACTGTGGCGCGTGCAGTGTGGCGCTCGAACAGTGGAGCGTGCCGTGGCTCGCCCTGGCGATCGTGGCGGCGCCCTCCGCCAAGCTCAGCAGTCACGACGGCATCATCCGCCGCGGCTGCTTCGCCCACCCAGGCCCAACCCCACCGGCTTCCCGAGCCCTTCGGCTCCGGCGGCCCGGCCGAGCTTGGTCCCGGCAAACGGACCTCCAGCCGTTCAGTCGTTGCTGGCCCCCGCCCCGTTCGACGTCCATCGAACCCGTCCGCACCACCTACGCCCCGCCACCCCCGGCCCGATGCACCAGCTCCTCGATGCCCGCCAAGCCCTGCCCCGCTACAGCGTCAGCGAGCTCAATGGAGCCGTTGCCAACCTGCTGGAGCGGGGCTTCGCGCCGCGCTTTCTGCTGGAGGCCACGGTCAGCCGGCCGCAGCTGAAAAAGGGGCACCTCTGGCTCACCTTGACCGATGGCGATGCGGCGATCGGTGGCGTGATCTGGGCCTCCCAGCTGCAGAGGTTGGCCTATGTGCCGGAGGACGGAGATGGCGTGCTGGTGGTGGGCAAGCTCAACTTCTGGGTGGCCCGCGCCTCGCTGACGGTGCAGATCCTCGATCTGCGGCCCGGGTTGACGGCGGTGATGCGGCAATTCGAGCGGGTGAAGGCGAAGCTGGAGCCTGAGGGGCTGTTCGATCCCGCCCGCAAGCGAGCCCTGCCATCGCTGCCGGGACGCATCGCCGTGGTCACCAGCGTGCCCAGCTCCGCCTTGGCCGACATGTTGCGCACCGCCCGGGAGCGCTGGCCCGCCACCCGCCTGCTGGTGGTGCCGGTGCCGGTGCAGGGGGCGGTGGAGGCCCGGTTGCTGGAGGTGTTGCAACGGCTGGCCCAGCGGGCGCGGCGGCTGGAGCTGGAGGCGCTGGTGCTGGCCCGTGGCGGAGGCAGCCGCGAAGACCTGATGCTGTTCGATGGCGAGGCGTTGGCGCGGCTGCTGGCGGCGTTCCCGCTGCCGGTGGTTTGCGGCCTGGGCCATGAAGACGATGTGACCATCGCCGATTTGGTGGCCGACTACCGGGCCGCCACGCCTACGGCCGCCTTGGTGGCGCTGCTGCCCGATCGCCAAGCGGCGCTGCAGGGTCTGGCCCAGCGCCAACGCCAGCTGGGAGAACGGCTGCGGCTGCAGCTGCAACGCAGCCGCGAGCGCTTGCAGCGCCAGCGCGAGGCGTTGGCGGAGGCCCACCCGCGCCGGTTGCTGACGCGCCAACGCGACTGGCTGGCCCAGCGTGTACGGCTGCTGCAGGCCCTGTCGCCCAGCCACTGGCTGGAGCGCGGCTTCAGCCTGGTGCGAGACAGCCAAGGGAGGCTGCTGCGCCGGGCTGATGCGGTGGTCGAGGGGGATCGTCTGCAGGTGCAGCTGCTCAGCGGCGAGCTGACCGCCCAGGTGCTCAGCCGCCGCCTGGAGCAGGACGGCAAGGCTTGATCGATCTCGGGAGCTGCGGTTGCTGGCGCTGGGACCGTCATTGAAGGACCCCAACCAAGCGCTGGAGGTTGGTGGAGTCGCCCCGCTGGCTCTGGAGGGGGCTTCCAGCGAGCGCTGATGCAGGCTGGGATTCGATCAACCCGGCGAGGCCCCAACCAGCGCCAGGCCGGGAGCGGGTTCGGCTAAGTCCGCCCCTTGCACCGCGAACCCCCCAGCCCACCGGGGACGCTGCTGCCTCCGTGGCGTTGGGGCACGGATCCAGCACCCAGCACGATCACCGCAGCGCTGCCCCCGCTGGGACCCCGCCACCGCCTCCACCACTACCGCCGTCACAGCACCGCTGCATCGATTCCGCCATGCCCGCCAGCCCCCGCAGCCGTTCCGGAGCCCTGTCCAACATCACTCCCGCCGACACCTCACCGTCGGAAGGATGCCCGTCTGAAGGAGGCCCGTCTGAAGGGGGCCCATCAGACGCTGGCCCGTCTGAAGACCGCCCGTCCGAGGCCCATGCGTTGAACGCCGCTGCCGCCGAGGCAGCTCCAGCCAAGACCCCCCGGGCCAAGGCGGCTCGGGCCAAGGCCGCCCCGGCGGAGCCAGAGCTGCGAGAGGGGGTTGACGACCTCTCGTTCCGGGAGGCCCAGGTGGCCCTGGAGCTGGTGCTGAGCCAGCTCCAGGCCAGCGATTTGGATGTGGAGGCGATGGTGGAGCTGCATCGCCGCGGCCAGGTGTATGCCGAGCGTTGCGAGATGCTGCTGCGGCAGGTGGAGCAAGAGGTGCAGCTCTGGGATCCCGACGCTCCCGATGCCCCCGCCAGCCCCTATCTGCCGGGGTAGGCCAAAGCCACCGGCCACCGGCCACCGGACCAAGAACGCAAGAGACGGACCAGCTGCGGCACGTTGGAGGCGCGGCCCCCCCCTGCCCCCGGAGGCGCGGAGGGGGCGGCATGCTGGCAGCCCAAGACCCCGCTGCCCCCCTGACAACCTGTGGCTGATCCCTCCCCCGTCGGAATCCCGGAAGCCAACACCAACACCAACACCAACACCAACACCAACACCTCCGCGAACGCGGACGCCTCCGCGTCGCCCAGCCCCCAAGGCAAGGCCGGAGTGCCAGCCGACCCGCTGGCCAAGGCCCCAGCGCCTGGCACCGCCAATGCACCTGCCAATGCCGCGACCAGGCCTGCCGCCGCTCCCGGCCTCGGCATCCTGCCGGAATCGTCTGATTCGGGAATTCACGGGCTGGAGCTGCTGTATCTGGCGCTGGCATTGGCCGGGGCGGTGCTGCCCTGGCTGGCCAATCTCGACTACATGCGGGCCTATCCCGGAGGCTTCGACATTGGCCAATTCATCGCCTTGGCCAATGACAATCCCGCCGCCCAGTCGCTTAGCCGCGACCTGGCGATCGGCTCCAGCGCCGTGTTGATCTGGATCGTGGTGGAGAGCCGCCGCCTACGCCTGAGGGGGCTTTGGCTGGTGTTGCTCTGCTGCTTCACCTTGGCGTTCGCCTGCGGGGCGCCGCTGTTTCTCTATCTGCGAGAGCGGCGCCTGAGGGAGCTGGCGCGGGAGGCGGCGCAGGGGTGAGGTGCCGGGGGGCGCTCATGGCTGGGAAGGGGCCGATGGCGGAGGGATAGGGGCTGAGAGGCCAAGGGTTTGCGGCTGAGGGCGGATGGTAGGGAGCGGCATATTTGCTCAGGCCCCGACGAGCGGTGGTTTGTTCTTCGATGCCTTTGTGCTTCGCAAGCCTTCGATGGATCTTCAGGACCTACGCAGAGATGAGTGCAGCGGGGTCGCCCAGATCTGGTGATTAGAAAGTAGCTTGTTCATGCCAATAGAGGCCTGATCTAGTTGTCTATTTCAAGGCTTCTGGAGCTGGACGGTAAGCTCCCATGGCTGCAGTTTGAAGGGCTCTGACAAAGCTCGCGCCACTGTCAATATTCGGGATGTATTGTGTCAAGAATTGGTCTACGGGAGCCAAGGAGACCGGCTTTCCTGAAAACGTGGTCAGTCCCAAATGTTGAACTTGATGCAGTCGCGACAGGAGTGGCCTGAGATCAGAGCCGCTGCTTGCTCACCCCTCCCGGTTCTGCGTTGCGGGAAGAAGAGAGGCAGCGAAGGCTGTGCTGGTGAAGGCTTCATCCTGCCTTAAGAGGCGGGCCATGGGAGTGAGCTGGAAGATGGTGGAGGCAACGTTCCAGGGCAGGGGCATGGAGCCAGGAGCATGGGCCCTTCCCTGCCAATCGAGCCATCCGCGCCCCACCAGATCGCGAAAGATGGCTTGCGATTCCCGCCGGTCCATCCCGAGGGTCTCCTCCACCTCGCGGGGGGTGGCGCCGCCGTGCTCCACCAACACAAGCACCTCGAGGTCGTCAAAGCTCAGGCTGTGGGAGAGGGGGCGGTCCATGGGGGCGTCCGAGCCCAGGCCGGGCTGCGGCTGAAGGTGTTTTCATCATGACGCTATGGGGCCGACGGGAACAACACGTGCTTCACAGGACGATGGGAGTCCGGGGAATCCTGTTGTGGTGTTCAGGAGAGCGTTGATGCCGAGTTCCCCACGCCCTGCCGTGCCAATCCAGCGCGAACACGAAGAATTCAGGCTCGCCACCACGCCCACCACACGGTTGACACCGACCAGCAGAGGCGGCCTCGGGTGTTGCGGGATCTGTTGCTCCCCCATCCGCGGGAGATGGGCTGTAAAGAGGTGACTGCCTTCCTCACCCACCTGGCGGCGGAGGGCCAGGTGAGCGCCTCCACCCAGAACCAGATCTTGTCGGCATTGCTGTTTCTGTATCGGGAGCTACTGGAGAGAGATCTGGACCTGGAGGGTGTGATCCGGGCGAAACGGCGCCCCAAGCTGCCGGTGGTGATGACCGTGGCCGAAGTGAGAGCTGTGCTGGAGCGGTTGGATGGCACAGAAGCCCTGGTCGCTGGCGTGCTGTATGGCAG
>JBKCTK010000044.1:0-27639 GCA_046319055.1 Synechococcaceae cyanobacterium
GCGGCAATGAACACGACGCCGACCGCGCCGCCGTCGACGCGATGCGCCGCGCGCTGAACCAGTGCAATTTCGACGGCACCGTGGTCATCGGCGAGGGCGAGCGTGACGAAGCTCCCATGCTTTATATCGGCGAGGAGGTCGGAAGCGGCTCTGGCCCTGGAGTCGATTTCGCTGTGGACCCATGCGAGGGCACCAACCTCTGCGCCAATTCTCAGCGTGGCTCGATGGCAGTTCTGGCTGCCTCCGACCGCGGTGGGTTGTTCAATGCTCCCGACTTCTACATGAAGAAACTGGCAGCACCTCCGGCTGCCAAAGGCAAGGTTGATATTTCCAAATCAGCCACTGAAAACATCGCCATTCTCAGCGAGGCCCTCGGAATCCCCCCCAGCGACTTGGTCATCGTGGTGATGGATCGAGCTCGGCACAAGGATCTCATCGCCGAAATCCGCTCCACCGGAGCCCGGGTTCAGCCGATCTCCGATGGTGATGTCCAGGCTGCGATCGCCTGCGGGTTTGCCGGCACGGGGACCCACTGTTTGATGGGGATTGGCGCCGCACCTGAAGGCGTGATTTCGGCAGCGGCCCTGAGGGCATTGGGCGCCCATTTCCAGGGACAGTTGGTCTACGACCCTGCCGTGGCCCAGACCAAAGAGTGGGAGGGGCTCACCCGTGAGGGCAATCTGGCTCGCTTGGCAGAGATGGGCATTGCAGATCCTGACAAGATTTATGAGGCTGAGGAGCTGGCCTGCGGCGCCAACGTGGTTTTTGCCGCCTCTGGCATCACCGATGGCCTTCTGTTCAATGGTGTCAAGTTCGAGAAGGATTGCGTGCGCACCAGTTCCCTGGTGATAAGCACCCTCGACAACACGGCACGCTTCACCGATACGGTGCACATCAAGCCGGGTGCTCTCAGCATCGCCCTTCGCTGAGCCATCGACGCCCTTCACCTGCGAGGCTTGCCTTCATGCACATTGCCGTCGTCGGCCTGAGCCATCGCACGGCCCCGGTTGAGGTCCGGGAGCGGCTCAGTATTCCTGAGCAGAGCATGGAAGTGTCTTTGGCACGCCTGCGGTCCGACGACCAGGTGCTGGAGGCTTCGATCCTTAGCACCTGTAACCGTCTCGAGATCTACACACTGCTGCGTCACCCAGAACTTGGGATCGAGTCGGTAGCCGATTTTCTCGCCCAGGTTTCTGGGTTAAGCCACGATCAGCTCCGTCCCCACCTCTTCACTTATCATCACGAAGAGGCGATTTCCCATCTTCTGCGTGTGGCTGCAGGCCTCGACAGTTTGGTCTTAGGGGAAGGACAGATTCTGGCTCAGGTCAAAAAGATGGTGCGCCTTGGGCAGGAATATCGATCCGTTGGGCCGATTCTCAACCGCTTGCTCAGCCAAGCCGTCAGTACCGGCAAGCGGGTTCGAACCGAGACCAACCTCGGTACCGGAGCCGTTTCCATCAGTTCTGCGGCTGTCGAGCTCGCCCAGCTCAAGCTGGCCCAAGCCCGTGGCAGTGAAGAGTTACTACCCCTGGATCAAGAGCAGGTAGCGGTGGTTGGAGCTGGTCGCATGGCTAGGCTTCTGCTTCAGCATCTCCACGCTAAGGGCTGTCGTGGTCTCGTTTTGCTGAATCGTACGTTGGAACGCGCCGAACGCCTTGCTTGCGACTTTCCGGATCTTCCTGTTCAATGCCGACCTCTTACTGATCTTGACCATTGCCTCAGCACGTGCTCGTTGGTGTTTACCAGCACAGGCACCGAAGATCCGATCATCACAGGTCAGCGTCTTGGAGGGCTAAACCGCCGCTCCAGCCTAATGCTGATCGACATCGGCGTTCCACGCAATATCAGCTCCGATGCGGCTGAGCTGTCTGGTGTTGAGTCGTTTGATGTCGATGACCTTCAGGAGGTGGTCACCCGCAATCAAGAGGCCCGCCGGGAAATGGCAACGGAGGCCGAAGGCTTGCTCCAGGAAGAGGCTCGCTTGTTCCTGGAATGGTGGGATGGTCTTGAGGCCGTGCCGCTTGTCAACCGGTTGAGGTTACACCTCGAAGAGATTCGCGAGCAGGAGCTGCAAAAAGCGTTGAGTCGCATGGGGCCAGACCTCTCTGCCCGTGAGCGCAAGGTCGTCGAGGCTCTCAGCAAGGGGATTATTAACAAGATTCTCCACACTCCGGTGACGAATCTTCGCTCCCCCCAGCCTCGGCAACAGCGTCGCCAGGCGATGCGTGTCGTCGAAGACCTCTTTGAACTCGAAAAACATCCTGATGATAGTTAACTTCGCGTGGGCCATCTTGCATTTCTTGCATCCTTACCGATCCAGCTCACCGTGCTTCCCTTCCCCATCCCGTTCAGGCTGCCACAGTAGCCAGATGATTCCCCCCAGCTGGAATCATCTTCAATCCTTGTCTTCTTGCCACCCACTGAGTCTAGCGTAATGAAACGAGTTCTTGCAATCATCCTCGGCGGCGGTGCTGGCACTCGCCTCTACCCTTTGACCAAGATGCGGGCAAAGCCCGCAGTTCCCTTGGCCGGCAAGTATCGGTTGATCGATATTCCGATCAGCAACTGCATAAATTCCGAAATCACCAAGATCTATGTCCTAACCCAGTTCAATAGTGCTTCGCTACATCGTCACCTGACGATGACCTATAACCTCTCGGCTGGTTTTGGGCAGGGATTTGTCGAAGTTCTTGCTGCCCAACAGACACCAGATAGCCCAAGCTGGTTTGAGGGTACTGCAGATGCCGTTCGGAAATACCAATGGTTGTTTCAGGAATGGGACGTTGACCACTATCTGATTCTTTCAGGTGATCAACTTTATCGTATGGACTATAGTGCCTTCGTCCAGCACCATATTGACACTGGTGCCCAGCTTTCAGTTGGTGCCCTTCCGGTGGATCCCCCCCAAGCTGAGGGCTTCGGCTTGATGCGCACTGATGATTCAGGACGAATTGAAGAGTTTCGCGAAAAGCCCAAGGGAGATGCCCTGCTTGGAATGAAAGTGGATACAAGTAAGTTGGGCCTCTCGCCAGAGGAAGCTATTCGCCGTCCTTACCTGGCCTCCATGGGAATCTATGTCTTCAGCCGAGATACCCTATTTGACCTTCTTGCCAAGAATCCAGCTGCAACTGATTTCGGCAAGGAGATTATTCCAACTGCGTTGCAACGCGGTGATCACCTGCAAAGCTACCTGTTCGACGACTACTGGGAAGATATCGGTACAATTGGTGCCTTTTATGAAGCCAATCTAGCGCTAACACAGCAGCCTAATCCACCATTTTCATTTTACGATGAAAAGTTTCCGATCTACACAAGGCCCCGCTATCTACCTCCTAGCAAGCTACAGGACGCTCAAGTTACGGAGTCAATTATCGGTGAGGGTTCATTGCTCAAGTCTTGCAGCATCCACCGTTGTGTGCTCGGTGTCCGCAGTCGTGTGGAAGACGAAGTGGTTTTGCAGGACACATTGCTGATGGGTTCTGATTTTTTTGAGTCCAATGAGGAACGTCTAGTCCTGCGTGAACGTGGTGGGATCCCAATTGGCGTCGGCAGAGGCACCACCGTCAAGCAAGCGATCCTTGACAAGAATGTGCGTATCGGCGCCAATGTTGCTATTGTCAATAAGGATAGGATTGAAGAAGCCGATCGGCCCGAACTAAACTTCTATATTCGCAATGGCATCGTCGTTGTTGTTAAGAATGGCTCGATCGCTGATGGCACTGTCATCTGATCGTTTTCGGAATTCAAGTCCTTTTTTCCATAAACCTGAGTGAGAGATGTCAGCACGACTTCTCCCACTCACAAGACCCTTAGCGATGATTTCAAGATTGGAACCTTGCCTGGCCTTTTTGTCAGATTAGCTGTTTTCCATCTACGTTAGACGATACTTTAGTTCTTTGAACTTGTCATGATATCTCGTCCAGTTAGACTTGATGTTGCTTTGATAGATTCTTGGTGTTTGAGGCGAGGTGTTGCAGCGGCCTTGGTATCAGCTTCTCTGTTGGCAGGCTATCCTGGTTGGCAGGCTATCCTGGTTGAAGCTTCTGCTTAATCTCTTTGCTTCATATGCGCTTAAATGTCGTCTTTTCCCTCTTGAATCACGTCAAGTGCTCACATCACAGCTGTGAGAGAGCTTGATGATAAATGGGCCATTGCACTGCCGACTCTTCGTTTACGTCGCTTAGGCTTGATCTAAACTGCTAAAAATTGTCATCGGAGAAGACAGGCTCTCTCGCTCGCTACCTTCGTCGGGCCAGTCCGACAACGGATGCGTCCATCCGCGCGAGCTTGCTTGCCCGATCGCCTGCCATCCTCCAGATCGCCGCATGACGAGAGTAATTTTGCCTGACCAGTCAGGTGGCCATGCGGACCCGACCTAAAGGTTCACCCCGAGTCCCCCCAGGGCTGCCTAAAAGTTGCTTTCCCGAGCTCGAAAGGCTGATGTTCGGCTGCGTTCGGAGACGATTCAGCAGCGGTTTAGCTGAGTCCTGGCGCTGCCGAAGCCGTGAGGCCAGGCCGTGGGGAGGACTTTGTGGCACCCCTGGCCTCTTCCACAGACCCTCCCCGCGTGGATGGGGCCCATGGGGCTGGACGTGACAGGTTTCCCGTGGCGTCCACGCCGGGGGAAACGGCAGGATTAACCAGCAGAGCTCATCCGCCAGCAGGGAAGGGCCGCTGGCGTTGGCCAGCACTTCCTGACAGCCCGTGGTCATGACGCTGCCGCCACCAAGAGTTCTCGACAGACTGAGGTCTGGCCTTCAACCTCCCTGCCCCATGAGTAAGGCACATTTTGGCCTCATCGGTCTTGGTGTGATGGGCGAGAACCTCGTCCTCAATGCAGAGCGCAATGGATTCTCCAGCATCGTTTACAACCGGACCTACGCCAAGACCGCAGAGTTCCTCCAAGGCCGTGGTGCAGGTCTTCAAATCACTGGAGCTGCCACTCTTGAGGAGTTTGTGGCTGGCCTTGAGCGCCCCAGACGCATTTTGATGATGGTTAAGGCTGGTCAGCCTGTCGATGATCTGATTGCAACTCTCGCTCCACTTTTAGAGGAGGACGATCTTCTCATTGATGGCGGAAACTCGCTCTATACGGATACCGAGCGTCGCGTTCAGAAGTTGGAGAGCCAGAGTTTTGGCTATATCGGTATGGGCGTCTCCGGGGGTGCCAAGGGCGCCCTCGAGGGCCCTAGCATGATGCCGGGTGGTACCCACGCGGCCTACAAAGCGATTGAAAGTCTTGTCTGTAAAATGGCCGCCCAGGTCGAAGATGGGCCCTGCGTCACCTACATAGGGCCAGGTGGAGCCGGTCACTTCGTCAAGACCGTTCATAACGGCATTGAATATGGCATCGAGCAGGTGTTGGCTGAGGCCTACGACCTGATGAAGCGGGTGGGTGGTCTTGACGGTACCGCCATGGCCAACGTCCTTGCCGATTGGAACACTTCGGAAGAGTTGGCTTCATTCCTGGTTGAGATCACGGAGGTGTGTCTGCGCACCCAGGATCCTGAAACAGGGGCTGATCTGGTTGAGTTCATCGTCGATGCCGCTGGCCAGAAGGGAACAGGCTTGTGGACGGTCCAGAGCGCCCTCGACATGGGCGTGCCAGTTCCCACGATCTATGCGGCTCTCAATGCCAGAGTGCTGAGCTCGCTCCGCCCTCAGCGCCTTGCGGCTGAGCGTCAACTCCAGGCCGCTACAGGTGTTGCCTTCGATCTGGGCAGTCCGGCAGATCAAATGGCACCCCTGCGCGATGCGTGCATCTTGGCCTCCATCGCCAGCTATGCCCAAGGGATGGAGCTCCTGCGAGAGGCCTCAGCTCTTCACAACTACAACCTCGATCTGGCAGCAATAGGTCAGATCTGGAAAGGAGGCTGCATTATCCGGGCTCGCCTGCTGCAACGGATTCAGAATGCTTACGGTGCCAATGCTGGCCTTGAGAATTTGATGCTGGATCCCTGGTTCCTTGAGCAGATCAGCGCACGACTGCCAGGTTTGCGCCAGGTTGTGGCCGGCGCTGCCCTCGCTGGCATCCCCGTGCCATGTCTGAGCAGCACGTTGGATTACATCAACAGCTTTTTCACCGGTCGCTTGCCCCAGAATCTGGTGCAGGCCATGCGTGATTGCTTCGGCTCCCACACCTATGAGCGCACCGATCGGCCTGGCTCCTTCCACACCGAGTGGCTGACATGACCCACTACCGCCTGATCGTCGCCAATTCGGCCGAAGACCTGGCTCGGCAGGCCGCCGAACGCATCGCCTTCTGCATCGACCAGGCCCTCTCTGAGCGCGACCGGGCTCAGATCGCTCTGGCTGGTGGCAGCACCCCACGGTCTGCTTACGTGCGACTTGGGGCAGAGCATCTCCCCTGGGACCGGGTGGACGTGCTGCTGGGCGATGAGCGCTTCGTGCCATCCGATGACCCGTCCAGCAATGCTCGCATGCTTGCCGAAACCCTCCTGGCCCAGCCCCCCGCCGAATCGGCTCGGTTTCACCCGGTCCCCGTCGATCACGGGGACCCAGGTGTGGCCGCCGAGGCTTATGCCGCCATGCTCTCCAGCCTTTGTTCTGGCATCCCTCCCTGCTTTGACGTCGTGCTGTTGGGGCTCGGTGACGACGGGCACACCGCTTCGCTGTTTCCAGGTACCCCGGCCACCCAGGTCACGGATCGTTGGGTGTGTCTTGGGGAAGGCAAAGGCCTCCCCCGCATCAGCTTGACCGCTCCCGTCCTCAGTGCCGCGCGCCAGGTGATCTTCCTGGTGAGTGGCCAAGAGAAAAACCAGGCTCTCAGCCGCTTGTTGGATGACCAGGAACCCGTGGAGCGCACCCCGGCCCGCCTGGTCCAACCCTCTGGCGAAGTGATTATTCTGGCGGACGTTGCGGCCAGCGCTGGCCTCGGCTGAGGGTCTTGGACATGGCTGTTGTCTTGGAGTCCGGCGAATCGTTTCGATCTTGGCAACCGCTCAACGACACCGTCATGGGCGGACGGAGTTCGGGGACTTGCACCGTCAGCCACCACGGCCTGAAACTTGAGGCGACTGTGGTTGCCGAAGGCGGAGGCTTCGTCAGCTGCCGTTCGCGGATCTATGCACCTCCCTTGGATTTGTCGTCTGCCCAGGGGGTGGTCTTGGACCTCAGCGCTGATGGTCGGGCCTACAAGCTTGCTGTGGCGTGCGCGGACGGCGTGGCGGGGCTGACTGAGCTGATCCCTGGCGGGTTGCGCTGGGTCATCGATTTCCCCACGGAGCCCAATGTTCGCCAGCGGTTGCCGCTGCGCTTCGATCAGCTACGGGCCTCGATTCGTGCCCGACCGGTGGAAAGCTTGCCACTGGGGATTCCCCTGCGCTTCGATCCGATGCGAATCACACGCTTTCAGGTGTTGCATTCCCGTTTCGGGGATGACGGAGCGGCGAATCCTGGCTTCCGTCCCGGCCCGTTGCGTTTGCAGCTCCACAGCCTCGAAACCTGGCCTTGATCTCCGCGCTCGATCGTGCAGGCTGTGAACACCGACCTCTGCCAACTCGTGGCTGCCGCAGCCGATCTTTGCCGTAAACCTTATCGCCATGGGGTCCTTTTACTGGCGAACGATTTGGAGGATACTCCTGAACCACTTCCCACTCTGGATTGCTGCCTGCGGCTCGAGGTGCGCGGCCCCGATGGTCATCGCTTGCCGGAGGAGGACTTGGAATTGGAATTGTTTCACAGTGGTTCTGAGCTCCATCTCACCCTCGCCTGGTGCAGCGACGACACGCGACCCCTCCTATGGCACGGTAGCCATCCGGTCTGGATGGAGGCGCAGACTGGCGAGCGCTGCCCCCGACCGGATCAGGGCGCAGCGCTGGAGGCACTTGCCCGTCGCCTGAGAACCCTACTCATCACCGTTGATTAACAACTATTCGTGATTGAACTGGTTGAAAACCCTGAACCTCACGACCTAATGCTGCCCAGGCTGATGCCCTCCCTGCGAGGATCTTGGGAAAGCTTTGGATAGCCTTAGATGTTGATTGCCGCAGCGGTGGCAAGGTCGCGCAGTCTTGGTGATCACGCAACAAGCGTTTAAATGGGTGGGTGATCGATTTGGTGGAACTTCCTAGCTTGTAGGATCGCTCATCTAACCCGACCAGGCTAGTAGGATCTTCAGGGCGCTTTAATCACATACCTTCTGAGCATTTGCCCGCTATTGAGTGGGATTTGTTGACCATTGAATGCACGCAAGGCTTGATCTATAGTGGTAAAACCAGCTAACGCTTCCTGAACACGCGTTCCATTTGATCAAGGAAGGCAGGAACATCCTTGGAGTGGTTACGGAGAATAACAATGGCTCGGGGGAGACTTGAACTCCCGACCTTGGGGTTATGAATCCCACGCTCTAACCAGCTGAGCTACCGAGCCGAAGCATGACCAGTGTAGACGATCGTCGGTCGGTCCAGCTGACGGGGCCCTTTAGGCTCGCTCCGGCAGGAACTGCAGGGGGTTTGTGGCCCCTTGGCCTGGTGGGTGAATCTCAAAGTGGAGATGGGGGCCGGTGCTGCGACCGGTGCTGCCCATCTGACTGATGACCTGGCCTTGCTCCACCTCCTGTCCCTCCTGCACAAGCAGACGGATGTTATGGCCATAACGGGTCATGGTGCCATCCTCGTGGGTGATCTCCACCAAATACCCGTAGCCGCCATCGTGCCAACCCGCGAAACTGACGCGGCCGCGTTGAACAGCAACGATCGGAGTGCCAACGTTATTGGCAACATCAATACCCTTGTGCATCCGGCCCCAGCGCCATCCATAGCCGGAAGTGAACACCCCTTGGGCTGGCCAGATGAACTTCTGGACAGAACCGCCTCGATAGGGCTCAACGGGTGATGATCCCCTGCCCGGCTCGTAGTCGGGGGTTTCTGGCCAACTGATGCCTCCACTGGTGGAAGGCATGAGCCCGAGCAACAGACGATTGCGTGCGGGGCTTGATTGAGCCAGCCGAACTTGGCTGCCCACCACCAGCCGAGCTGATTCAAGGCCCGGATTCAGGCGTAGCAGTTCACTGCTGCTCAGCCCATAACGTTCAGCAATGCGGAGCAACGTATCGCCGATCTTGACAATCCCAGTGCTCGCTGCCATCACAACTGGTGGAGGAGCTTCCAGTGGCGGTGTCCGCCGCGCTTCAGCGGTATCCAGGGCAGCTAACGGTTTCAGACGCTGCAGACCTGGGGAGGGCAAGACAAGCCATTCGCCGCGACGGAACTGATGATCCTCATCCACGTCATTGAGCCGCGCCAAGCGGGTCTCATCCATGTTGAGCTGGAGAGAAAGCTCCTCAACACTGACTGTTTGACGAACCTTGACCCAGACCCGCTCTGCCGGCAGGGCCGCAACGAGTAGGTCATCTGAAGCCGTCGACGGGAGATTATCGGTTGCAAGGGCGGCAAGCAGAGGAACCCCCAAAGGAGCGCTCAACAATGCCGTGAACAAAATCTGTTGCGGCTTCATGCAGGAAAAACCCAACGGACTACAACCCGAGGAGAAGCCAACATCCCCAGGCCGGCGAACAGTAGCGTCACGATCCATGGCTGGCAACCCCCTGCGGTGCCAACCGACCAGGCGTCCCCCCTGGGACCCAGGGCCCACCTGCCGTTTCGCTGCCGCGCTCGCAAGGCTGGGCTTCGGGGGCGCTCGCAGACGATTCACGAGCGGCTGACGCGAGTCCTGGCTTTGCCGGAGCCGTGAGGCCTGGCCGCGGGAGAGGTCTTTGAGGCAGGCCCGCCCCTAAGCCCCAGGGCCCACCTGCCGTTTCAGCCGTCTAACCGGCCGGGCCACCCAGGCGCAGTTGCCGCAACGCCTCGAACAGCACGACCGCCACCGCCACGGAGAGGTTGAGGCTGCGCACGCCCTCGACCTGACCCCGCTCCCAGGGGCGGATCGGGATGCGCAGCTGCTGATCACAGCGGCTGAGCACCTCTTGGGGCAAACCATCCGTTTCGCGTCCGAACAGCAGCCAGTCATCGCTGGCATAGGTGAGTTCGTCGTAAGGGTGCTCTGCATGGCTGCTGAACCCCAACAGGCGTCCCCCTTGGCGGGCGCGCTCGGCCTGGAAGGCCTCGCAGCTGGGGTGGAGGCTGAGCTGCAGCGCTGGCCAGTAGTCGAGACCTGCCCGCTTGAGCTGGCGATGCTCGAGGCTGAAGCCCAGCGGTTCGATCAGATGCAAGGCGCTGCCGGTGGCCACGCACGTGCGCGCCACATTGCCCGTGTTGGGGGGGATCTGGGGCTGAAACAGCACGATGCGGGGCACGGGCGATCCACTCACTGCGGTCCCGGACCCGGTTCCGGTTCCGGGACGGGGACACCCAGGGTCTGGAGATCCAAGGCGCGGCCTTGGACCACCAGCCAGTGGGCGGAGCTGAGCTGGGAGACCCGGCGGTTGAGTTCGCTCAACCGATCCCGGAAGCGACAGCCCAGGGCGGTGGCCGGAACCACGCCCCAGGTCACTTCCTCGGCGACCAGCACCAACTCGGCGCGGCAGTTTCGCATCGCGATCAGCAGTTCCTGTTGCAACGCGAGCCAGTTGGCGGAATCCCGCTCCAGGTGCGCCGCAACCCAGGTGCCCAGGGAATCCACTAACCCCAGCTGCTGGGGCAGCAACTGGTTCAGAGCTTGGCTGAGTTCGCCTTGCACCTCCCTGGTGAGCCAACTGGGCGGGCGTCGACGGCGATGGCGCTCCAACCGATGCTGCCAGTTGGCATCCTCGAGCAGATCCGGTCCAGTGGCGAGGTAGACCACCGAGCCTGGGGCGCTGCTCGCCAAATGCTCGGCCCAGCGACTCTTGCCGCTGCCGCTGGGGCCACACACCAGCGTGCACGACGGTGCAGCAGACGACTTAGCCACCACCGTTCATATTGCGTAGGGTGGCGACAGAAGACGGGGAGACACGGTTGAGATACCGGAAGATCCAGTATTTCAAGATGGTTGCCAGGACAACGGGAAACGTGGCAATAAACAACATGATGAAATTCTCATCGGCGGGAAGCCCCAAGTGGTGGGTGACGCCATCCAGCAAAACGGTCCAACCTTCAGGGCTATGAAAGCCAACGAAAATATCGGTGAAGAGGATGATCGCGAAGGCCTTGGCACTATCGCTCAACCCGTAGATCAGTTCATCAAGAAATCCCCTCAGCACCTGCAGGTCACGCTGCCCGAAGAGGCAGACAAGCAAGAAGCCAAGCAATGCAAAAATGTCAGCAACCACATTTTTAATAGCCTCATTGCTGCTTGTCTGCGAGTTCTCCTTGAGCTCTTTGGCCTTGATGGTGAGTTGCTGCTCGAGCTCAGATTCGGACAGAAGATGCTGCTTGTTGACAAGAGAGTCAAACTCAAGCTGGGCTCGGTAGCGACGCAGTTCTTCAACAGCGCGCTTTTCGAGCTTGGGCTTGGGGTAATTCAGGAAGGCCACCTGGGGAGCCAGGCGATCAACCAGGGGCGAAACAATGTAAATACGGCTCAGCTGTTGCACCAGCACAGGCACGAGAATCAGCAACAGCAGGATGCGCAGTGACACCAGGGTGGAGTCGCGTCGGCGCCGGAAGCCCTGCACCACACTCTGTTCCGCTTCCGGATCCAGCTGCTGCCGCACCTGATCGACCACCGTCAGCAGGCTGCGCGGCAGCACATCAGGCGAGCGGCTGATGCGCGGCAGCGGTTGACTTTGATTGTCGTAGCGACGGATGACAGCCTCGATCAGTTGCAGTTGACGAAACTCCTGGCCCGCCAATTCATGGCGATGCCCCTCAAGGTTCAGTTGGGAATCGCGGCAGATCTGCAAAGCTGTGCGAAACCGACGCAACACCTGCGCTTGCATCGCCTTCGGAATACGCAACTCAAGCTCCGGTCGCACCGGACGATCGTTGTAGTATTCCATCTCAATGCTCTGAATCAGCAGGGCTGACTCATACCCCCGCTCCAGCGCGTTGGAAAGATCCAGGGTGCGGGCCTGACCGAATGTGCTGATCCAGTTGCTGATTCCCATGGTTGATTTGCGCGGAAATGATCAGCGGGAAAACACCCACCATGTCACCATCGGCACAACCGATCCCACGACCAAGAGCACCACAACCCAGGTAAAACCATTGCCATTCTGTGTTTCCTCACGGCTGGGAATATTGCTGACCGCTGGAGCCTCTTCCTGTTCGACCGGTGGACCGGGATCCTCGGCGCCTTGCAGGACGGGCTCCAAGCGATTGATCGCATCAAGGCTGGCCTGTCGATAGCGATCACCTTGGCGCAGCGGCTGAGCCATCGTGGCGAGTGCGGTGCTACGCAGCAACGCGGGTGGAAGCTGGCGCTCAAGCGTGGCGCTGGCCACCACGGCCGACGCTTTGGTTTGGCTGTCGATCAGGAACAGCAACAAGGGCATTGGAGAGGTGCCATCCATCTCAGCCTGTTCCTGCCACTGATGAATGAGCTGGCCGCCGAGGCTGTCGAGGCTAAGGCCGTAGTCAAGCCGGCTTACCGTGATCAACCTCCCATCGACCCGTTGCTCCCGCAGGTTGTCGAGCCGTCGCTCCAACTCAGCGCGACTGGCCCGGCTGAGGACATCGGCCTGATCGATCACGTGGGCGCTGGGTGCCGTAGGCGGCAGATCCCGGGCCGATAGGGCCAGGACGGGGGAGCAGACCGCGACCAGAGGCAGCAACAAGGCAAGAACCAGGCCGGCAAGACGGCCGAATCGCAGCCAGAGGCGCGCCATAGGGGCTAGAGCGGGTCGCGAGGATGGAGGAACGGCGGTCACGACCCTGGAGACAACTCCTCCCAGTTTGCCCTCAGGCGGCCAAGCTGTCTCGATTCAACACTCCGATCACATCAATGATCACCTGGCTTCGCCCCTGGGGAAGCTGGAGCTGGGATGCCATCTCTTGAAGCAGCAGCTGCTCTTCGTCGCCAAGCTGGCGGTCGCTGAGCACCAACTGCACGGCCATGGCCAGGGCGGTTTCCTGTTGAGCTGGGGACAGCACCGCGATGGCCTCCTTGAGCAGCGCCTGCCAGCCCTGCTCACGCATTCGGGTCAGCAGCCCATCGAACAGCTGCCCCATGGCCTGTTCCGTGAAGCCTCGGTAAGGGCTGCGGGCTTCCAACTGATGGCGCAGGGAGCGGGATTCTTCCCGGCTCAGGCAGTTGTCACATCCCACCGCGATCAGGGCGACGGCGGCAAAGGCCTCACTGGGGGTCATCAGCAGCTTCGGTCAGCTCCCATTCCAGCAAAGTGGTGCTGACCAGCCAGCCTGGTTGGCCCTCAACCTGAGACCTCGGAACCATGGCCGAGTCCCTGCCTGCCCGTCTTGCCCTGGTCAGCGGGGTGTTGGCCCTGGCGTTGACCGTTACGAATCAACTCAGCGCCCCAGCGGGCACCTTGCTGATTCCGGCCTTTCAACGGTCTGGGGTGCTGGCGGGCATCCTGGCAGTGCTGCTGATGCTGGTGGGCGCTGTCTGGAGCCGCGTTGAGCCCGTGGCTGCCGCGAGGGCCCCCTTGGAGGGCGCGGAGGGCCTGGAGCTCGCAGATGACCTGCCGGAACCGCTGCGACGGGAGCTGGGCTGGGGCAGCACGATGCTCCTGACCGCCACCCCGGCGGCGGTGGTGTTGCTGCAATGGCGCGGCCAGACCCTGCTGCGCCGCGGTCTGCTGGCCCCCACCAGGTTTCAACCCGGGCCGATCTGCGCCCAGTGCCTGGAGCGTCAGCGGGCGATCTCGCTGGTGGATCTCTCCCTCTACCCCGGGCGTGCGGAGTTCGATGACCTGCTAGCGGGTTTGCCTTCGGTGCTGGTGCAGCCCCTGGGGCAGTCGGGAGTGCTGCTGCTGGGGGGATGGTCGGCGCGTTGCTTTCGCCGCAGCGATCTGGCCTGGGTTGAGGGGTGGGCCGGCCGGCTCACAGATGAATGGGCTCCGGTTCTCGACGGGCGGATGGCGCCGGTCGTGGCGGCTCCGGGGCCCGGGGAACCCGGAAGCGGCTGATGACGCGGGCTCCTGGTGCTGTGAGCACGACGGCGCTGGTGGGTCCGAGGCGTGCGTCCAGCCGGCCAGCCTGGCTCCGCTGGTCGTAGTCGCGGCGTTGGAGCACCACATCCCCTTCGGCATGGGCGGATTGTTTCGCCCAGTTCCATTGGCAACGCCGGGCCCGCAGGCTTTCGCTTGGACGCAGAATGAGACAACCCTGCGGGCCGTCCAGCGTGGCGGCCACCTGTTGGCGCAGGTTCACGGTCAGGCCAGGGGCCACCAAGGTCGTGTTTTGGCCTTGGTCCAGCATCCGCAGGGGCGCCGACAGCACAAAGGCTTGGCTGGTGGTGTTGCCCTCAAGCCCACCGGCGCTGAGCAGCTGGGATCCGGCCGCCAGCCGTGGCAGAGCGGTGGTCGCGCCAACTTCCTTGGCGGCTGGGACCGCCGAGGCCGGTTGCACCTGGCGCGTGGCCTGAATCGGACCGACGGCCTGGAGCCGCCCGCTGCGGGGAAACCAGACCACGTCGCGCGCCCGCAGCGTCAGTTCGGGAGGCCCCTGGGGCAGGCTGCGCAGCGGATTGAATGGCTGGGACCAGCCCCGCATCGTGGGCTGGCCTCGCAGTTCCAGGCGCTCTTGATCAAAGCGGAAGCGAGCGGTTTCGCCCCGTATGTTGAAGCGGTCGTTAAAGGCGTTCGGAAAGCGATCTAGCTCCATCAGCTGGCGCGACGGCAGCCACCGCACCCGTGAGGCGGTGATCAGCGCTGGGGGATCATCGATCTGCTCCAGCCGGATCTCGCCCTCCAGCTGCACCACTTCGCCGTCATTGATGACGGTGCCGCTGCTGGCCCGCACCCGGTAGCGCGGCTCACCCTCCAGGTAGATCGTGCCGCGCAGATCGCTGGCTTGGGCGAGTTTGCGTCGCAGGTCATAACGGGCCTCGGAGCTGCTGATCTCCCAGAGCCGTCGTCCTTGGGCATCCTGTTGGCGCAGATCCAAGGCACGAAACACAAAGGGCGGAGCGCTCGCTTCAGGGTTGGGTTGGGAGCGGGGCTGGCAAGCCGTCAGGCCCAGCAGTGCGGCGATCAGGATGCCCCCTGCCTGCAAAGACGGGGTCACAGGGGCGAATCCAGCTCCAACCGCAGCATCACCGGACTGGGTTCCGGCAGGGCTTGGCCCGCCTCAAGCCGCCCCCAGCAACGTTGTTCAGCCCAGGCCACGGAAGCGGCGGCAGCTGTGCTGGAGGGAATGGGCTGGGCCAGCTGCTCCAGCATGCGACCCGCCAAATCGGGCAGCAGGGGGATGAGCAGCACCGCCAGCCAGCGGCAGGTTTCCAGCACGGAATACAGATCGTTAGCCACATCGGCCGAGGCCCCTTCCTGCTTGAAGCGTGACCAGGGAGCTCGGTCGTTGAGGTAACCATTGGCTGTGGCGGCCAGCTGCAGCAATGTTTCCGCTGCCATCCGGAAGTCGAGCTGGTCCATCGCCTGCAGGAAATCCTGATCGGCCTGGGCGCAAGCCAAGGCCAAAGGATGGCTGTCAGGAGCAGCAGCTGGCACGGCTGCGTCGAACCAGCGCCTGGCCATGGAGGCGGTGCGATTGAGCAGATTGCCGATGGTGTTCGCCAGATCGTTATTGATCAAATCGCAGAACCGCTGCTGCTGGAAGTCGCCGTCGTCGCCGAAGGGGATGTCGCGCAGCAGGTACCAGCGCAGGCTGTCGGCCCCACAACGGTCGAGCAACACATCCGGATCGAGCACATTGCCCAGGGACTTGCCCATCTTCTGCCCCTCCCTGGTGAGGAAGCCGTGTCCAAAAACCTGACGCGGAGGCTCCAGACCCGCTGACAGCAACATCGCCGGCCAAAACACCGCATGGAATCGCAAAATGTCTTTGCCGATCACGTGGAGCGAAGCCGGCCAGCCGCGTTGCACAGCCACCTCCAAATCCACTGGATCACCCGGCTCCAGCAGGGCTGTGATGTAGCCAAGCAAGGCGTCGAACCAGACGTAAAAGGTGTGACCGCTGTAACCGGGTACAGGGATTCCCCAGGGTAGATCAAGTCGGGAGATCGAAAAATCCTTCAGACCTGATGCCACAAAATTCTGAACTTCACGCTGTCTGGAAATTGGACGGATGAAGCGGGGATCTTCGATCAGGCGTTCAATCGCCTCTTGGTAACGCGAAAGCCTGAAAAATAGGTTCATTTCATCGCGCCATTCCAGCGCACGCCGATGGATAGGGCATTCCGGATCCTGGCTTTCGTGAGGATCGTCCTTAAACTCCTCGCAGGCGACGCAATACCATCCCTGCTGGCGGCCTTCAATGATATCTCCATTGCGTTCCACCCGGGCAAAAAACTGTTCGACGATGCTGCGATGTCGTGGATCGGTGGTGCGGATGAACCGGTCATGACTGATGCCCCAGCGCTGCCAAAGTTCCCGATACCCCTGGCTGATTGCATCACAATGCTCCTGGGGAGTGCGACCAGCGGCCTGAGCTGTCCGCTGGATCTTCAAGCCATGTTCATCGCAGCCGGTGATGAACACCACGGATTCACCCCGCAGGCGTTGATACCGGGCGATTGTGTCGCAAGCCAGGGTGGTGTACGTACTACCGAGGTGAGCACGATCGTTGACGTAATAAAGCGGGGTTGTGAGGGTATAGGGCATCGGCGCGGAGGTGGAGTTGATGGCGCCGCCATCAGAGCCTGAGAGCTCTGGATCTTACCCATCGCACCCCGCGGCGGCCCAAGGGCCATCCTCCAAGCGTCGGATCCGCAGGCGCAGCTGGGTTGCTGGCGGCTCCAGGAGCGATCCTGGGGGCAGCCGCCCACCGTCATGCCCTCTGCCATGGAGTTCCATCCAGCTGTGCTGGTCTGGGGTGGCGGCAGCGGCGGCATCGCTGCCGCCCTCCAGGCCGCCCGAGCCGGCGCCGCCACGTTGCTGCTGACGCCGGATGGCTGGCTGGGCGGCATGGTCAGCAGCGCCGGCGTCTGCGCCCCCGATGGCAATGAGCTGACCCCGTGGCAAACCGGTCTCTGGGGAGCCCTGTTGCGGGCCCTGAGCCAAGCGGAGCCCGAGGGGTTGGATCACAACTGGGTCAGCTGTTTCGGCTATCGCCCCGCCAGCGCCGAGAGGATCCTGCGGCGCTGGCTGGCGGCGGAGGCCAACCTGCGCTGGTGGCCCTGCTGCCAGGTGCTGGAGGTGCGGTGCGACGGGACCAGAATCACCGCTGTGGACGTCGAGCACCAGGGCGAACGCCATCAGCTGCGGCCGGCGTTGGTGATCGATGGCAGCGATCGGGGCGATCTGTTCCCCTTGGCGCAAGCTGCCTTCGATCTGGGTTGGGAAGCGCGGGAGCAGACGGGGGAGACCAGCGCTCCCTCGGCCAAAGCCCTGGAGCAAGAGGCCTTCTACCAGCAACAGCCCGTGCAATCCCCCACCTGGGTGGTGATGGGGCAGCTGTCGTCGACGTCCAACCCGCTCCGGGATTTCGCGCCTGTGCGGGCTCCCTTCAGCCAGGCGACGCAACGGTTTGGCATGGCGCGGACCCTCAGCTACGGACGCCTGCCAGGGGGGCTGGTGATGCTGAACTGGCCCCTGGAGGGCAACGACTGGCACCACGGTCTCGAGCGCGCCTTCAGCCCCATCGCCAGCGATCAGCGGGCGTTGAACCTGGCCATGCGGGCCCACAGCCTCGACTTCGCCGCAGCGCTGCGGGACGCCAGTGAGGGACTGCTGCAGCCCGGTGCGGCGTTTCCGACCGCGGCCCAAGCCGCCGGCGGGGCCCTGGACGGGCGCGAGGCCCTGGCCCTGATGCCCTACTGGCGGGAAGGCCGCCGCTTGGTGGGATTGGCCCGCGTGATCGAGCCGGACCTGTTGCCCCTGGCGGAAGGACCCTGCCGCGGGCCGCTGCCGTTCGATGCCTCAGGCCATTGCACGGCCATTGCGGTGGGGAACTATGCCAACGACCACCATTACCCCGGGCCGGATTGGCCGCTGGCGCCCAAAAGCTGCCGCTGGGGAGGCCGCTGGAGCGGAACCCCCTTCGCGATTCCCTACGGCGCCCTGGTCAGCGCCAGCCTCAGCAACCTGCTGGTGGCCGACAAATGTCTGAGCGTCAGCCACATCGCCAATGGAGCGACGCGATTGCAGCCGCTGGTGCTCAACATCGGCCAGGCGGCCGGCCAGGCGGCGGCCCTGTGCCTGCGGCACCACCTGGAACCGGCGGCGTTACCGCCGCGGTTGCTGCAGGAGGCCCTGATCCGGGATCCCCAGGCTCCCGCCGCCCCCTTTCCGCTCTGGGATACCCCCTGGCATCACCCGCGCTGGCGGGAACGGCAGCTGCGGCTGCTGCACGACCCCGCGGCGCTGGATCGCCACGCCGAGCTCGACGCTCTGGTGCTCGATCCTCACGACGCGCCAGCCGAACCCGGAGAGCGGCTCTGGGAGGGCGAGTTGGCCTGCTTGCCGGACGGTTCCTATCGCCTTCTCGGGGAATCCGGCCCGGGCGGTGAGCCCTGGCCCGTGATCACCCTGGAGCCAGCCCTGCACCGCTGGCTCGCTGAGCAGGCCGGTGGCGGCAGGGTGCGGTTCATCGGTTGCGCCAACCCCTGGGGCCCATGGCTGAGGGTCTCGCGATTGGCCGGCTGACAACGTTGCGGCCACGACGATGGTGGTGAGCCTGGCCTCAGGCGACGGCTTGCAGCCGCAGCAGATCCCGTAGGGGATCCACCTCCAGGATCCGCACCAGAAGCGGATCACCCGGTTGGCTGCGGGGCGGACAGCCGGCGGGAAGGTCCATGGCGAGCTCCTCGAGATGGACCAGCCCGAGCTGATCCTGAGGCCGCAACCAGCGCAGGAAGCAACCGCGCCATTCCGGTCGCTTTTCCTGGGCAAACCACACCTGCTGCCAATGGCGTTGATCGTCGCGGCTGATCGCCACACCCTGCCGCAGTGCCGGCTCCAGCTCCGCCAGAAGCGCGTCGAGCTCCTCCGCCGGCAGCGGCGGGCGGCCTTCCTGGGCGTGGGCCAGCTGACGTTGGACCACCAGGTCGCCGTAACGGCGAATCGGGGATGTGGCCTGAACGTAGGCGGGCAGCCCCAGGCTGAAGTGGGGCGACGGCGCACTGCCCAGCTGCCCGCGGCTGAGGCAGCGGCGCACGGCGGCATGGCGCACCGGGCCCGGGGGCAGCTGGGCGAGTTCGGAGGCGCTGGGCAGCTCCGCCGGTGGCTGGCCCCGGTAGGGCAGCGCCAGCTGGAGCTCCTGGCCCATGGCGGCGATCACCGCGCCGGCCAGGATCATGGCTTCGGCCACCAACAGGCGCGACGGAGAGGGTTCTGTGATCGTCAGTTCCGCCTGGTCACCCCGGGCCCGGATTCGTCCCTCGGCTTGATCGAGCAGCAGGGCGCCACGGGCTAAACGCCAATCGCGTCGCAACGTCAGCAGGGTGTGGATGGTGGGCAGATCCTCCTGAGGCGGGGCCAGCTCCAGCAGCTCATCCGCATCGCCATAGGACAGCCTGTAGACGGGGCGCACCCAGCTGCGGACCAGGCCGTGGGCGGCCACCGCCCCCACCGCATCCAGCTCCACCCACACGCTCCAGGCGGGGCAGCGCTGGCCCTGGCGCAGGCTGAACACCTGCTCCCCGAGCACGGCCGGCAGCATCGGCAAGGTGCCGCGGGCCAGGTAAAGGCTGCTGGCACGGCGCCGCGCTTCCCGGTCCAGCGGGGAATCGGCAAGGATCAGGCGACCGGGGTCAGCCACATGGATCCAAAGCCGCTCCCGGCCTTCAACCCGCTCCAGAGCAATACCGTCGTCGATGTCGCGGGTGTCGTCATCGTCGATGGTGACGCTGGCCAGGTGGCAGAGGTCCTGGCGCAAGGCATCGCCGGGGCACTCGCGCCCTGCGGCCGCCGCCAACCGCTGGGCTTCAGCCTCCAGTTCAGCCGAAAAGCCATCGCGCCAGAGGGAATTCTCCAAAGCCGGCAGTTGATGGGCAGACCATTGCCCCAAATCCACCAGCAGGTGGCGGATCGCCCCCGACTCCGCTTCGCAACGACAACCCTGCAGGCCTCGACGCAGCGAAGGGGGTAGCGGCGTGTCCGTATCCCCGCAAGCCCATCGCCGCAAGAGCTGCAAATCCTGCTGCTGCGCGGCGGCCAGCTGGCTGACCTCAAGGGGCTGGCGACGCCGCAGCGCCTCGTGCCATTGCTGCTGCTGGCGCTCCTGCAACAGCAGCCGATAGCGATCGCGTCGCAGCTGGCGCAGATCGCTCAGCCCCCGGGGCTCCACCCGTTCCTGCCGCCAGCGGAACAGGGTCTGGGGCCCCTGCAGCCAAAGCCAGCAGGCACTGCGCCGGGCGGGATCCTCGGCGCCGCCCAGCAGATCGCAGAACTCCTCCAGCGTTAGGGGATCGGGCTGGTCACCCAGCAGCAACCAGGCAGCGCCGAAATCCCTCTGCGGTGGGCAGACCCGCTGCAGCCGTTCAGCCTGAAGCTCCCAGGGGGAGTGCAGGATGCCCCGGACGGGGGTCTGTGGATCGGGACCTCTGGCGATGGCATCCAGCTGGCGCAGGGGCCGCTGCAAGGGCTTGGCCTGGGGGCCGACCAGGAGATCGGCGCGGCTGCCCTTGATGGTCTGGACGACCGCCAAATGCGGTTGCCCAGCCTCGATCAACCCCACCAGATCGGTGGGCTGGAGCGGATGGGCCACCGCGGTGGACAAGTCAGCCTTCAGGGTTCACGAAAGGCAGCAGGGCGACGATCCGGGCCCGCTTCACGGCCGTGGTCAAATCGCGTTGCTGCTTGGCGGTGAGCCCCGTGAGCCGGCGGGGCAGAATCTTGCCGCGCTCGGTAATGAACTTTTTGAGCAGATCGATGTCTTTGTAATCGATCGGGTCACCCGGCTTAATGGGAGACAGACGCTTCTTGAAAAATGAGCTGGACATGGGAACGCTGGATCAGAGGTCTGTGGTTGGAGCGGGAGCCTCGTTCGTCCGGGAAAGAGGGGGGTTGGCGAAGGAGGCGCTGAACCGCTCGGATCGTCGTCAGGTGGATCGGGGTGCCGCAGGCTTCAGCCGCACCTCACTTGATCTCCTTATGAACCGTTGACGAATTGCAGTGGGGACAGAACTTCTTGAGCTCCAGCCGTTCGGTGGTGTTGCGGCGGTTCTTCTGGGAGGTGTAACGAGACACACCAGGAGACCGCTTGGCGGGGTTGGACCGGCATTCGGTGCACTCGAGAGTGATCACGATCCGGACGCCCTTGTTCTTGGCCATGGAAGGACGTTGCGCCGCTTGTGCGAAGCGAGATGACAATCGCAAACCTTACCCTGCGACGGGTCCAGCCAGGTTCCCGGCAGCCTTCTGATCAATCCCTAGGATCCGCCCTGCCGTGCTGACGTCCGATGCGCGTCTCGCTCCAATGGCTTCGGGAGCTCGTCGAGGCCCCTGCCGCCAGTCTTGAAGCGGGGGTGCTGGCCGAACGGCTCTCCCTGGCTGGTTTCGAGGTCGAGGCGATCGACGATCTGGCAGCCCAGGTCGCTGGCGTGGTGGTGGGTGCTGTGCTGGCCAGGGAGCCCCATCCCAATGCCGACAAGCTGAGCGTCTGCCAGGTCGACGTGGGCGCCGAGGCGCCTCTGCAGATTGTTTGCGGGGCCGCCAATGTGCGCGCTGGGATCCACGTGCCCGTGGCCTTGGTGGGCACCACCCTGCCTGTGGTGAGCTTGACCATTAAGGCTGCCCAACTGCGCGGCGTCGACAGCTCCGGCATGATTTGTTCGCTCCAAGAACTGGGGTTGGCCGAAACCTCCGCCGGCATCGCCGTGCTGGAAGACCTGCTACCCGCGCTGCCGGCGGTCGGCAGCCCGATCGGCCCCAGCTTCGGCCTGGAGGATCAGGTGCTGGAGCTGGCGATCACCGCCAACCGCCCGGATGGTCTGTCGATGCTGGGCATCGCCCGGGAGGTGGCGGCCCTCACGGGGGGCCGCGCCATCCCGCCCCAAGCCCCCGTGGCCTGCGAGCCCCTGCCACTGGAGCTCGCCGCGGCAGACCTTGCGGCGATGGAGTCGGGTGGACTGTTCAGTGTCACCGCGATTGAAGGGCTGCGGGTGGAGCCCTCCCCGCCCTGGCTCCAACGCCGGCTGGAGCGCTGCGGCCTGCGCCCGATCAACGTCATCGTCGACATCACCAATCTGGTGATGCTGGAGACGGGCCAACCGTTGCATGCCTTCGACCAGCGGGCCCTGGCGCGCCTCCAGGGAGCCTCCAACCCCGATCCCCGGGCCCTCGGCCTGCGCCAGGGCCGGTCCGGCGAAATGTTCGCCAGTCTCGATGGGCAGGAGAGGGCCCTGGGCGAGGACGCCTTGGTGGTGACCTATGCCGACCGGGCGATCGCCTTGGCCGGGGTGATGGGTGGCCAGGCGGAAGCGGTCAGCGACACCACCACGGCGATCTGGTTGGAGGCCGCGGTGTTCGCGCCCCAGGCCGTGCGGCGATCAGCCCGCAGCGTGGGGTTGCGCACCGAATCCAGCAGTCGCTTCGAAAAGGGCCTGCCACCCCAGGCGACCTTGGCCGCCAGCGATCGCGCCGTCCAGCTGCTAGTTGAGCTGGCCGGGGGGCAGGTCAATGGCCGCTGGCTGCATCGGCACGCCCAGCCCTCGGACGCCGCGGTGGCGTTGCGCCGCGACAGCCTGCATCAACTGCTGGGGCCTGTGCTGGTGGCTGGCGAGCCCCAAGACCTGGAGGATGCCTCGATCACCGGCACGCTTTCGGCGCTGGGTTGCCAGCTCCGCGAGACCGACGAGGGTTGGCTGGTGCTCGTTCCCCCCTCCAGGCAGAGGGATCTTTGCCGTGAAGTGGATCTGATCGAGGAGGTGGCGCGTCTGGTGGGCTACGACCGCTTCGCGGCCCATCTTCCCGATCCCCTCGTCCCCGGAGGCCTGGAACCGAGCCAGCAGCTCGAACGACGCCTGCGCCGATCCCTCTGTGCCGCCGGACTCCAGGAAGTCTGCTGTTTGTCCCTGGTGCCTGAGGCGCAAGGCCGCATTCCCCTCGCCAACCCGTTGCTCGCCGATTACGGCCACCTGCGCGATGAGCTCCACAGCGAGTTGCTGCAGGCCGCATGCCGCAACCTTCAGGCGTCCCGGAGCGGCTTCTGGGCCTTTGAAATCGGCCGGGTCTTTCTGGCCGGAACCGGTTCTGAACCGCGGGAACGGCTGATGCTCGTGGGGGTGATCTGCGGCGAACGCCGCTCCGAGCTCTGGAGCACCAGCGGCAAGCCGGCTCCCCCCGATTACTGGGCGGCCCGGGGCGTGTTGCAGACGGCCCTCGATCCCCTGCGCATTCCGATCGAGGACCGGGAGCCAGGCAACACCGATCACGAGCCGTTCGCCGCCCTGCTGCACCCAGGCCGCCGTGCGCTGCTGGCGCTGGAGGGCCGGCCAGCCGGCTGGTTTGGCCAGTTGCATCCCGCCCGTGCGGAAGCCCTGGAGCTCCCTGACGCCACCTATCTGTTTGAGCTGCCGGTCGAGGCGCTCCTCACGGCGGCCAGCCGCCGCAATCGTTGGCAGCCGAGCTTTGCGCCCTTCGCCACCGTGCCCGCTTCAGAGCGCGATCTGGCGGTGCTGGTTCCCGATCGCACCAGTGCCGCCGCCCTGCTGAGCGCGATTCGCAAAGCCGGCAAGCCCCTGCTGGAACAGGCCGAATTGGTGGATCGTTACAGCGGCGAGCAAGTTCCGTCTGGCTATTGCAGCCAGGCCTTTCGGTTGCGCTACCGGGACAGCAGCCGCACCCTCACCGATGCCGAGGTGGAAACCGCCCATGACGCCGTGCGTCAGGCGTTAGAGCGCCAGTTCAAGGCCCAGCTCCGCTCCTAAATGGCCCCGCCACGCCGTGTCAGGGCCGCCAGGCACTCCACATGGCTGGTGTTGGGGAAGAAGTCGATCGGTTGGATCCAGTCGATCCGGTAAGGCCCCTCAGGGCCGCACAGCTGGCCGAGATCCCGCGCCAAGGTGGCGGGATCGCAGCTCAGATAGGCCAGGCGCGGTGGCGGGCGGCGACGCACCACCTCGATCACCGCAGGCTCCAGCCCCTTGCGGGGCGGATCCAGCAGCAAGGCCATCACGACAGGGTCGGCCTCAAGCAGCTCGTTGAGATTGTCAGCGACCGCCCCGACCTGGAACCGGGCTCGCGCCTCCAGGCCGTTGGCCTGGGCGTTCCGGTTGGCCAGGGCGATGGCGCCGGCATGGAGTTCCAGCCCCAGCACGCTCCAACCGCTGGCCGCTAACGGCAAGCCGAAGGGGCCAATGCCGCAGTAGGCGTCGAGGAGCAGCCCGGAGGGTGGCCCGAGGGCCTCCCTCAGCAGCGGCACCACCCGCTCGGCCTGAGCTGTGTTCACCTGAAAAAAGGTGTCGGCGGCGATCCGCAGCTCCAGATCCGCAAACCGCTCCACCAACCAACCGCGACCGGCGATCACCCGGGTCTCGGCACCGAAAAGGACATTGCTGGGATCGGGTTGTCGGTTCAGGCAGACCCCCACCAACGTTGGCCAGCGCCCCATCCACGCCTGGGCCAGGGACTCGAGGCCCGGCTGATCGGCATCGGAAGCGATCAGGCAGATGAGCAGCTCTCCAGTGCGCTCACCCACCCGCAACGCCAGGTGCCGCAAGCCGCGGCCGTGGCGATCCACCGGCCAGCCCGTGGCCTCCAGATCAGCCTTGAGCGGCGCGATCAAGGCATCGAGCCGGGAATCCAGCACCGGACAGTGGTTCATGTTCACGATCCGATGGCTGCCCCGCCGGTAGTAGCCGGCCCGCAGGCGCCCATCGGCAAGCCGTTCCAACGGGATCACGGCGCGATTGCGGTAACCGAGCGGGTCTGGGGCGGCTAGCAGGGGCCGTAGGGCGGGAACCAAGCCGCCGAGGCGTTGCAGGCACTGGCTGACATGGGCCTGCTTCCAGTCCTGCTGGGCCCCATCGCGATAGGCCTGCAGGCTGCAGCCACCGCAGTGATCAGCCAGGATGCAAGGGGGCCGGCGGCGCTGCGGTGAGGCTGTGATCACGGCCTCCAATCGCCCCAGCAAATGCCGACGCCGCCTGCCGACGATGCGCAGCCGTACACGATCGCCGGGAAGCGCCGCGGGCACAAAGATGACTTGCCCTTGATGGCGGGCGACGCCGTTCCCGTCCTGGGTGAGATCGTCGATGATCAGCTCCAGGGTGTCGCCGCCGCTGCTCTCCGCCTGCCCCATCGTGATCGGCGTCGCCTGCTGCTGACCCTATCGAGCAGGGGGCTCGGCGGCCATCTGGACCCGGCGCCGTTCAAGGCAGCGCTTGCGGGGTGGTCGCTGCAGGACGCCATGGCCCTGCCCCAGACCCCACCAGCGGTCTCCTGCGGATCAACAGTGCAAAGGGGCGTTACACCTTGGCGGAGCCGCCCGATGTGCCGCTAGGCGCTGGATAGGATGCCCGCGTCTCTGGTCGCTGCAATGAGCGTCGTCCGCGATCTGATCCTCCAGGCCGACGATGAGCTGCGCTATCCCTCCAGCGGGGAGTTGCGCTCTATCGTCGCGTTTTTGAGCGGTGGCGCCGAGCGCCTGGCCGTGGTGAGGGTGCTCACCGACAACGAGAAGAAGATCGTCTCCGAGGCGGCACGGCAGCTGTTCACCCTGAAGCCCGAATACGTGGCCCCGGGGGGAAATGCCTTTGGGCAAAAGCAGCGGGCCCAATGCCTGCGCGATTTCAGCTGGTACCTGCGCCTGGTCACCTATGGGGTGCTGGCCGGCAGCACGGAGCTGATCCAGCAGATCGGTTTGGTTGGGGCCCGTGAGATGTACAACAGCCTCGGGGTTCCCATGCCTGGCATGGTGGAGTCGATGCGCACCCTCAAGGAGGCCTCAACGGCTCTCCTCAGTGGCGATCAAGCTCGTCTGGTCGGGCCTTACTTCGATTTCCTCATTCAGGGGATGCAAACCACCACCTGATGCAAGCCACCATCGGAGGACCCCAGTGCTTGCCACTGGCGGCGGAGTTGCCGCCAGTGAACATGGCAGGAGGGTTTAACTCGCGGATGGCCTATCAAGCCGGTGGCGACAGGCGAGGCTGCAGCCATTTGTTCTTAGTGAGAGCCCGCATTTGGCAGACCTGATCAGGTCAACACCGGCGTCCACATTCTTGGCATCTGCATTCCGAGAAACGCTTTGCCGGACCTTGGGGCATGGGGCGTGCAGATCAGCCGCAAGGCCTGCTCGGCCCAAGACCCTAGGCACGGCGTTGAAAGCCTGTCGGCGGGAACCGGACAAGAAGTTCGGCAGTGCTCTGCGGAGTTTGTTGCGGTTCAGGTGATTCCTGATCGTGGGGCTCTATTGCCTCGGCTCTCGGCGCAGGCAGGGGCTGTTGGGCGCCAGGAAACCGATGTGCGGCAGCTTTCACACGACCCTGTTGGGCAGCATCAGCAGACATCCGGCGATTGTGTTTCTCCGCTACGGAGGCTCGCAAAACTTCCAGGGCCAGCGGCCACATTCATCTCGCCTATCTCACATGGGACTTTGGCGAGTCTCTCTTGTGTCCTAGATGGGACAAGAGAAACGCTGTTCCCTGCTTCTCCACGGGGATCCGCAAACCCAGGGCCATGCTGGGCCTCAGCCACTGCAAGACCCATCAGCGCCAGCATCCCGTCGTTCAACAGGCTGCTACGTGTCCATGCAGTCTCTGCCGTTGCGCCCAAACCGGAACCCTCAGACCTGTCTTGATCATCTCGTCAGAGTCGTATTTGAGGACTCATGATGGGTTGCTCATGAGACGAAGTGGAGCTGAATGGGATCGTGGTGGTTCCGCGTCGAGAGGCTTGGCGTGGGCTGGGGTGGGCGAGGGCAGAGCTAAGCCAAGGTCGTGTCGACTCAGCAAAGGCGCCTGCTGGGATCAGCTGATACGCCAGGGTGGACCAGGCAACGCCGACACAGGCCTGCAGACTGTCCCGCTCGTCTCATCCGAGACGCTTTAAAAGTCTAGTTCTGCGTCATGGATGAGACTAACGCCATGGGCGTCGGCATCGCTGAGCGACTGCTCCGCGGCCAACAGCTGCCGAGATCAAAGAGTGGGAGGCAGCGACGCTGGCGTCGCCGGCTGGACGTCATGGTTGAGGTTCCCGCCGCGGCGTTGAATCTGAGTCGACGGGGCGGCGGCCTGGAGGGAGAGCCCCGCAAGCCTGCGGCAGCACGCCAGGGGGCGACCAGCAGGTTGCCTGTGCGGTGAGGACGTGGAACCAACAGATCGCCGTCAAGCCGCGGCCTACGTCGCGGCCAGCCAAGCATCAGCTTCTCTCAATAGTCTCGCCTAGATCCATACACGGGACTAGTTCTAAGTCCCAAACACGACCTGTGCGACAAGCGGCTCGTCTCCTTTGGGGCTTCGTCCGCCGCGCCAGCCGGTATGGCGGCTCAGCCCTGCCTCGCCGTTCAGGCGGCTACGGCTGTCCCGCGTCAACCCCCTTGGCCGTTTCGCGACAACCAAGTTGGCCGGTGATGGCCCCCAGGTTGTCGCCGGCGACAACCTGGGGGCGGCGACACGAAAAGTGAGCCACCTCGCTACTAGAACCCTGATCAGCACTGGGTTTTCTTGATCGGCACCAGGCGACAACCACGTTGGCCGGTGGGCTGCTGGGATCTCGGC
>JBKCTK010000045.1:0-3859 GCA_046319055.1 Synechococcaceae cyanobacterium
GCAGTTCGGGAATGTGCCGCTCGATTTGCTCGGGGCCGATCGCCGCAAAGGCCGGCAAGCCCTCACCGGCGAGCAGGGCAGGGGCGGAAGGGCTGCTGACGCTCATGGCGAAGGGGTCGCGAAGGAATGATTCCAGCCGAAGAGCTGGTGGAACCGTGAATCAGCCGAGGGCGGGGAACCGGCTAAGGGCGACCTGGGCTTGGCCGGCCAGCGCGTTGGCCAGCCCATTGGTGCTGGCCTCGTAGAAATCGATAGCCACCCGGGGCCAAAAGCCGATGACCAAGGTCGGCACCAGCAGGGTGAGGCCAATCAGCACCTCCCTGGGCTTCATGTCGCCCAGCACCGCCAAGGCCGGAATGCGGGGGCCGAAGAACACACGTCTGCACAACGACAGAAGGTAAACGGGAGTCAGCACCAGGCCTATTGCCGCCAGCACGATGGCGACGACGCGGAAGCTGGTGGTGAAGCCATCGTTGGCCGTCACGCCTAAGAACACCGTGATCTCGCTCACGAAGCCGCTCATGCCCGGCAAGGCCAAGGACGCGAGGCAGCTGGCCAAGAAGAAGGCAAAGTTAATCGGCAGCACCTTCGCCAGGCCACCCATGTTGGGGATCGAGAGGGTTTTGGTGCGTTCGTAGAAACAGCCTGTGGTGAAGAACATGGCGGCGGCGATCAGTCCATGGCTGATCATCTGCAACATCGCCCCGCTGATTCCAAGGGCATCAACCGCGCCGATGCCCATCAACACGAAGCCCATATGACTAACGGAGCTGCAAGCGATCCGCCGCTTGACGTTGTCTTGGGCAAACGCATTTAAAGCCCCGTAGATGATATTCACAATGCCGAGAATGACTAGGGCTGGCGCTAGGCGTAGATGCACCTCAGGCAGCATCTGCACGTTAAAGCGCAGCAATGCGTAACCACCCATCTTCAGCAGCACGCCCGCTAACAGCATCGAGACCGGCGCATTGGCCTCGCCGTGGGCATCGGGCAGCCACGTGTGCAGGGGGAACATCGGCAGTTTCACGCCAAATCCCACCAGGAAGCCGAGATAGCAAAGCAGTCCGAAACTACCGCCAGGGGAGCGGTTTGAGAGTTCGGTGAGATTTAGGGTGAAACTATCACCTGATAACGCTAACGCCAAGCCGCTGATCAGAATCAGCAATGAGGCGGTTGCTGTATAGAGAATGAATTTTGTGGCTGCATACTGACGTTGGGCCCCACCCCAAATGGCAATCAGGAGGTAAACCGGTACGAGCTCCAGTTCCCAAGCCAGAAAGAACAGTAGGAAGTCCTGGGAGAGAAATACGAGACTTTGTGCAGAAGCTTGCACCAATAGAAGGCCAAAGTAAAGGCGACATTTGCGATTCACGTCCCAGCTGGCGGCCACGGCCAACAAGGTGACCAGGCCGCTGAGAATCACCAACGGGGCCGAAAGGCCATCCGCGGCCAATGACCATTCCAGGCGCAGGGCCGGCACCCAGCTGAGCCGCTCCACCAACTGCAGCTCGCCCACCGTTGGATCGAAATGGCGGCTGAAGGCGACCAGCATCAGCGCGAGATCCGCCAGCAGGGCCACCAGGGCAATGCTGCGCGGCAGGGAAGGATTGCTGTCATCCCCTGGCAAAAGCGGCATCAGCAAGGCGGCCAAGGCCGGCAGCAGCACGATCAGGCTCAGCCAGGGAAAGGTGGCGCTGGTTGCGGCGAGGCCGGTGTCCAGGGGCAGTGCTGCCAGGGGCAAGCTGATGTCCATCTCACAGGTCCAAGAAGGGCTTAACCAGGAAGGGATTTACGGAGTTGATCTCACCACGGGAGGCAAGGTTTTCGCGGCACCAGGGGCATCCGGGCCATGAGCCTAGGTAAACTTACTCATCGGTTGGTCATGCCTCTGGCCGGGGTGGCGCCTTCTGCCAACGGCTCCCCTCGGTCTGCAGATCGAGCACAGCCCCGCGCGCTTCGACGCCCTCCCCCTGCCAGGCCTGCACCATGGCCGCTTCCACAGCCAGGGCGACTTCAGCGTTGCAGAGGGCCAGGAGGGTGGGGCCGGCGCCGCTGATCACGCATCCCCAGGCCCCTGACTCCAGGGCGGCTTGGCGGACTTGGCGTCCGCCCTGAATCAGGCCCCAGCGATAAGGCTCATGGATGCGGTCATACATGCCATCGCTGATCAGATCACCGTTGCCGGTGCGCAGGCCCTGGAGCAACACGCTCAGCGCCCCCAGGTTGATCACCGCATCGGGGATCGGGATGCTGCGGGGCATCGCCCGTCGCGCCTCGCTGGTGCTCAGACGGATCGCTGGGATCGCCACCACCACCCGCACCGCGGCGTGCCAGTCGCAGCGGATCACGCGCCAGCGGTGGTGCGCTGTGCGGGCCGTGAGGCAGAGGCCCCCCACCAGAGACGGAACCACATTGTCGGGATGCCCCTCAATGTCGATCGCGAGCTCCAGCAGTTTTTCCTGGCTTAGCGGCGAGCCGATCAGGGCGTTGGCGCCGATTAAGCCAGCCACGATCGCTGTGGCGCTGCTGCCCAGGCCACGGGCCGGCGGCACGGCCAGCTGCACCCGCGCTTCCAATGCCACGGGATCTTCGCCCGCCTCGCGCCACACCCGCTGGGCGGAGCGATACACCAGGTTGTCGGGTCCACCGCGCAGGTGGGCGCCCTCGGACCCCTCGATGACCAGCTCGAAGCGCTCCGGTCCGCCATCGATCACCCGAAGCTCAAAGCGATTGCTGAGATCCAGGGCGGCCCCCAGACAATCGAAACCAGGGCCGAGATTGGCCGTGGTCGCCGGTACGTCAACAAGGACGCCCTGGCCGATTCGGGTGCGCAGCATCGATCACGGGGCACTGAGTTCAGTGTCCCACCCGGAGGGTGGGGGCTCAGGCCAACAGCCTCCGGGCTCGGCAGGCGGCGCTGAAACTGCCGATGCTGGGATCGGTGATTGCCGTCACCGGGATGTCGTCCAGCACGCCACTGAGCCGTCCTTTGTTCAACATCGGCAGCCGAAACGCGTCCGAGGCCAACGCTCCGGTCAGCCTGGCGGCGGTGCCTCCGGCGAGAAAGATTCCGCCGCGGGCCAGGGTCGCCAAGGCCAGATCACCGGTCGCTGAGCCGTAGGCGCCCACCCAGAGGTCCAGGGCCTCGCCGCAAAGGCCATCGCCGCTGGCCGCCAGTGAGGCCACGTGGGCCGGCAGATCCGCGTCGCCCCCCCCGGGCTTCAGCCAGCGACGGGCCGTCTCCTGGAGTGGGTGCTGCCCTGTGGCGTCGGCTGCGGCCAGCAACCAGCGGGCGACATGGCCCAGGCCGGTGCCACTCACCACCCGTTCCACCGAGAGGCGTTCGAGCTGGAGGTCTGCCGTCAACCACTGCTTGAGTTGCCATTCCCTGGGATTGCGGGGGGCGAACTCGGCGTGGGAGGCCTCGCTGGCCAGGGCCTGCAACCCCTCGGGGGTTGGCACGCCGATGGCCACCCCAAGGCCGGTGCCGGCACCCAGCACCAGCAGCGGCGCCTGGGTGTCTCCGCGGCCGCTCCAGAGCCCGGTCTGCTGATGGGCTTGCAGATGGGGCAGCCCATGGATCAGCACCGCGAAATCATTCACCAAGGCCACGGCCGGCAGGTGGCAGGCGCGGGCCAGCTCAACTTCCTCCAGCCGCCAAGGCAGGTTGGTGAGCTGGGCGCGACCGGCTCGCACGGGGCCGGCCACCGCGAAGCAGGCTGCTTCCGGATGTCCATACCCAGCTGTGACGGCATCGGCGAGGAAACGCCGCACCATCGAGGTGAGATCCAGCCAATCGCCAGACAGAAAACGTTGTTCGTGGAGCCGCTCAGGTGGACTGTGGCCCCTCGACGCAAAC
>JBKCTK010000046.1:0-8185 GCA_046319055.1 Synechococcaceae cyanobacterium
GCCGGCCTGCAGGGCCAGCTTGATCACGGCTACGACTTTCTTGGCCATCGGCTGGGCAAAGGGAAGGGCTCCCGCACGGGAAGGGAAGGCGATCTCGGCAACGCACCAGGGGCGCAGCCGCCGGAGGGGTTCCCTGGGGGACAATTTCCGACCGTACTCCGCCGGCCAACCCGGGGTGGCCTGGCGGATCGAACCAAGGTGGTTGCGGCGTGCCCCGGCCCACCAGCACAGATCAAGCGCCGCTGCTCTGGGGCGGGCCGCGGCGATCGGTGGGGCGATCGGTGAGCTGAAGGCACGGTGCTCCCAGCGCTGGGAAGGGGCGATGAGTCCTGAGCCAGGCCCTGGCTACGGTGGCTCAGCGAGCAATCTCCCCAGCAGTCCTTGGCCGATGCCCCGACCCACCCGCTGCGGCGCTGGCGGGAGGAGCTGCTTCCGCGGCTGGCGGCTCTGGCTGGCTGGTTTTGGCGCCCCGACACGATTCTCGCCCTGCTGGTGGCGGCCCTGTTGTTGTTGCCGGTGGTGATGTTCTCGGCGCTTTCGGGAGTGACGGTGGCCCAGATGGAGCAGCAGGCCCGCGAGATCTCCACCCTGGCTAGCGGCATCCGCGCCTCCTACGCCGACACTGTGATCGCCCGCCTGCAGGCGGCCCAGGGCAGGGCAGTGTTCTCGGAGAACTACCGCCAAGTGCACGGTGGTATCCCGATCCCGGCCACCCTGTCGATCGAACTTGGAGCACTGTTCGATAATGCGCATAGCGATGAGCGTGTGGCCTATGAATTTCTATCCGATTATCCCTTCGCGAAACGCAACAGCCATCCCCTGGATGACTTTGAACGGGCTGCATTGGGCGCCTTTCGCAGCGACCCTCAGCTCCGGACATACTCTCGACTGGTGGGGCGCGGGCTGGGGGCTTCCACCTACCGCTTGGCCACGCCGGTGTTGATGCGACAGGCCTGCGTCACATGCCACAACAGCCATCCCGATTCCCCGAAACGCGATTGGAAAGTTGGTGATGTGCGTGGAATCCAGGCTGTAACCGTGAGGGGGTTGCAGGCGGAAGGCTTCGGACAGCTGAGCTCACTGATGGGCTACGTAGTGGTGGTGGGGTTGATTTCGGTGGCGGCCACCAGCAGCTTCCAGCGCCAGAGCCGCCAACTGCGCCGGCTCAACCGCCAGCTCCAGGAGGCGAGCCAGCGAGAAACGGGGCTGAGTTCGCGGCTTTCGCAACAGCTGCAGGAACTCACAATTTTCGGTAGCGTTGTCGATCATTCGATTATCAGCGTTGCCATTGCTGACATGCATCAACACGATCTGCCGTTGATCTATGTAAACAAGGCATTCACGGAGCTCACCGGATACGAAGACGACTTGGCGATTGGTTTCAACTGCCGTTTCCTGCAGGGACCGGATACCGATCCGCGCGAGCTAGAGCGCATCCGGGCAGCTTTGCGCAGTGGCAGTAGCTACACCGGGGAGCTGATCAACTACCGCAAAGATGGCAGCCGTTTTTGGAATCGCCTGAACCTCTATCCCGTGGGAGGTGAGCCCGGCGCTCCCGACTATTTCGTGGCCAATCAAGTGGATGTCACCAGGCTTAAACAGCAGGCCGGCGTGCCGTTCGAGCAGCTGCGCGCCCTCGATGCCAACATCACGGCGGCCCAACGGGCCCTGGAAGAGGCCAACCGTTTCGGCGCGGCCCTGGCGGCCCATCGCCTCGATGGTCTGGGGCAAACCGTAGCGGCGGAGGCTCTGGTGCGCGCAGAACAGCAATCCCAGGATGAATTGAAAAGCTTGTTGCGCCACATCGCCGAGGCGCTGCGCGAACACCTCGGTCGACCATGAGTGAGAAGCCTTCCCTGCTCGACGATTCCAGCCGCTATTTGGGTGACGTGCTGTTGAGATTCTGGCTCGGCGGCAGTCTCCTGATCGCGAGTGCGCTGATAGCCTTAAATCTCTCCCTGCGGCATCAGGATCTGATCCGAGGGGCGGAACAGATCGTGACCCTAGTGCGTTCAAGCTTGCAGGCGGCCTTGCCGCCAGCCAGCCTGGAGCAGTTGCTCGACAACACCTTGTTTGACCAGCATGAGGAGCGTCTGGACGGGGTGAATCTGGTGCTGCTCGTCGATCAGCAAGGCCGGATCACCTACAGCAGTCACCCGAGCTGGCGCCAGCTGCGCATCGACGATCCACTGGTCAGCGGTTCCGCGCCGGCGGATCGGGATTTTCAGCGGCTCGTGCGCTGCTTCCGCGCGGATCGAAGCGATTGCCTGGCCATCCACAGCAGCAACCAAGGCCTCCACCTCGCCAGCTTCAGCGTGATGCGTCCGGTGGTGGTGCAGGCCCGTCGCCCGTCGCCCCTGATCCAGCAACGGCGCCTGGTGATCGTGCACTTCAACCCGGGGATGGTCCTGGCCCGCCTGGTCGGCGATCTTCCGGTCATCCTGCTGCTGGCCGGCCTCTTGGCTGGGTTGCTCTGCCTGCTGCTGGGTTCGACCCTGCAGGGGCAGCTGGTTCCACGCCTGCGGGACGAGGCCCAGACCGATGGGCTGACCCGCCTGATGACCCGCACCCTGTTCATGGAGCTGGCCAAGGACCTGTTGGTCGAGGCCGAGGAGTCTGGAGCCGAGATGGTGTTCGCGATCCTGGATCTCGATCACTTCAAACGGATCAATGACACCTATGGCCATGTCTTCGGCGATGCGGCCCTGGCCCAGGTGGGGGAGCTCTTGGCCATCGTGACCCGTCCGCAGGATCTGGTCTGCCGCTTCGGCGGCGAGGAGTTCGCCCTGCTCTTGAACGGCTCGCGTGAGAGCGGCGCCAAGGATCTGGAACGGTTGCGGCTGCAACTGGAGATGACCCGCCTCAACCAGGGCGGCCACCAGATCCCCCTGCGGGCAAGCTTCGGCGCTGCCGCCAGCAGTTCCTGTGGATACAACCTCGACTATCTCTACACCTGCGCCGACCAAGGGCTCTATGCCGCCAAGCAGTCGGGCCGCAACCGGGTGGGCTGGAATGATGGGGAGCGCTTCAAGCGTCTGGCACGCTGATCGCATGCAACCGCCCGACCTGCCCACCGACGAAGCCGCCCGTCTGACGGAACTCTATGGATTCGCTGTTCTTGATACACCTAGAGAGCCAGGATTTGATGATATCAGCGAACTAGCCCGTGAATTGGCTGGAACTGAAATCGCGGTGATCACGCTGGTGGATGCTGATCGCCAGTGGTTCAAGAGTTGTGTGGGGTTGGAACCAGGCATGCGCGAAACACCGCGGCAGATTTCTTTCTGCGGCCACACGATCCTGCAGCGGGATCCCCTGATCGTGGCCAACACCTTGGAGGATCCACGCTTTGTTGACAATCCCCTGGTAACTGGTGACCCGCGGCTGCGCTTTTACGCTGGCTTTCCGTTGATTACCGCGAAGGGTTATGCCCTGGGCAGCCTGTGTGTTTGCAGCCGAGAACCGCACCAACTCACGCCCCAACAAATCAGCTGTTTGCAGCGGCTGGCTTCGCTGACGATGCAACTTCTCCACAGCTTGCGCCAGCGCATGGCCCAGCAGGGGGCAGCCGGCTTGACCAGTGAGCGCCTACCACCTGCGGCCCGTCAGGGCCTGGGTTCGCTGGAGCAACTCATCGGCCGCGACCAGATGATGCAGGCCCTGGAGTTGCTGTTCGCGATTGAGATTGGTTGCCGCTTTTCATTGCTGCGCTGTTGTTTTCGTGATTACGAACGGGTGAACGCCACCCTGGGAGGGCTGGTGGCGGAGGAATATATGAATGAAGGCGCCCGTCGGCTGCTGGCGGCCTCGCCTCGCTCCGCCACAGCAGCCCGGTTCGGGGATGGCGAACTGGTGCTGCTGCTCCCCCACGATGCAGAGCCCGAAGAGGTGGCGCGCCTGGCGGAACGGATTCTCGGCTTTTGCAATCAACCGTTTCGCCATGGCGCCCAGGCCTTGCCCATGGTGCTGGCGATCGGCATCGCGATCTGTGATCCAACCTATGACAATCCTGAAACGCTGCTGGCGGATACCAGCATGGCCGTTCGCCTGGCCCGCCGCAGCAGCTCGAGCAGCTATCGCTTCATTGATTTCGAGTCGCGGGTGATGGCCCGAGAGAGCTACCGGCTCGAATCCGATCTGCGCGAGGCTCTGGTCGCCAAGCAACTCGAGCCCTATCTACAACCGATTGTGGATCTGGATTCAGGCGCTCCGATCGGCTTCGAGGCCCTAGCCCGCTGGCCTCGGGGTGAGGAGGTGCTGGAACCGGAGCAGCTCCTCAGCCTGTTGGCCGAGGCGGGGCTCACCGGGGAACTTGATCTGTTAATTATTGAAAAGAGCCTGGCGGCTTTGCCTCTGTTGGCCCGGCCCATTCCGCAGCGGCCGATGATGCTCAGCATCAACCTCTCCGGGTTGCTGCTGGAGGATGGGGATCAGAGGCGGCGGTTGCTGACCCTGCTGGACGACAACCCCAGGCCGCCGGGTTGGAGCATCCAGGTGGAGTTGGTGGAGGATGATTTCCGTGCCAGCAGTCGCGATTTTGAAACCTTCCTCGACGCCCTGGTGCATCGCGGGGTTCAGATCGCTATCGACGACTTCGGTACCGGTTATTCCTCACTGGCCAGGTTGACGTCACTGCCGATCCAGGGAGTGAAGCTGGATCAGGTGTTTGTCCACACGATCGACGCTGGTAGCGAATCTCACCGCACTCTGCTGATCACCATGATGACGATGTTGCGGGATCTCGGTTTGCAGGTCACGGCCGAGGGTGTGGAAACTGCCTGCCAACGGGACTGGCTGCTGGCCCGGGGGGTGGAGCGGGCCCAGGGATACCTGTTCCACAGACCGATGCCGATCAACGAGGCGATTGCCTTGCTTCAGCAGCTCAACTACCGACCGCGGGCAATCCCGGTGGATCCGCGTCGGCTGCAAACGTTGCGCCAGCGCCGCCGTCGCGGCGGCTGGCTGCTCCCCTGGCTGGAGCGTCGCACCGGGGGATCAAGGTAGGGAAGCTGGAGCCAAGCCGATCTGATGGGACATCACGCCTGCTGATCAGCAATAAAGCTTTTCAGAGCAAACAGAGCGTCTTTTAGGGTCCCGGCGACATGCTGAGGACGCAGTGCTTTGGGTCTTGGGCTGAGCGTGCCGAGCTTTTTCGCGGATCAGATCACGCCTTGGCCGCCATGGCCCTGAGACTGGCTGCGGCTGGGCCAACGGGGCGCGGAGGTTATGCCTATGAGCGCGGAGCGCCTGTTGCTCAAAGGGTTGATGCCTGCCGCGACGCGGCTTGACACATGGCTCCCGGTAGCCGCCCTGGAGGGATCCAAGGTCCCTCAGCGGCAGTCGGCCTTCCAGTAGCGCACGGCACCTGTGTTCGGGTAGTAGCTCACCCGGGTGAGGCGACAGTGGGTGGCGGCGTGTTGCTGTTGGCTACCCGGGGAAGGGCCGAAGCTGATGCGGCCGGCCTGGCAGGTGAACATCGGCTGACCGTAGGGCGAAGCGGCGGCGGTGAGGTCCGAGCAGTGGCCGATTTCACTGAAGCGGGGTCGGGGGCCAGCGGGCCAGCCCTGGCGCTGGTTGAGCCAGTGCTGGAATGCCGAGGGCAGCGGATCAAAGGGCAAGGCCCGGGCACCCGCCGGTGCTCCAGGCCAAAGCAGCAGCAAGCAGACGCCCCAGAGTTCGGGACGAACCGTGTGGGCCATAACGCTCACTTCTCGTCTTCGTCGTGGGCGAAACGGTGATAGAGGAAATCGAGCGCAGTGTTGCGTAGCTCGTAATAGCGGGGATCCTCCATGATGTCTTCACGGCTGCGGGGCCGCGGGAAATCGATGTGGAGGATCTCGCCGATGCCGGCGGCGGGGCCGTTGGTCATCATCACCAGCCGATCGGCGAGGAACAGAGCCTCGTCGATGTCGTGGGTGATCATCAGCACCGTGCACTTCTGGGTGTTCCAGATTGTGAGCAGCTCTTCCTGAAGCTCCTCCTTGGTGATGGCATCAAGGGCCCCGAAAGGTTCATCGAGGATCAGCACTTCGGGGCGGATGGCTAAGGCGCGGGCAATCGCCACACGCTGTTTCATGCCGCCGGAGATCTGGGTGATCTTCTTCTCCGCAGCTGCGGTCAGACCGACCATTTCCAGGTGCTCTAAGGTAATCTCACGCTTCTCGTGTTCGGGCAAATGGGGCTTCACCGAATCGATGCCTAGGTAGACATTCTCGTAGGCTGTCATCCAGGGCAATAAGGCATAACCCTGAAACACCACCATGCGATCAGGGCCAGGCTTTTCGATCGGCTTGCCCTTGAGCAGCACCTGGCCGGAGCTAGGGGTGGCAAAGCCGGAGACCATATTCAGCAGGGTGCTCTTGCCGCAACCGGAGTGGCCGATTACGCAGACGAATTCACCACTGTTGACTTCAAGATTGATCTTGTCCAGCACCGTGTAGGGGCCTGCTGGAGTGGCGTAGACCTTGCCGAGTTGCTCGAAGCGCAGCAAGGGTTGGGAGCCTGCCAGAACAACGGCAGGCCGGGGGTCCCGAAGCAGAGGGGCTGTCATGGGTGGTTGCTGAGAAACGATAGGGCTATGGGTCAGACCGCAAGCGGGCGAGGCATACCGAGGGGAATCTCGGCGATACTGAAATCGCGGTGGAGGCTGACGCTGTTGAGGTAGCTGATCGGATCGTTGCCATCAAAGGGACGACCATCGAATAAGGCGATGGCACCGCGCTGATAGCTGATCTCTTCCATCCCCAGCTCACGGGCTGCTGTGCTGAAGACACCGACACTGCAGATCCGCTCCAGGATCTCCACGTAGTTGCGGGGGAAGGGGATCTCAGCCCAGCGGGCCAGCTGGGTGAGGATCCACAGGTGTTCGGTACGGCTCGGCCGGTTTACACCAGACCCAAAGAACTGGTGGTGGGGCTCACCGTGGGGCGCGAACTCGCTTCCCGCACCGCCGCTGAAACGGATCAGCTCGCGCTTCATGCCCAAGTAGCGGCGGTCCGAAAGCAACTCCGACATTTCATCCCAGTGGGATGGATCGGCGCAGAAGCGACAGGCCTCCAGCAGGGCCTTGGTGAGCGCGATGTGGGTGTTGGGGTAGGCCAGGGCCCAGTCTTCCCTTGCCCCCAGCACCTTGCCGGGGTGGCCATTCCAGATCTCCAGATCGCCAACGATTGGCACGCCATGGCCGTCGCGGTTGGCCCGCAGGTTCCAGGGTTCACCGACGCAATAGCCATCGATCGAGCCATCCTTCAGGTCCGCCAGCATCTGGGCCGGCGGCAGGGTCTGCAGATGCACGTCCCGGTCGGGATCGATGCCGCTAGCGGCCAGCCAATAGCGCAGCAGCAGGTTGTGCATCGAGGCGGGATGCACAATCCCCAGCGTGTGAGGTTCGCGGTGGTGGCTGTTGAGCCAGTCGCGATAGGCCTCCACCGTGGTCACGCCGGCATCGGCGAGGCGCTTGGCCAGGGTCACCTCATTGCCGTTGCGGCTAATGGTGAGGGCGGTGACGATCGGCGTGGGCTCGCCACCGTGGCCGCCGGCCGTCATCCAGCTCGGCATGCCCGAGGGCATCAGGGCCGCATCGAGGGTGCCATCCAGCAGGCCATCGGTGACGCCGCGCCAGCTGGTTTCACGCACCAGTTGCACCTCATCGAGGCCATGCTTCTGGAACAGCCCCTTGGCTTCGGCCACCGCCAACGGGGCGGCGGCGGCGAGGGGGATGAAGCCAAGGTCGAGATTCACCTTCTCCAGGCCGTGGCGGGCCAGCACCTTGTGGGGCTTGGCCTGCCACTGCTTGACGCGCTTCTGGCGGTTGAGGAAGTAAATGATCTCCGAGCGCAAGCTGTAGTAACTGGGGTGGTGCACAACGGTCATGCGTTGGCGCGGGCGGGGGATATCCACATCGAGAATCCCACCAATTTTGGAACCCGGCCCGTTGGTGAGCATCACGATGCGGTCGGAGAGCAGAACGGCCTCATCCACGTCGTGGGTAACCATCACGGCGGTGAGCTGGTGCGCATTGCAGATCTGCATGAGCTTTTCCTGCAGATTGCCGCGGGTGAGAGCATCGAGTGCGCCAAAGGGTTCGTCGAGCAGCAGCAACTTGGGCTTGATCGCCAGCGCACGGGCGATGGCCACCCGCTGGCGCATCCCGCCGGAGAGCTGCAGCGGTGGCTTGTCCGCCGCA
>JBKCTK010000047.1:0-3919 GCA_046319055.1 Synechococcaceae cyanobacterium
CCGCCCGGGTGGCCATGCGGCTAACAGCCGCCGGCCAAGCGGAGCAGGCCCTGGTGCAGCTCGATCGGGCGGTGCTGGAGGACGGGCTGCAAAGCGATGGCGCCCGGCTGTGGATCGATGCGCGCCTGGAGGCGCTCGAGGCGTTGGGGCGCCAGGAGGAGGCGCAGCGGCTGCGCTACCGCTTTGCCCTGGAGCGGCTGTCGATCCCCCATTTGCGCGCCTATCTGCAACGCCTGCCGGCCTTCGAGGATGGCGAGGCCCAGGAGCAGGCCCTTGAGGCGGTGCTGCGCCACCGCGCCTTCAACCGGGCGCTGGAGTTCCTGCATCGCTGGCCCGACCATCGCCGCGCCATCCGCCTGATCCAAGAGCGCCCGGGCCGCCTGGATGGCAACCATGAGGCGCTGCTCAAACCCCTGGCCCAGCTCCTGGAGGACAAAGGCCAGCCCTTGGCGGCCAGCCTCTGCCTGCGGGCCATGGTGGAGGCGATCCTGCGGGATGCCCGTAGCGGCCAACACGCCCGCGGCGTGCGCTATCTGAAGCGCTGCCTGCAGCTGGCGCCTTCGATCGATGACTGGGGCAAGGCGACCCCACACAACACCTGGGTGGTGAACCTGCTCTGGCACTTCTCGCACCGCCAGGCGTTCTTCAACAAGCTGACCTTCGATCCCATGTTGCCTGAACCGGGGGTGGTGCCGTGAGCGTGAAGATTGTTCTGAACGCCGGCGCCACGGCCCCCCCGTGGCCAACACCTCCTGGAGGCCAACCCGCCCATGCCTCCTCCCGGGAATCCAATCCTGCCGCGGCTTGATTCCAAATCTGCCGGACCTTTGATCCAATCCTGCCGCTAGGCTGATCCAATCCTGCCGGCGTCTGATCCCATGGCTGAGGGCCTGCTGGAACGGCGGCTGACGCCCCGGATTCAGGAGGCTCTGGCCGATACCCCCGTGGTGCTGCTCAACGGTCCCCGCCAGTCGGGCAAGACCACCCTGGTCACCAGCTTCGCCAGCCATGGCCTGAGGCTGCTGAGCCTTGACGATGCGGCCACCCTGGCTTCAGCCCGGCTGGATCCCACCGGCCTGGTGCGCAGCCTGGATCGCGCCGTGATTGATGAGGTGCAGCGTGCCCCTGAGCTGCTGCTGGCGATCAAGCAGTCTGTCGACAGCGACCGCCGACCAGGCCGGTTTTTGCTGACCGGTTCGGCGGATTTGCGCATGCTGCCTGCGGTGGCCGATTCCCTCGCCGGCCGCATGGAGGTGCTCACCCTGCTGCCACTGGCGGCCTGCGAGCTGGAGAACAGCTCCGGCCTCTGGTTGGAGCGCGTGTTTGCCGGAGAGGTGCCGCGCCTGGCCGCGGCGGATCCGACGGCGTTCTGTGCTGATGCCTTGATCGAGCGGGTGTTGCGCGGCGGCTACCCCGAGGCCGTGGCGCGCTCGACGGCCCGTCGCCGCGAGGCCTGGCTGCGTCAGTACACCCAGGCCCTGCTCAGCCGCGATGTTCGTGATATCGCCAGCATTGAGAAGCTAGAGCAACTGCCGCGGCTGCTGCGAGCTCTCGCGCAAATGGCCGGGCAACTCACCAACCTGAACCAGCTGGCCGGCCAGCTGGGCCTCGACCACAAAACAACCGCCAAATACGTGGGTGTTTTCGAGCAGTTGTTCCTGATCCGACGCCTCCACCCCTGGCTCCCCAACCGCCTTTCGCGCATCGTCAAAACCCCCAAGCTGCACTTTCTCGATTCAGGTCTGCTGGCCCAGTTGCGTGGTGCCTCGCTCGCCTCACTGCAGCGCGATCGAGCGGCATTCGGGCCATTGCTCGAAAGTTTTGTGGTGAGTGAGCTCTATAAACTCGCCAGCTGGAGTGAGGCTGATTTGCAACTGCTCAGCTACCGAGACCGAGATCAGCTGGAGGTGGACGTGGTGATCGAGAACGGCGCCGCGCAAGTGGTGGGCTTGGAGGTGAAGGCGAAAGCCTCCCTTCAGGTTGGCGATCTCGTCGGCCTGCGACGCCTCGCCGCTTGGGCCGCCGATCGCTTCCTCGCCGGTTTCGTGCTCTACGACGGCATCGAGACCCTGCCCCTGGGCCCTTCCCTCTGGGCCGTGCCGATCGCCACCCTTTGGAGTGATGGGCCAGCGGTTGGCGGCCAGCCTTGGCCTGGGCGCGAACCTGGCCTCCCGCCGGGATGAGGATCGTCGCGGCCAAGCCGCCGGCGGCGTCTGCGATCTGGAGCGCTGCCCGCAGCAGGCGCCCCGCATCGAGGCCTGGGGCCAGGCGGGCCACCCCAACACCAGGCTGGTGAAGCTGCCCCGCTGATTCCCTACCCTGCCCCCATGGCCGGGTTCACGCGCTTCCGCTACGACATTTTCCTCAGCCACAGCAGCGCCGACAAGGCGGTGGTGCGAGAGCTGGCCGAGCGGCTGCGGGCTGCGGGCCTGCGGGTGTGGCTGGATGCGTGGATCATTCAGCCGGGCGATCTGATCTCCCACCAGATTGAGAAGGGATTGGAGCAGTCGGCGCTGCTGCTGTTTTGCATGTCGGCCCATGCGTTCGGCTCCGATTGGGCCAGCCTGGAGAGCCACAGCGCCATCTTCCGCGACCCGCTCAACCGCGACCGGCGCTTCGTGCCATTGCGGCTGGATGACGCCCCGATCAAGGCGATGCTGCGCGGCTACGCCTACCTCGATTGGCGGCCTGGCGCCGATCGTGAGGCGGAGTGGGGGCGGTTGCTGGCGATTTGCGGGGTAGGGGCAGCCCGGATGGCGAGCGGCGAGGGGCTGGCGGAGCAACAGGCCCACGTGGGCGCGGCTGTTGCGGCTGCCCCAGCGGTTGGCAGCCGGAGCAACCCTTCCACCGAGAGCCTTGCGCGACCCCCCAAGGCCGTCCCAGCCGCACCCATCCCCCCAGCGGCTTCAGCGCTGGAGGCGCCAGATACACCAGCTTCCCTGCCCCCAGAGCCCATCCCGCAGCCTTTAGCGGCCCCGCGAACGCCCAGCCAGCCTCTTGGCTGCCTCGAACTCTTCCATCCCGGCCCGGTGAACAGCGTGGGCTGGAGCCCGGATGGCACCCGTCTGGTGAGTGGCGGGGAGGATGGAACGGTGCGGCTGTGGGAGGCGGAAAGCGGCCGCGAGCTTGCTGGTCTCAAAGGCCACAAAAGCAGTGTGTTGAGCGTGGTCTGGAGCCCAGATGGCGCCCGTCTGGTGAGTGGCGGAGAGGATGGAACGGTGCGGCTGTGGGAGGCGGAAAGCGGCCGCGAGCTGGCCGTGCTCGAGGGCCACGAAGGCTGGGTGAGGAGCGTGGGCTGGAGCCCAGATGGCACCCGTCTGGTGAGTGGCGGAGGCGATGGAACGGTGCGGCTGTGGGAGGCGGAAAGCGGCCCCGCGCAGGCCGTGCTTAGCGGCCACAAAGAGGGAGTGTGGAGCGTGGGCTGGAGCCCGGATGGCGCCCGAGTGGTGAGTGGAGGAGGCAATGGAACGGTGCTGCTATGGGAAGCGCACAGCGGCGGCGAGCTGGCCGTGCTCTTAGGCCACAAGGGCTGGGTGCGGAGGGTGGGCTGGAGCCGGGATGGCACCTATCTGGTGAGTGGCGGCCAGGATGGAACGGTGCGGCTGTGGGAGGCGCAAAGCGGCCGCGCACTGGCCGTCCTCGAAGGGCACCAACGCCCGGTGATGAGCGTGGGCTGGAGCCCGGATGGCTCCCGTCTGGTGAGTGGCGGGGTGTTTGGAACGGTGCGTCTGTGGGAGGCGCAAAGCGGCCGCGCGCTGGCCGTCCTCGAAGGGCACCAAGGCCCGGTGAGGAGCGTGGGCTGGAGCCCGGATGGCGCCCGAGTGGTGAGTGGAGGAGGCGATGGAACGGTGCGTCTGTGGGAGGCGCAAAGCGGCCAAGCACTAGCCGTCCTCAAAGGCCATAAAGCACAGGTGTGGAG
>JBKCTK010000048.1:0-14816 GCA_046319055.1 Synechococcaceae cyanobacterium
GCTCCACCTGGGCCGAGTGCTTCAGCATAGCAGAAAGAAGTCCGCGCATCAGCCGAAGCACCGGCTGCTCCAGTTCGTAGGCACGACGGCAGGGGCCCAGCAGGCGCCGGTAGGCCAGGGCCAGCCCCCAGACGCACTGAATCGAATAGACGCAGTCACGCACCCAGGCATCGGCATAGTTCCCATGCACGGTGTTCGCGGTGCTGGCCGGCAACAGGCCGCTGACCGGATGCTGGCGGCTCAGCACCACCTGATCCACCCAGCCATCGAGCTGTTGCAGAAAGGCCGCCGCTGCCGACTCGCTCACCACGGCGGCAGGCGCGGCGTCGGCGTCGGCGCTGGCCGCCACGACGGCGGCGCCAAGCCCGTTGAAGCCAACACCCGGGACCACGGTCGCGGTCGCGGTGGCGGTGGCGGTGGAGCTGGGCAGACGGGTGCTGACCGTCCCAGCGCCGGGACCACCGCTGGGGGAGGCGGCGTTGGAGGCGGGCACGGCCCGTCGCGCCGGCATGGCGATGGCCGATTCAGGATTGCCGGGGGTGGTTCCGCTCACCATCGTCGAATCAGCTCTCGCGCAGCCATAGATTCTCTCCCGGCGCCCCCAGGGTTGATGGCAGCAACAGCGACCGCCCCGGTCCGCACCAGCGTGCTAGGCATCCCCGTGGATGTCTGCGAGGTGCGGCAACAGGCCCTGCACCTGGCCGAATGCGGCGGGCAGATCGTCACCCTCAACGCCGAAATGACGATGGCGGCGTTGGAGAACCCGGACCTGCGGGCCGCCATCGAGCAAGCCGAGCTGGTGATTCCCGATGGGGCCGGCGTGGTGTGGGCCCTCGGGCGCCAAGGCCATCGCGTGCGCCGCAGCCCCGGGATCGAGCTGGCTTACTGGCTGCTGGAGCAGGCCGCGGCCAATGGCTGGGGAGTGGCCTTGGTGGGGGCCTCGCCCGAGGTGCTGGAGCGGCTGCGCCTGCGCCTGCTTGAGGAGCTGCCGACGTTGCGGCTGGTGTTCACGGCCGACGGCTACCGCTCCAGCGCCGAATGGCCTGACCTGCAGCGCCAGCTGCTGGCGGCCCAGCCGCGGCTGGTGCTGGTGGCCTTGGGGGTGCCGCGCCAGGAGACCTGGATCGCCTCCCTGCCGCGCCCGCTGGCGGGGCTGTGGATGGGAGTGGGAGGCAGTTTCGATGTCTGGGCGGGCGAGAAGCGCCGCGCTCCCGGCTGGATGCGCGCGATGCAAGCCGAATGGCTCTACCGCCTGGTGAAGGAACCCACCCGCTGGAGGCGCATGCTGGCGCTACCAGCGTTTGCACGCGAGGTGGTGCGCCGGGGTTGAACCGCCGGGGGTTGACGCTGATGGGCCATGGCTTCACCGCCGCGGCAACGGTGGCTGGCGTCGTGAAGATCGGCAAGCAGGTGTGAACGCCCGCCGATCGAAGCGGTTTTGCCGCAGCCGCCCGAGGGCTGGATCAGGTGGCGCCAGCCGTGGCCCTTCGTCCAGCACGGCTTTGAGCAGCAGCCGGGGGTCATCTGCACCTCGCGAATGCTCACGGCGAAGTGCACAAGGGCGCCGCTGGGGAAGGAGAGCAGCGGTTCAGGGGCCTGGCGGGCGGGCCGTGGCAACCGGGCCGTGGGCGCCGAGGTGCTCGCAGATCTCCCGCTCGAAGGCGATCTCTTGGGGGAGGCTCATGGGGACCGCTTTAAAGCAAACCTTACGGCTCCACCCAGCACAAGCTGAAGAATGGCAGGGCTCCCGTCGATCCGTTTCTCAGGAACTGGGCGAAAGAGACTGAACACGATCAGCAAAGCCGCGAAGGCGGAGGTGGCTGCGATCATCCCGACCGCCATGCGCTCGATTCGGTGCCTTTGGGCTCGGTCGGCCGGGTGTTCTGGAGTTCTGATCTCAATCCCGTTGACCGCCGTCTTCAGCTCGTGGGCCTAGGCAGCGGTGATGTCATCCCTCAGATGGTGACCAGAGTTTCCAGCTGATCCCCGTGGGCGAACTGCAGCCTGGCGCCGGCCTCCTCCTGTTTCTTGGCGAGCATATAAAGAGCCAGGGCGTGGCGGAAGACATCGGTTTTGGTGAGCCCTTCGGCATCCGCGAGGGCCTGGAGGCGCTGGTTGACCTGATCACTCAGGCGGACCTCAAGGCGGGTGGTGCCCATGGCGAACCGGATAACGCTACGGCAGTCATACGCTGGTTTTCCGGATCGGGTGTTGCAGGGGCATGCCCTCACGCCTCCAGGACCTCCACGGGGCAGCGCAACCCAGGCGCCCTGGCGAGACGGGCATCGGCGGTGAGCAGGGGCGCATGGAGCTGCTCGGCCAGAGCCACATAGAGGGCGTCGTAGGCGGAGAGGGTGGTGCGCAGCTCCCAGGCCCGGGGCCCACGGGAGCGGCTGGCGTAGCGGCGCAGGCCGAGGCGATTCGCTGTAACCAGCGCCTGCAGGGCATGACCGTCCTGCAGCTTGTCGGCCAGCACCAGCCTGCGCAGCGCCGAAAGCAGCTCGGCATCGATCAGCTCGGGAGCCTGCAGGTTGTCGCGCGCCAGCCGCGCCCGTGCCTGGCCTGCCACCAGCAGGGCCTCCACCAGCGCCGAGGCATCGATCACCAGCATCAGCGCTCGGCGCGGCCTTCGGCCAAGGCCTCCAGGATGCTGGCGCGCTCGATCGGCAGGGAGGGCAGGGCGTTGAGCAGCTCGGCGTTGTCGGCGCGGCGGGAGGATTCGGTGAGTTCCTGCAGGGCGAAGGTGCTCAGGGGCAGACCCGCCCGGGCGGCGAGCTTCTCCAGCCGTGCGGCCACCTCGTCGGGCACGTGGCGGATGTAGAGGGTGCGCATCGTGGGAACTGCTTGCTCTCTGCTAGCAGGCTAGTCGGATGATGCGGCTCCGAGCTGCGGCTGCAGCTGCAGCTGATCCAAGGTGAGGCCTTCGGCGAGGACCTGCTCCGCCAAGGCGACGACGAGGAAGCCCGCCGCCAGTCGCAACGATGGGTCGACCCGGAGCCCGCGAACTGGAGCGAACAGGTGCCCGACTGGCGTGACTGGACGGCATGACGGAGGCTGCGGCGGCGCAGGGTGTTGACGGGGTGGCTACAGGCCCATCCCAGCGTCACGCTCTGTCCGCTCACCAGCACGCTGATGGAGGCCCCGCTGGTGCGGATCGCGGTGGCCCCTTCAGTGCGCAATGGCTGGCGCAAACCCTCGCAGTTGATGGTGGACAAGCTGTTCAGCGTGCCGATCCAGGCGCAGGGAGCTGTGGCGGGGCAACTGGAGCGTCAGCTGATGGAGCTGGATCTGGCCCTGAGGGGCTGGTGGACTTGCCCTGATCAGGGCGAGGAAGGCCCGCAATCGGGCTCGGGCGGAAAGCACAGCCGCTGATTGGAGGCGTTCAAGGAGCTCCACCTGGCGCTTTCAGCTGCGAGCTGCTCGATCTCGCGCACAGGTCGTCAGTAGAGCAACTGCTGCGCAGAAGCCTTCCGCTACGACAAGACCTGTCGCCACCGAGGTGGCGATGAGAGGGATTCCTTACTTTCGATAATTCTCCTCGTATTTTGAGTTTCAAAATCAGCTCCCCGCAACTCCTTGTAGTTCCCCATAGCTCCCCAGAGAGGAACGCAAACTCTGGGGTATTCCCCCCGTTACGGGAAGCGGGCGCAGGGCGCCTCGGAAAATTGTCAGTTCCGGGGACATACTCTTTTCAGCCCCTGCTCTCCTGGTCGGCCACCAGCAGCAGGCCGCCGATGATTGCCAGGTTCTTGAACAGTTGAATCCGCTCCATCTTGTCTGCCACGTCGCCGTGGAAGATCAGTGTCGTGGGGATCAGAAACAGCAGCAGCAACACCACACCCAGCCGGGCCCTCCAGCCGCTGATCACCAGGGCTGAGCCCACCGCCATCAGGGCCATGGCCGCCACCAGCAGCAGCGGCGCCAGCGGCAGTCCCTTGGCGGCGATGGCGCCTGCCACACCGGCAAAGCCCGTCAGCTTGCCGATCACGGCATGCACGAACACCAGGCACAGCAGAACGCGGGCGATGCGGTTGAGCAGGGACGGTTGGTGAATGAGCGGTGCCATGAGGGGGCAGGAGTGGCTGCAGGCATTGTGTGGTCTGCAGCCTGCGGGCCCAGAAGTGAGCGTGCTCAGCCGGGATGAAACGGGGCTTCTTCACGGGGCGACAGCGGCGGCCATAGAAGACCACATGGCGCTCGGCATCGGGCGCCATGATTTCCCGGGATAGATGAATGCGGCCAGTTGACGGAGTTCGCAGCGGTGATGGGGCCCTCGCCGACCTTGATCCTCCCGATCCCGCTCGTGCTGAATCCATGCGCCAGTGGGCTCATGTGACCCGGCGGATCAGCACCCTGCCTCAGCCGGGTCGTCGTCCATGGCTGCAGCGACCAAAAAAAGAGGCCCCCGAGGGAGCCCCGCCCGGCCGCTGGCCTCAGAAGGGAATAAGCGCCTCGATCGCTGGATCAACCGGCATGGCCGGTGCAGCTGCCTGCTGCTCGAACAGCACCTGGGCCGCCAGCTCAACCAGCCGTGGCCAGCGCTCGCCGCAGAACACCAGATCTTCCAGCACCTGCCAGGACAACTGCTGCAGCTGGGCCTTGCGGGACAGAGAAGCCATGGGAGGGCTCCGCGTAGGTCCCCTCAGCCGGCGTGGGGCGGGTCAAGGGCCCGTCCACGACTGAGATGCGGAGCGGAGCCCCATCGAGAGCCGGTGGCCGCAACGCCGCTGCGCTGCTCACGCCATGAGTCCAAGAAGCAACCCCGACTTGGCGTCTGCCCCTAACGTGGGTGGATGCGATTAGGAGCGATGGGTTCCTTCTCCTTCACGACGGAAATCAAGGAGGACCGGACCCTGCAGATGCCGGCGGGAACTCCCATCGGTCGGGTGACCGTGGCGATCACCCCGGCTGATGAGGCCGCTCCGACAGGCCGCAGGCTGCTGGCCAAGCTTTTGGATCTGCAGGCTGCCATCCCCGCGACAGAGGGTCTCAGCCAGGAACAGATCAATACCGCATTGGAGCTGGAGCGGGCCTCCTGGCGTTGAGGCATGCGGCTCTAGCTCGATTCGTGTGTGCTGATCGACGCCCTCGATAGGGCCGAGCCGCTGCGGAGCCACACCCTGCAACAGCTGGAGCGTTACGCCGATTCCGACTGGGTGATCAGCGATCCGGTGCGGAATGAATGTCTGGTGGGGCCCTTGCGGGCCGCCGATCAGATCCGCCTGCTGGCGTTCCGGAGCTTCCTCTCCGACTGCAGCGTGGTGCCCCTGCATCGGGAGGTGATGGAGCGAGCGGCCGAGCTGCGGGCCTCCATCCGGCTGCAGACCGCAGATGCGATCCACCTGGCTGCCGCCATTCACTGGCGCTGCGATGCGCTGCTCACCAATGACCGCGACTTCCAGCTCTCCCATGCACCGATCGAAGTGCTGCGGCTGGAACCGGATCAGCCTTTGAGCCCTCCTGCCTGATCCCTCCCCCCATGGCAAAAGCCGATGACGTCGACTAGGGCCGCGCGCATCGGTGCTGCTCGATCTGGCCACCACCACAGCTGGCCTCAATGTCACCGCCCCGCCAGGTGGCACCTACTTCTCAACCGAAACCGCTGCGGCTGCGCTAAGGAAATCAGGCGATCAGCCTGGCGGCTGCTGTCCGCAGCAATGTGGGCCCAGATGTCCACCAGATCAGACTGAGCTGCTGGTGTGAGAATGATGGCCAACACACTCAATCATCCTGATTGGATTGGGCAGATGCCTGCAGGAGTGCACGACCCTCAGCTTTGATCGCCTCAGGGTTCCTGGCCATCGGCTCGCCGCTTGCCAGGCCATTCTGGATCTCCTGGCGCAACTGCTCCAGCTGGAGCTCCTTGAGTTGATCATGCCCTCCATCAGCCGCGGGGCTTTGCGCACCATGTCGCTGGCGGCGGTGTACCGACCGGACGCCACCTTGGCTTTCACCATCGCCCCAAGCCGGGGCGGCATGTTGACATTCATCGTCATGGCCACTTTCCCCATGCAGATGCCAAAACCTCCTTAGTTCGCTTGTCAAAGTTTGCCAAGTCTTGGCGTAGGGTCAGGCGTGTGTGAGCGCCTCCCCTCCTTCTACAGAAAGCGCCCTCCACCAGTCTCAGCGCTGTCGGCACAGCCAGGGTGCTCAGCGCGCACGCATGCAGCCTTCAACGCTTCAGCTGACAGATTCCCTTCCATCGAACTCGTCAGTGCGACTTACAAGTTGCCTCTGTTCCAGTTCGTACTATGCGTCGATCGATTCAGTCTTCAAGGTTACGCTGATGGACTTCGAAGCCAAGTAGCGGATAAAGCGCTGTGTCAAGAGTCCTCGAATGGAATGAGAAAGCACAGATTCGCCCGCACGCCGCTGCGATCGGAGGCCGCCAACCGGCCCAACTCTCCAAGAATCAAGCGTTCATCCAGGGAGAAGAGCTTCAAGCGCACGCAGCAGGCTGCCCTAAGGCCTGCAGAGGCAAGGTCCTGAATGGGCCAATCCAGCGGCCAGCTGGAGTGCCTTGCCGTGGTGATCATCGCCAGCAGCACATGGGCTGAGCCCCGCTGGAAGGCCGGCCCGGAGATCACCACCGCCGGCCTGCGCCGCTGCACGGCGCGATCCGTGAACGGGAACGGCACCCGGAGCACCGAAAAGGGCTCAAAGATCGGCAAAGGCCTCCTCATCCTCCGGCGAGGTCCATTCCTGCAGCCCGGCCTCGATGCCCCGCAGGTAGGTGAGATCCAGAGGTGTCACCCGTCGCACCCGCACGCCGCCCTCGTCCAGATCCCAGCGCAGCTGATCTCCCTGCCGCAGCGCGAGTGCCTCGCGGATCGTCTTGGGAATGGTCACCTGTCCCTTGGCGGTGATGGTGGCGAGTTCTGGGTCCATGGGAGTTGGCCAGGGCTGCACCCTCAGCCGCTACGGTCCTCCACTGATCTTACCGCCTTACATCCTTGCGGGTCGGTTCATGGGCTCCAGGGCCTTCACCTGACCACCTCCTTCGCCCAGGCCAGCAGAGCCGTGGCCACATCCAGGGCACGCTCGGCATCTTCCGGTCCAAAAACGTCGGCGGGGAGGTCATCGCCCAGAGCATCCGGATAGCAGGTGGGGGCGTAGAGCTTGCCGAGCACCCGGGCCTGACGTTGCCAGCGAACGGCCGGCTCCGGCCCCAGCTCGCCCAGCAGATTGGTCAGCGAATGGCTGCGGAGGTCACGGTCATCGGCTGCCAGCAGCGCCTTGATCGCCTTCTCGCCCACCTGCTGCGCCAGAAAACAAGCTTGCGCGGCCTGCCCCCCCCCCAGGGTTGCCTCACAGTCCTCTCCAGGGGCCTGGCCTCACGGGTGCGGCGCCGCCAGGGCTCACGTCAGCCCCTGCTGAATCGTCTCCGAACGCAGCCGAACCCCAGGCTTTCAAGCTCAGCAGCGAAACTTTCAGGCAGCCCTGCCCCCCCCCCCTGAAGAAAGCGTGCCGCCCGCAGATCGTCTGCCGCCTGCCGCAGCCACAACCCAGCCCGATGGCGCGCTCCCTCCTGGCTCATGGGAAGTGACACCCCTCCAGCAGCGGCACGGCTTCCGCCTTCACCGAACGCCAGAAGGGGGAATCGCCGTGCTTCACCAGCAGTGCCCGGCCGGTCAGCAGAGGCTGGACGGGCAGGCGGCAGCCCTGCAGAGTCTCCAACACCGCGTCGTAGGCATCCAGCAGGCGCTTGTCACTCAGACCCATCACCAGCAGATCCACATCCGAACGGCGGCTGGCGGTGCCCCGCGTCCAGCTACCGAACAGCCACAGGCCCTCCGGCTGGTGCCGCTGCACCAGGTTCTCCAGGGCCGGCAGCAGCTCTGCTCGCAGCGCCGGGGGCAGATAAGCGGCTGCAATGCCCCGGCGCCGGTCTCGCGGGCGACCTCCCGGGCACCCTGACCGGCACGCCGCAGCGCCTCAGAGACAGGCTGGAGGTCGGGATCCTGGCGCTTCGTGCTGAATCCAGCTGTCACGCTCGACCACCTTCGCTGAACAGCAGCGGGCTTGGCCGCCCATTCTCGATCGGCAGCCACTCGTCAACCAGCCGAACGTCTGCCCCCACTCAGCCGCTCGCTCCAGTGGATCTGGCGGGAATTCTGGCCCTCAGAGGCGATCCTTGGTTCCTCCACCACACCAAAGCCCCAGTGAGCTGAGCGGTTGGACCATTCAGGAGTCGTCGGCGCAGGGGGATCCGCTGCGGTAGCTCCCGCCACCGGCGCTGGCACCTCAGCCGTTCAGGGTGAATCGTTCCTGTCACCCTGTCACCTTGCCGCCATGGCTTCTCCGTCCCTGGCCGAAGCGCCTGCCGCCGGCACGTTGGTGGGCCAGGTGGCTGCCCTGTGGCGCTATCCGCTCAAGTCGATGCTGGGGGAGCGGCTGGAGGTGGAGCCGCGCGGGGTGGTGGGCGACCGCGGCTATGCGCTCTGGGATGGGGCGCTGAGGCGGGTGGCCAGCGCCAAGAATCCGCGCCTGTGGGGCGATCTGTTTGCCTTCCGGGCCCGCTACCTGAGCGAACCCCGCGCCGGCGAACCCCTGCCTGCGCTGGAGGTGGAGGGTCGCGACTTCCAGAACATCACCAACGAGCTGGTGTGACCGGCGGGCACCATCTTCGACGCCTGCCCCGTTCATGCGATCAGCACCGCCACCCTGGCGGAGTTGCAGCGGTTGGCGCCAGGCCTTGATTTCGCCGAGGAGCGCTTCCGCCCCAACCTGCTGATCGAACCCAGCGGCGACAGCGACTTCGTGAAGGAACGCTGGGCGGGTGGCGCGCTGGCGATCGGCGAGCGGCTGCGGCTGCGGCTGCGGGTCGATAGCGGCTGTCCCCGGTGCGTGATCACCACCCTGGCCCAGGGCGAGCTGGCGGACACCCTCGAGATCCTGCGTGCCACCGCCCGCCACAACCAAGTCACCGCCGGCATCCGCCTGAGCGTGCTGACGGGCGGACCGCTGGCGGTGGGTGATCCGGTGCACTGGCTGGAGGAGATCTGAGCGGCTGGCAGATGAGCTTGCCTGCTGCCCGGTGGTCCTGCCGAGGTGAAGCCATCGCTGTGGCGTCAGTGGTGGGAAAGGTCAATCCGCCTCATGCTCTCCCCCAGGAACCCTGGATCTGATTTGAGGCGTACTGTTTGCAGAAGCATGCAAGAGGGATCAATAGTGAGTGATGGCGAGTTTTTGCCTCTGGCCAATCGGCAGGCTTCAGAACGTCGTCGGGTTTGATCTGAAACGCAGCGTGGCCGCCAGAATCGACTGATCGATCGTGATCTCGGGGTGATGAGACTGCTCCGATGACCAAGGCATTGCCATTCTCTGGGATCAGAATGTCGATATGTCGATCTGGCTTAGATCCTCCTGGGGGGGGGGAGGGGGGGGTAGCTTTTACGGAGATAAACCGTCATCGATGGAGTCAAATGGTGGCTCGGCGAAGTGCGGAGCAAACGCACCTCTCGAATGATGGCGTCTCAGCGGAGGTGCCTGGGTCTGGGGCTTGAGCTTAGGGCTGTAGATGTAATCAAAGTGGAGGAGGAATTGGATTGTCAAGATCCTCAACAGCCTTGGTTATCATCTCCTGGATTCGCTGCTTAACAAGCTTAGCAGTGGCTTCAGGCAATTCGGCAAGTTGTAGGCTGAGCTGTTGATTCAGAGCTTGCAACAACCGAACAATAGCGTCGCGCCGCGCACTTGTCAGGCCCTGGTCCAGGCGTCCACCAAAGTCCTGCCTGAGTGATTGCACTCTCGAGGGTGCAGCACGACCAAGATCCTGGATAACCTGTTCCATCTCATTCAACATTGTCTCAATCAATCCTGTCATGCTAGCCGCGGCAATACTGGAAAGCCGGATGGCATCTTCATCTGTTCGTTCTTTGGTCTGTTTCTTGACATCATTGAAGAAGGCTATTGTAATGCCGAGAATGCGTTCTTCAAATTGCTCGAAGCTCTCGCCAATCATGCTATTGGTTTTAGCCTTATCACCTGAAAGAGGCCGTCGCTTCTGAGCAGCACGCTGATATGCCTGCTCGAATATAGCGAGAAGATCATTGATTTGTACCGCAATCTTATCAGCATAGCCTTTTGCCGATAAATCAACTTCCGTTGCAAGATTGCTCTCAGCCTTACTGATAACACGATCCATCACGCGTTGCTTAAACTCTTTTATCTTTTCGTGCAGTTTATCCTGAAGATCAGACTCTGCTTTTAAGCGTGCTAGAAACTGTTGCTCACGGTCTTGATAGTAGCGCTTTTTCAAAATAACTTGATACTCCTGTTCTAGTTCCGCATTAATCTTTTCATGATCTGAGGTTGACTTGCGATTGCTGCGGCGGTTATCGTCGAGAGATTGCTTAAGCTCTGACTCCTCCCTCGCTTCCCGCAATTCATCCTCAAGCTTACTGATCTGTTCATTTAACAACAACTCATAAACCCCAGAACCCATACTGAGTTTTGAAAAGACAGGCAACAATTCAATGACAAGAAATAAAAACGTGATCACCAAGCTGATCTCATGAATCTTTTTAGCCTGTTCGATCTCATATGGTGAGGTTTTATTGGCTGCACTTTGAAGCCGCCAAAGAATTTGGATTTGCTCAAACAAGCTAAGGTCAGTTGGAACAAGCGCTTGGTTTGTCGACGGCTTGGCTTGGTCTAGTGATGTGGACTTTTTAATTTGATTTGACGCGGAATTCATTTGACCTGAGGATTTCAAACCTGAAGCTACGTCTATCCTTTCCTTCTTAACATTCGCAAGATTTTCTCTGGTCGAATCAATCCTTGTAATGTTCTGTTCTTGTCGCTGAATGATTCGATCAGCCTGATCCTGAGCTTTCATGTATCGACGACCCTCACCAGGGACTCCAAATGAATTTGTTCCGTTCACCTCATTATCAATCCTTTTGGTCACTTTTCCAAGCTTATCATCTAGTTTCTCGGATTCCTTTTGAAGGCTTGTTAGCTCTCCATCCAATCTCCTGATCTCCTCGTCATAGCGTTCAAGTGCAACAGCCCCGTTCGATCTGTGATTTGAATAAACGAAGTTTGAGCGGTTCAGAAATGATGAAGCCAATTGTTACAGCGAGCAGGATACGCAACAGGAGCCCTAGCTTGCTTCGAAGCGTATGGCCGAAGCCACCAGTCCGTTTAGAGTTATTGCTATTAATGCCATAGATGACTTGCCGATCAATATTAAGGATAATAAATCCCCATAGCAAGCCAAAAGAAATAGTTACTATCCTACCTAAGGAAAGGGAGTTGATAGCATAAGCACCTGAGAATCCGGCCATAACTGCTGTAATCAACACAGCAAGTCCAATGGTCACATACTTTCCATGTTCAATCCGAAACTAATCACGGTTGACAATTGGCGTTTCAAGAGCAGAGCACCAAAAAAGAAAAGTCTTGATCCACGAAACAAGCCTTGCAGCGGCGCTTTTACGAACTAGGCGAGGAGGTGATGGGTTCACTGTGTCTGCTCCATTGGGTTGATAAAATGATGATCTGATACCTTAGGCATAGCCACTACGCCAGTGCCCTGCACCAGCCGGGCTTTAGTCTGCGTACAATCGATGGAGCAGACATCCCAGCAGCCTAGAGTCGGATCGATATTTTCTTGATTATTAGCACTAGTAAAATAATAATGCACCGGCTTTTGCTTTCCAGAGCCAGCTGAGTCACGTTGTACCTCCACATGGGCATCAAGCTGTTCTAAAGGCGTGGCCGCAATCAATAAATCGACGGGATGGGTCTGATAGAAGTTCTCGACAATAATCCAGAAACAACCATGTAGAAGACCCTGAATCCTTAAGCGTATTGGTCCCCCTTGTTCGTTGTATTCCAAGCGGCTGATCGTGAAGGTCTTGGTATCGACATCCTGCTGCTGCAGAGAGTTATGAAGCTGAATCCAATCGGCAGTACTATTTTCTCGCCAAAGAACATGGAAACGCAGAAACTCTTGATAGCTACTATCCCATGTCAACAGAATATCAATGCTTTCCGATTGGTCTGATCGCCAAGCTCTTCTAAGCGTTGAATCTATGCTGCTATCTTGCAGATCAGTTGGTGTGCGGTGATCGGCATCACTCCTTGGCAGGCGGGTAGAGGCAGACTTGCCAGGGCCTTCTGGACCGGAGCCCGCAGTTCTAAGCTTGGAGACCAGGTGACGGACTTTTCCTTGAAGGTCTTTGGTCGAGTTGTGATTTGTCCTTCGCCCAAGGCCCGCGGAACTGGTCTGCACAGCTGGAGTAGAGGCTATTAAAATCAGCCTGGAGACCAAATATGAACTCCAGAATAGAAAGGAGAGCAAGAATGCACTGTGGACACGCATGATCTCCCGACTTGGAATGGTGAGATCACCCGATTCGCCGAGCTCTTCAAGGCTCAGTTCTTTCACTAGAATTCCTTGCTGTCGGAGTAGTCTAAGGTCACGGTTGTATGCAGAGTGGCTATCAGTGGCATCTGACGTGTTTAACGATAGCTCATCCTTTGGGTGTGCCTGTGCCTGTTGTACGAACAAATCTGACATAGAGGTCAATGCTGACGGATGAGCTGATTTGGCTCTAAGAGAGAAAACAACAAAGCTCTGGATGTACTCCATTGTGTCGGCTGTACGTATTGGTTGGTTTTTTGAACTCTCATATCCTGAATTCAGGGCTTGTGAGACTTGGGCATTGATGGTCTCAAGTCCTGCGGAGCTCGCACAGTTGTGACCCAGGTCCGAGATTACGATGATCTGCTTGCTGCTTCCTTTTCTCTGGTTATCGGATTCATGTTTAGAGATGTTATGAACTGCCATGGCAATAGCTCCGCTGATATCGGTAGCGCCACTTGCATTCGGTTCAATTTTTCCAAGCATTTCGAGTAGCTGTGCTTGGCTCGCTCGATCATTGATCAAAGGTGTTATCTTGCACTCACCTGCCAATGAATCTCCGCTTACACCTCCAATCACAATTAAGCCAAGCTGGCCGTAATCAGTCAGCTGGTTAACGTGGGATCTGATGTGCTCAACTGCGTGTTCTACTTTTGTCTTATGGTTGATGAGTTCACCTTTTAACCCCATGCTGCCGCTGTTGTCAATAATGTAGGTTGTATAATCTAGTCCTTTTGGAATGGAGTGAGACTGGAACTGCTGATTGCCGGTGATGATCACTCCTGAGGCAAGGGTAGCTAGACAGATATGGAAGAAGGGCTGCCTGATAATGTGCTTGTTGAACTCTCTAATGGGATCTAACAACCTAGACAATGATGATGACGTAGCCCCATCATCGGTTGGCTGAAAAAGCGGCAAGATCGCCCCGGCAGCAATTGCAAATGCGTCTGAGATCTGATGGGGTTGACCCAGCAGATATCCAATAACGGCGAGAATTACTGTAATGACTATGTAGGCTGCCATCGTTTGCTATTAGTTGTGCAGCGGAGGGCTTGGACTTAAAACTCTAGAGCACCACGGTCTATGGGCGGAGGAACGGGGCTAGGCCAATCATTGATTGATTGATTGGTTGATTGGATCTGGTGTGGAAGGATCTTGCGATCATAGGTTCAATATGGATGGATTTCAACCGTCCTTACAAGCTCTGTCAGGGCCTAGCAATCCGATACCACTTCCCATTCAACACAGGGCTGATTCAAAGTTCAGCAGGAGTCGGTTCCGGCGGGTGCCGCGCCATTGCCAGCAGCGCCGTGATGTCATGCATCACCGCCTGTAAGCCAGTCCGGATCGAGCGGAACCCAGCCAGGCGCAACAGGTTCAAGGCGGCGGTGCGCAGCGTGGCCATCACTCCAGCGCCATTGCCCCGGTAGCGGTGGGCGTCCTCGTGGAGCTGGGTGTCACGGATCCAGTGCCAGCCCTCAAGGCTCCATCGGTCCCGCACCAGTTGCAGCAGGGCTTCTGTGGTGGTGCGCAGGCTCGTCAGAAACAGGTGGGTGGCTTGAAACGGCTTGCCGTCACGGCTGCCGCTGACCGTGACGTCCACGATCCAGCTGGTGCCGATCCAGGCCTCGCTGATGTGGTCTGGAGCCTGTTTGGCGCGCAGCGTCCAGGTGATGTCGCGGCCGTGGCCAACCTCGTGAACGTCGGCTACGAAAGGGATGTGCCGCTTTCCGCAGAACTGAGATCGGATCTGACGGTGCAGCGTCTTCTGGTTGGCCTTGACGGTCAGCAGGAAGTCGGCCCCCTGCTCCTGGAGGAGTTGAAAAACGGTTTCTGGGTGTGGAGCGCATCCGCTTGGATCAGCACACCGTCAAGATCGAGCTCGCCGAGCAGCTGCTTGAGCACCGCCCGCTCGTGGTTCTCGCCGGTGGCGTAGCAAGCCTGGCTGATCGCCAGGCCGAGAGCGGCCGAATAAAGCGTGACCTGGGCAATGAAGGCGGAGCCCCCGCCGGCCGTGGGCTCGATCGAACCCCTCAAGGTTTTGCCGTCACACACCAGCTGATCGAGATCCGCTGCGCCATCAGGGATCTGGGCGATCGTCCAGTCGCGAATCACAGCGCACAGCGCCGCCACATCCACCTGATGGAAGAAGTAGCGGAACGAGGAATCCGAAGGCGGCCGCCGCAACTCCAGGCCGAGTGCCTCGGTGAGCACGCTGTGGTGGCGGATGGCGAAACGCTCCAGATCCCGCAAGCTCTGGCAGCCACTCAGGATCCCGAGCACGGCCACCAGCAGCAGATACCAGGCCGGAAACCGAACGCCGCGCCGCATCCGCGCATCAGGGATCGACCTCAGGTAGCTGATCAGGTCGAGATCGGTTGCGGTGGAGGCGCTTTCAAGCACAAAGAGGGGGCGATTCCACCGACCTCAACCCATGCTGGCA
>JBKCTK010000049.1:0-5385 GCA_046319055.1 Synechococcaceae cyanobacterium
ATCCCTAATCCGGCGCCTGGAGCCCTCCGCCGATCCAGCGGCGCACGGGGTGGCCATCGCCGCCGAGCAGTTGGACGAGTATCGGCAATGGGCCCAGGGGGTCCATCGGATGGCCGTGAAGGCGGAGGAACGCATTCCCGAGGTCCTTGATCGTGCCGGGGTGCGGCCGCTCGAGCAGCAGCCCTCGGCTTTGGCCGCTGCCTAGGGATGGCTTGGCTACGGCAGGGCACTGATCCCAGCCGTGCGCTCAGCATGGTCACGGTTGGTGGTGTGCCTTGCGCGTGTCTGGAGTCGGATTCAGCTCTTGGGGCTCCTGCAACGCCGTTGCAGACCCTGCGGCGATGGGGCCATGCCAAGGACCAAACGGTGGCGCAAAGTAATGACAGAAAATACTGTTTATCAATCCAGCTTATCAATCCAGCAGAACTAAACAACCGTTGACTGCTTGTGTTGAGGGTCTAGCATTCCGGGTTTAGCCTGCTTTGCTGAGGGTGAGGTCGTTGCCGAGTAACTCGGCCAGGGCTTTCTGATGGGCTGATGGCTCAGCGATATCCAGGCGGCGGGTGTCTGTGATCAGCCAGTCGAGGGAGGCTTCCTGGAGGTCGATGTGGTCGCCGTTGCGATCCACGCAATAGCGTCCAAACACCAGTTTTTCGACCAAACGTACCCCTGGACCGATGCGGGAATACTCAAAGATGATGGAGTTGTCGATTGTAGCTCCAGCGCAAATGTGGCAGCTCGGACCGATCATGGCGGGGCCGATGATGGTGGCACCATCCTCGATGCGACTCATCCCTCCCACATAAATGGGGCCCTGCACCTGGATGCGATCCCAGTTGGCATCCACATTCAACCCCGCATAAACGCCAGGCCGCACCTGCTTGCCTGGAATTTGCACCTGGCGCACCTGTCCTTGCAGGACGCTGCGAATCGCTTGCCAGTAGTCTGGAACCTTGCCGATATCGACCCATTCGAACTCCATCGGCAGCGCATAGAACGGTGCTTGAGCCGCAACTAGCTTCGGGAAAAGATCTGAACCGATGTCGAAGGGTCTACCACTGGGAATGTACTTGAAAACTTCGGGTTCAAAGATGTAGATCCCGGTGCTGATCTGGTCGCTGGCGGCTTCCTCGATGCTGGGCTTTTCCTGGAAGCGCAGCACACGATCAGCCTCATCGGTCACGACGACCCCATAACTGCTGACCTGATCGATGGGCACGCGCTTGGTGATCAAGCTGGCCAAGGCGCCCTTGCTGCGATGACGTCGTACAGCTTCGCTGAGGTCAAGATCAATCAGCGCATCGCCACAAAGGACGACAAATGTATCGTCGAAAAAGGGCTGAAAATCCTGAATCTTTCGCAGGCCACCGGCGGATCCAAAGGCTTCGCCAATCAGCTCCCCATCTTCAATGCGCCCTTCAAAGCTATAGGCAATCTGAACACCAAAGCGTTGGCCATCCCGAAAATAGTTCTCGATCTGATCAGCAAGATGGGACACATTCACCATGATCTCGGTGAATCCATGCTCGCGCAGCAGCTCGAGCAAAAACTCCATCACCGGCTTCTGCAGGATCGGGATCATCGGCTTGGGGGTCGTATGGGTGATCGGCCTCACCCGAGTACCCTTCCCCGCCGCCAGGATCATCGCCTTCATCGGCGTGGGCTTCCAACGTGTGGCCGAAAGCTTAGAGACCGCCCCTAAGCCGCCAGGATCTCTCCAGCCGGCGTGGCAGCTGACCCCGTCGGCAACCTGAGCTGTACGGGGCTGCTCTGTTCGCCCTCGCCCGGCAGGCGGCGCAGCCGCAGCGGCGCGAACAGACCCCCCTGTTGCTCCAGTTCCACCTTGCCCTGGGCGCAGAGAAACAGCAGGGCCCAGAACACGCCGACCCGGTCCGCGTCCAGCTCCTCCTCAGCGGAGCAGCCGCGCACGTGTTCGGCCCAGCTGGCCACCAATTCCTCGAATCCCTGCCAGGGTTGCTCCTCCTCTGGATTCTCCGAGGCGCCACCGCTGAGGAAGAGGCTGAGCGCCGCGGTGGTCTCCGGCAGCTTTTCGCGATGGGCCAAGGCCGCCACCTGGGCGATCGCGGCCCGCTCGCTGTAGCGGCGTCCGCGGCTGGCGCGGGCACCACGGGTCTGCTCCTGCTCCAGCTGACTGGCGATGTCCTCCAGCTGGCTGATCAATTCACCCAAGGTGATGGGCCGTTGCAGGGGTGGCGGGGCCACGGGGCGACGGCGCAGATGCCGCTCCGGCCGCAGGGGCAGTGGACTGACGCCGTCCTCCCAACCGACCTCCGTCCCGGCGTCCTCGAACGCGCACTCCTCCTCCAGAGGCTGGGGCGGGAAGGTGGAGGCTTCCAGCACTTCGGCCTTGAGGCCCACCAGCACCGAGGCAGCCAGAAAGGCTTCGCTGGTTTCGGACAAATCCTGCTCGTAGCTGCCGCCGCAGGCGGCGATCAGGCGAGGCACCAGGATCCGCTGGCGCAGTTGATCCAGAAAGCCATCCACCACGGCAATCACATCAACGTCCCAGGGGTCGATGTCGCCCCGCACGGCAGCTTCCTGCAGAAGCCGGATGGCCAGCCTGGCGCCTGCTTCTGCCACGTGCCCTGGTCAGCCCCCGCTGCAGCTTTCTCACCAAGGTATCGGGATGAGCTAGCTCCGGCTAGGCCTGAACAGGTTTCCAGACCTGACCGCCTCAGCCGGGGCCGACCAACGCCAGGAGCGTGGTGATGGCTGGCTGGCACCCCCGCTTGGGTTGCCCCTGGCTGGCGACGCTGAGCGGGCCGGGCGGCGGCTGTAGCGACGCCATGGTGTCGGCAAGGGCCCTGAACAGATGCAGGGACGTTCTCGTCGCTGGCCGAGGGGGCCAGCCTGTTCTGGCGTTCAGATGATCGAGCCGGGCACTGCCCAGTTGCCCCCTGAGAGCCAGATCGGTTCGGGCCCTGGCGCGTTCCAGCAGCTCCCCGGGCGTTCAAGCCGCGGCGCTCAAGACGTCGCGTCGATCGCCGCGGATCCACTGCTGCCACCCGCCGCCGGCAGCAGCGCCAGCTGGGCCTCCACGGTGGCGCGATACCGCTCCAAATCGCTCTCCAGCTCCTGGATGCGCACCTGCTGGGATTCCAGCTCGCTCTGTTCCTGAAGGGTCTCGACCTTGCGCACCACGCCGGTCCAGACCGCGAAAATCCAGGCAGCGGTTGCGCCGAGACCCCCGACCAGCAGGAGCATGGCGGCCAGGGGCAGGGTGAGGCTTACCCCCGGGATGAAGTTCACGGTGGTGGCGGCGGTGTTCTCCAGGGTGAACATCACCATCGCTAGGCCGAAGCTGAAGATCAGCAGGAAGTTCAGCTGACGCATGGAGGTCGCGCGATCAATGCGGGCAAGCCGAGCGTAGGAAAACATGCCCAGCCGCGCAGCCCTGGAATGGGTGCCCCAGCGGTTGGGTCAGGGGATGCGAGCGTCGGAGCTGCTCAGCCGACGCTTGGGGCGCTCAGCAGCTGCAGGGGCAGAACCCCGGCTGGAAGCCCCCGGAACAGGCGCGTCGCCGGCGGCGCCGCGACCAGGGCCATCGCCTGCTCCTCGCGTTGGACCAACGCTTCGATCGAGGCCCGGTAGCTGTCGGTGACCAGCCGTGGATAGAGGCCAATGCCGATGATCGGCACCAGCAGGCAGCTGATCACGTAGATCTCGCGGGGCTCGGCGTCGACGAGATGGGTGTGGGCCGCCAATTCGCGGTTCTCCTGGCCAAAGAAGATCTCCCGCAGCATCGAGAGCAGATAGATCGGCGTCAAGATGACGCCAATCGCAGCCAGCACAGCGATCACCACGCGGAAGCTGAGGGCGTAGGCCTCACTGGTGGCAAAGCCCACAAACACCATCAACTCGGAAACGAAGCCACTCATCCCGGGGAGCGCTAAGGAGGCGAGGCTGCAGACGGTCCAAAGGGCGAACATCTTGCGCATCTTCTGGCCCACACCTCCCATCTCATCGAGCTGCAGGGTGTGGGTGCGGTCATAGGTGGCTCCCACCAGGAAAAACAAGCTGGCGCCGATCAGGCCATGGCTGATCATCTGCAGCATCGCCCCACTGGTGCCGAGGGCGCTGAAGCTGCCGATGCCAATCAGCACGAAGCCCATGTGACTAATCGAGCTGTAGGCGATTTTGCGTTTGAGGTTGCGCTGGGCAAACGAGGTGAGGGCCGCGTAGATGATGTTCACCACTCCGAGGCCCACCAGCAGCGGCGCGAACTGAACATGGGCCTGGGGCAATAACTGCACATTGAAGCGCAACAGCGCATAGCCACCCATCTTCAGCAGGATTCCGGCCAGCAGCATGTGCACCGGTGCTGTGGCTTCACCGTGGGCATCAGGGAGCCAGGTGTGCAAGGGCACGATCGGAAGCTTGACGCCAAAGGCGATCAACAGAGCCACGTAGCAGAGCACCTGAAAGGCCGTGGGCAGCGCTTTGGCGGCGATGGTGGTGTATTCAAAGCTGGGGACACCGCCACCGAAAAAGCCCATCGCCAAAGCGGCCAAAAGGATGAACAGTGAGCTGCCTGCGGTGTAAAGAATAAACTTCGTTGCGGCGTATTGACGCTTCTTGCCTCCCCAGATGGCCAGCAACAGATAAACAGGGATGAGCTCAAGCTCCCAGGCCAGGAAGAAGAGCAGCATGTCCTGCACTGCGAAGACCGCGATCTGGCCGCCATCCATGGCCAGAATCAGGAAATAGAACAAACGGGGTTTGAAGCTCACCGGCCAGGCCGCCAGGCAGGCAAGGGAGGTGATGAAGCTGGTGAGCAGTATCAGGGGCATCGACAGGCCGTCGGCGCCCACGGACCAGGCCAGGCCCAGATTCGGCAACCACTGCACCCGCTCGGCCAGCTGCAGGCCCGGTTCGCTGGGGTCGTAGCCATTGAGGTACGCACCCACCGTGATCAGGAAGGTGATCAGGGAGATACCGAGGGCATACCAGCGCACCTTGCGGCCATCGCCCTCATCGGGAATGAAGGGGATGAGCAGGGCGGCGGCGATCGGAAACAGGATCGCCGCGCTGAGCCAGGGGAAGACCACAGACGGATCAAGGCGTCTGGCCGGAGTGTAGAAATCCTTGCCGTGCCGTCCCGGAGCCGATGGGGGTTGTCACACACGCCCAGCTCAGCCCGGACCCCTTCGCTGGCTGAGCTGGAGTGCCTGCCGCCAGGCCAGAGCTAGCCCCAAGCCCCAAGCGGACCAGGGACTTGACCACCCAGAGTCCCCGTGGATTTGAGCGTCAGCCCTGATCGCCGGAGCCCCGCAGGCGTTTGGCCGGGGGCGGCCAAGCGGCAGAACTGGGCTTGGGGGAGCGCGATGGTGATGGCTGCTCCAGCCTGGGGGTGACCAGCACGGC
>JBKCTK010000050.1:0-3604 GCA_046319055.1 Synechococcaceae cyanobacterium
GACGGCGTCGGCCCCGGGCAGGGCCTCCTCCAGGCGCCGCTCGATCCGCACCCGGCCCCTGGCGGCCACCGGATCGGCCCCCTGGCCCGGCGGCGGGGCCAGCACGAAGTCGGCGAAGCAATCGGGCAGCAGGGTGGCCGGGCCGCAGAGCACCACATCGGCCCCGCAGGCGGTGAGGGCCCAGAGGTTGGAGCGGGCCACCCGGGAATGGAGCACGTCGCCGACGATGACGATGCGGCGGCCCCGCAGGCTTTCGGGGGAAGGGGCCTCGGGTTCGAAGTGGCGCGCCAGGGTGAACAGGTCGAGCAGGCCCTGGCTGGGGTGGCTGTGCAGGCCATCGCCGGCATTCAGCACCGCCACCCGCTCGCCGCCGCGCTCGAGTTCCCGGGCCAGGGTCTCCGGCACGCCGGCGCAGCGGTGCCGCACCACCAGCACATCGGAGCCCATGGCCACATAGGTGCGCGCCGTATCCAGCAGGCTCTCGCCCTTGCTCAGGGAACTGGAGGCCGGCGAGAAGCTCTGCACATCGGCCGAGAGCCGTCGGGCGGCCACCTCGAAGCTGCTGCGGGTGCGGGTGCTGGGCTCGAAGAACAGGCTGGTCATCAAGCGCCCCTGCAACGCCGGCAGCTTGCGGGTGCCGGTGAGCGGCAGGGAGCGGAAGCGCTGGGCCAGATCCAGCACCGTGGCGAAGTCGTCCTGGGAGAAGGCCGCCAGGTCGATCACATGGCGGTGGCTCCAGGTGCCCAAGGTGACTGCAGGCGCACCTGGGCACGCTAGTCCGCGCCGATCGCCCAGGCTTGGGCCTGGCTGGGGGTGCGGTCACCGCGGGCCCGGCGGCTCACACTGCGGCTGGGCCGCAGATACCAGCGCAGCGGCAGCTCCTGGCCCTGGCGGATGCCGATGCGGGTGGTCCGCAGCAGCGCTTGCGGCTTGTTGTCAGCGGCGCGGTCTTCGCCGGCCAGCAGGGCCTCCAGGGAGGCGGGCCGAGAGGCCAGCCATAGGCCCAGGGCGGGGTCTAGGGGTTGGCGGTCGTGGCGGCGGTCGATGCCGAAGCGGCGCGCCAACAGGGCCGGGCCAGCGGCGATGCGCTCCGGCTCCCGCGGCAGGGCCACCGCCCGTAGCAGAACGCCACTCGCCCACTCCGCCCGCTCCGTCACCACATTCACGCAGTGATGGATGCCGTAGCTCACATACACGTACCACTGGCCGGGCTCACCGAACAGGGTTTCGTTCTGGGGAGAGCGGCGGCGATGGCCATGGCAGGCGGGCTCGGATTGGCAATACGCCTCTGTCTCCACCACCACGCCCCAGAGCAGCTGGCCATCGGCAAGGCGTTTCACCAGCCGGCAGCCGATCAATTCGGGGGCGACCGCCGCCGCGGGCCGCCGGAAGAAAGCGGGGGGGAGATGGGGGAACTGGGGGGGCGTAATCGTCACGATTTGTGCACACAATCGAAGGTAAGGGCCCTTGGCAGCAGCCGATCCATGAACCAGGGCGGCCAGACACCACGCCAGACACCAACCCGAGACCTAGGACCCGAGAAGGCCCAGGACAGAGCCCCGCTCCCTCCTCGACCGACCCCAAGCACGGCGCAGCCAGCCTGAGCCGTGAGAGGCAAGCGCCTCAGGATCCCGATCAAGAGGCGCCAGATCGTTCCCCTCAGGGGGTGTTGCTGATTTGTTGCTGATCAGGCCCCGGGAGGGAGAGGCCTGGTGGGGCGGGATCGCGATGCGCCCGATCCGCCCGCGGCGGCCGTGGCCCGCCTGCGCCGATCGAGTTGCCACGCGGGGCCAGCGGCCGGTCGACGTGGCGGGGGGCCGGGGCGAGCAGCTGGGCCCGGCGGCTCGCGATCCGGAGGCCAAGCAGGGTTGCCTCCAAGTCCTGCGCAGCCTCCTGGCCTCATGGCTTCGGCACCGCCAGGACCCAGCGAAGCCGCTGCTGAATCGTCTCCGAACACAGTCGACCCTCAGCCTTTCGAGCTCGGCAGCGTAACTTTCAGGCAGTCCTGGGAGGCCTAGCCGCTGCAGCACCCTGGCGTCCTCGCCAGACTGCTCAGCAGATCCAGCCCTCCCGCCATGGACTCCGGCTTCACCCTCGCCACCGTGCTGCTCTTCGGCGGCGGGGTCTTTTGTTTGACCACCCTCTACTTCGGCACCCGCGGCGGCTACTACGACACCGACGACTACGACGGCAACGGCACAGCCCACTGACCCCATCTCCCTCTGGCCACACGGATGGAGACCGCTTCGCCCCCTGGCCGCGACGCCCAGTCCCCCAAGGGCGTCCAAGCCCACTAGCCACCAAGCCCGCGGCCCTCGCCACGCCCACAGCCCTCGCCACGCCCACAGCGCTCGCCACGGCCCCGCCAGGTCCTCCGTTCACCCGCCTTCCTCGCGATGACCCACAGCCTCGCCCCGGACCCCTCGGCCCGCGCCGCGGGCCTGCCCGGGCCCGTGGCCAGCCCGGAAGCCATCCGCCTGCAGCTGCGCAGTTGGCCCGAAGTGGAGGGCTACCTGGAGCGCTGCCGCGGCGTGATCGTGCCGCTGGGCTCCACCGAACAGCACGGCCCCACCGGCGCCATCGGCACCGACGCCCTCACCGCCGAAGCGGTGGCGCTGGAGGTGGGTCGCCGCACCGGCGTGCTGGTGACCCCGGCCCAGAACTTCGGCATGGCGGAACACCACCTGGGCTTTGCCGGAACGGTGAGCCTGCAGCCCTCCACCCTGCTGGCGGTGCTCCACGACGTGGTGCTCTCGTTGGCGCGCCACGGGTTCGAGCGGATCTTCGTGATCAACGGCCATGGCGGCAACATCGCCACCTGCCGCGCCGCCTTCGCCCAGGCCCACAGCAGCGCCGCCTCCCGGGGCCTGCCAGCGGCCGAGCGGCTGCGCTGTCAGCTGGCCAACTGGTTCATGGCCGGGCCGGTGATGCAAGAGGCCCGCAGCCTCTATGGCGACCGGGAGGGGCACCACGCCACCCCGAGCGAAATCGCCCTCACCCTGCACCTAGAGCCGAGCCTGGTGGCCAAGCAGCAGCCCCTGGAGGAGCCCGCCCCGGCGGGGCCGATCCATGGCCCGGAGGATTTCCGCCGCCGCCACCCCGACGGACGCATGGGCTCGGATCCCTACCTGGCCCAACCGGAACACGGCGAGCGGTTCCTCGATCTGGCGGCCACGGCCCTCGCCGCCGATCTGGAGCGCTTCCTCGGCGCGTGACCTTCACCTCGGGCGCTTTGGGGGTGGGCCCCTGCGGTGTCGGGGGCCGGAGGCGGCGGACGCCTTAAGCTGCGGCAGCGTGGTCTTTCCCCATGAGCCGCATCACCGCCGACGACGTGCGCAAGGTGGCGCAGCTGGCGCGGCTGGATCTAGCGGAGGAGGCCATCGCCACCTACACCGGCCAACTGGAGCGCATCCTCGACTACGTCGCCCAGCTGGAGGCGGTGGACACCGAAGGGGTGCCCCCCACCACCCGGGCCGTGGAGGTGGTGAATGTCACCCGCGAAGATCAGGTGGAGCCCACCCCGGTGCGCGAGCAGCTCCTCAACCTGGCCCCCCAGCGTGAAGGCGACTTCTTCCGCGTTCCCAAGATCCTGGCCGACTGATCC
>JBKCTK010000051.1:0-1859 GCA_046319055.1 Synechococcaceae cyanobacterium
GACTACCGCTGCGCTCTAGCTCGGGTAAAACCACCGGTCCGGCGGCGATCAGCGTCTCCTTGTTGGCCAAGGCCAGATCCTTGCCAGCCCGGATGGCGGCAAGGGTGGGCAGCAGGCCGGCGCAACCGAGGATGCCGGTGACGACCAGCTCGGCGCTGGACCAGGCGGCCACTTCACAGATCCCCTCCCGGCCCCCCAGCAATTGGGGCAGCCGCGGCGGCCGTTGGCTGGGCTCGAGGGCCGCCAGCCGCTCTTGCAGCTCCCCGAGTCGGTTCGGATCGGCCAGGGCTACAGCCTCCGGGGCGTGGCGTTGGATTTGCTCAACCAGCAGCGCCAAATTGTTGCCGGCGCTCAGGGCCACCACCCGGAAGCGATCCGGAAACTCCTCAACGATCTCCAGGGTCTGGGTGCCGATCGACCCGGTGGAACCGAGCACGGAGAGGGCTTTCACGGTGCCACGACGGTTGGCGGCTAGTCTCCCATCCCCCCGAACGCCGCCGGGAGCCTGGGGTGCAGCCGCCGGTCAATCCTGGCAACCCCGCGGAGAGCTCCCTGAAGGACAGCATCACGCCCAAGGGTTTTTGGACAGGATCAAGCCGGTAGAGCTCTTGCCAACGTTGAGAACCTCGTCGCAGCGATGGATGATCGTCGCAAAGGGCCGCGATGGGCTGGCCGCCCATTCTCCAAAGGCGACGCGTCTGCAAGTCTCATCCCAGTTCTGCTGTGGTGAAGATGCGGCCTTGGGGGCTTGGCACGCCATGCGGCTGGCGCCAATCGGCAGCGGGGTCAGGGCTGCCTGAAAGTTTCGCTTGTGAGCTCGCAAGGCTCAGGCTCTGCTGCGTTCAGGCTGATCCAGCAGGACCTGAGGCAAGTTTTGGTGGTACCGAGGCCGAGGGACCAGGCCGGTGGAGAGGACTTTGAGGCAGCACTGGCAGCCAGGGGTCAAGCTGAGGCCTGATCGGCAACAAAGCTCCGCAGCGCTCACGATCACGGGATGAAGAAGGCTGACTGGCACCAGTGAGCGCCCAAAAGCGTGGCGCCGGAAGCCAGTTCTTGCCATGCGTCATGAAGCATTTCTCGCAGGCGGAGCTTTGTTGCTGATCAGCTGCTGGGGTGGATGGCGGAGGGAAGCGGAGAAGCGATGGCGGCGTCTCGGTTCTCTACAGGAAACCGCTTGGGTCGCTCCCCCCTGGTGGCCTCAGGTTTTGCTTGACGTCAGCGAGGCTGGGGGTACCCCGCCTGCTCTGGGATCGGTAGCCCCAGCTGCTGGCCCATGGCGACGCGCTTGCCTGGGGCCGGAACCATCTCTGCCCCGGCCGTGTGGGCCCCTGGCATCGGCTCCCCTGACGCCCGGCCCGCCGGGTCGGTTTAACTGGGCCGAGTGACGAGGGCTGGTGTGGCAATGCTCCCTGTCTGGCTGCAGCGCTGGAACTTCATCGAGCGCGCCCGGCTGGAGCGCCAGCTCTGGGACGCCTTTGAACGGGGTGAACCGATCGAGCAGCTGGTGGAGGCCTGTGCGCCGGGCTTCCAGAAGGAGGTTTGGTCGACCACTGCGCTGCGCATCCGCCGCATCGAGCAGCTGATGGCCAGCCGCAAGCCGCCAGAGGGCTGAGCCCCAGTGGCCGCAGCCTGAAGGCCCGCGCCTGGCGGGCCCAGAACGCTGCCTGCTGGCCCGAATCCGCTCCAGCGGCTTAGAAGCCTCTCGAACCCGGAGAGGAGCGAGGCCGGCCCCGAGGACGTGCCGCAAACCAAGGCCCCGCCAGGTTGTCCCGCAGTCGTCAGCGGCGCAGCCAGACGGTGACGCCGCCGGGTTTGTCGACCAGCTCGATGCCCTGCTCCTGGAGCTCGGCGCGAATGCG